>NZ_JASPIY010000009.1:0-109883 GCF_030232085.1 Corynebacterium sp. MSK073 | reverse complement strand
AAACCGGCTACCGGGCGGCTACCGCCACCCCGGTACCTGGTACCGCCTTACCGGTCCCTAAAACAAGCCCGCGTCACACCTGCCCGGCCCAGTGCGCTAGGCCAAGTCCCGCAACATTTGGCCAGACAACACAGAAACCGGAGCACCTCCTCATGGAGGGCTCCGGTTCAGTCACTGTCGGTAGCCTAGTCCGCGCATCAAGCCCGCACTAATCCACTAACTCAGACGAGATTAGAACTTAAACAGTGAGAAGAAGTTACGCAGCGGTTGCAAGAGGCGAGCGAGGCCTGAGTTCTTGTTGAAGAACTTGGCAACACCTTCCACCAAAGCACCCAAACCAGGAATTACTTCAAAGACCTTGCCAAACTTAGAGCTGCCTTCTCCAGCACCAGGGCTATCATCAGCGCCCGGAACCGATGGCTGTGCCGGCTTTGTGGAACCGCTGCCTCCCTCTTTGCCCTTGCCATTACCGTTACCAGAGGTCTGGTCGGGTTGCGACTCGCTGCCCTTATCAGCAGCCTTCACAATGAGCCCTACGCTGTTGCTTTCACCGGTTTTCGGATCCGTGACATGAGGGATCGGAGAAACGGATACCTTGTCACCTGCCATTAACTTGACGTCTGCAGGTACATCGATTTCAAACGGGACAAACTCACCTTCAGGAACTTGGCCCTTCTGTGCAGACTTTTTCTCCAGCTTCACGACGGTTGTCTGAATCCTTCCGCCGGGGAAATAAGCCTCAATTTCCACCTCTTGGCCTGGGTACAAACGAACCTTACCGGTAACCTTTTTGTCTCCTGCCTTGATGTCATTTACTTCCGCGGAAACAGCGAACGGGAATTCGCCTTCAGAGTCCCCAGAATCTGGGCCTTCCTCCTCGGCCACATCCGCAGGTTTAACAACTACTGGTATGGCTTTGCTCTTGCTATCGTCCGGAGCCAAGGAATCATATAGCGAACTAAAGAGTAGTGTTTCACCTGCCTTTAGGTTAATCCCTTCAGGAACGTCGAATTTAAAGGTGACAGCTTTACCATTAGAGGCTCCACCTTCCTCAGCAGATTTTCCTTAAGATGTAGGTCCGTAGTTAATGCCCTGAAGTTTGGGAAAGTAACTTGAACTGTCTTCTTTTGACCTGGGAGCAAAACACCGAGCCAGTGATTTCCCTGTCCCCTGCTTTGACATCATTCACCATTAGAGGAGCCTCTGACTGCTGTCCGCCTTCAGCAGGACCCTTGCCATCATCGTCGGAAGAAATGCCATTGATCCGCGCTTCCCTGACAACCTCAGAATGTGACAAACGCTTCAACTCTTCTTCAGAATAAAGAGGCGTGTTGTCTTTCCCCAAGAGTTCCCTAGCTGTCTGTGCCATTTCGCTAACACTTAGCTCAGTGATCTGACCCACACTCAACTTGCAGTTACGCTGCAGATGCTCCGCAACGTTGGCATTGATGCCAGCATCGAAATCGACGCCGGCTCGGAAGTTCTGTGCACAGTTAAGATGCTCACCAGTAGCCCAAGCAACTGGGGTAACTGCGGTAGCCACGAGAGATGCAGAGATAGCTGCAGAAGCGAGAACACGCTTATTGAGTTTCATACGAACCTTCCAAGGGGTACTTCGAACTACGGGCCCTGTATGCCACGATGTGCTTTCAAAAATGTAAAGCGCGGGCGGACACCGCAGAAAGCGGAATAACACGATCTCTATCGTGCTATTTACGTTTTTAAACGCAAGATTAGTAAACCATATTGCTTTTTACCCAAAAGTGTATACCCGAAAAAGTGTGCGAGATCACTTAATGAACACGGCTTTCGTACATGATGTCAAGGCTGACAATGGCGTCCTCGCTAAACAGAGACCACCGATTACTTCAGCTTCTCCAGCAAGCCCCACAACAAAGTCCACATCCCCATTTCTTCTTTTATTTTAATTCTTACGCATATTGAACCCACCGATTGATAAGTGCGCAAAGCGGCCCAGTCGAACGCTGTAGATAGCATCCGGCCGGGCCGCTTAACGTTTAGCCTGTGTGCTCTTAGTTCTTGGCTACGGTGGCGGTGACTCCGGTGAGGATATCGTGGGCATCGGCAAGCTGCTCGGTGACTACGGAGAACTCCGTAGCCAGCACCTCGCCAGCGATGGTGTCAGCGTGACGCAGCGCCCACTCCTTCTTTTCTTCGGGCACGGAAAGGACCACGGAGATGCGGTCAGATACGTCGAAGCCGGAGTTCTTGCGGGCATCCTGCAAGCCACGGATGACATCGGCGGCCCAGCCTTCGGCCTCGAGCTCTTCGGTAACCTCGGTATCCAGGACGACGAGGCCATCCAGGCCCTCGATGCGGGCCGTGGAGTCCGGGTTCGCCGCCTGCAAACGCTCGGTGTATTCCTCAGGGCTCAAGACGATGTCCCCGTCAACCACGACCTCATCGCCGCGACGCTCGTAGTTGCCCGCCTTAAGATTCTTGATGGCCCGCTGGACATCCTTGCCCAAGCGCGGGCCGGCAACCTTGGCGTTGCAGACCACCTGGAAGGTACCGACGGAATCGACATCGTCAGTAAGCTCAACCTCTTTGACATTGACCTCGTCGCGGATGATGTCGGCGAAGTCCGCTAGGCTCTGCGAACCCGCGAAGGCCACGGTGAGCTTCGGCAGCGGCAGGCGGTTGCGCAGCTTATTGGCCTTGCGCACCGAGGACGCAGCCGATGCCACCGCGCGGGTAGCGTCCATGGCAGACACCAGGTCCGCATCCGCGGGGTAGTCCTCGGCCTTGGGGAAATCAGCCAGGTGGACGGAGCGCTCACCGGTCAGGCCGCGGTAGATGACCTCGGCGACGTGCGGAAGCAACGGGGCAACCACGCACGTGGTGGTCTCCAACACGGTGTAGAGGGTATTGAAGGCCTCCGGGTTGGCATCCTCGCCGCCCCAGAAGCGATCGCGGGAGCGGCGGACGTACCAGTTGGTCAGCACGTCAGCGAAAAGGCGCACCTCTTCGGTGGCGGTGGCGATATCGGTCCCCGCCAGCGCTGCATCGACGTTGGCCACAAGGTCGTGGGTCTTAGCCAGGATGTAGCGGTCGAGCACGTGCGTGGAGCTCGTATCGAACTTCGCCTCCTGCTCGGCGTAGAGCTGCAGGAAGGTGTACGCATTCCAGATGGGAAGCAGCGCCTGGCGCACGCCCTCGCGGATACCCTGCTCGGTAACGATGAGGTTGCCGCCGCGCAGGATGGGCGAGGACATCAGGAACCAGCGCATGGCATCGGAACCATCGCGGTCAAAGACCTCGTTGACATCCGGGTAGTTGCCCTTGGACTTGGACATCTTAAGCCCGTCATTGCCCAAGACGATGCCGTGGGCCACGACCTTCTTGAATGCCGGGCGATCAAAGAGCGCAGTGGACAGCACGTGCAGCAGGTAGAACCAACCGCGGGTTTGCCCGGAGTACTCCACGATGAAGTCCGCCGGCGAGTGGGTTTCAAACCACTCCTTATTTTCAAACGGGTAGTGCTTTTGCGCAAACGGCATGGAGCCGGATTCGAACCAGCAGTCCAGCACGTCCGGCACGCGGCGCATCGTGGACTTACCGGTGGGATCATCCGGGTTGGGGCGGGTCAGCTCATCGATGTGCGGGCGGTGCAGCGACTCCGGGCGCTTGCCGAAGTCCCTCTCCAGCTCATCCAAAGAGCCGTAGACGTCCATGCGCGGGTACTCGTCATTATCGGACATCCACACTGGGATGGGCGCGCCCCAGTAGCGGGTGCGGGAGATATTCCAGTCGCGGGCGCCTTCCAGCCACTTGCCAAATTGGCCATCGCGGATGTGCTCCGGCAGCCACTCGATCTTGTTGTGGTTAAGCTCCACCATGCGATCGCGGAATTCGGTGACCTTCACAAACCATGCGGGCAGCGCCATGTAGATAAGCGGCTCGCCCGAGCGCCAAGAGTGCGGGTAGGAGTGCTCGATGGTGACGTGGCGCACCACTCGCCCAGCGGCCTTGAGGTCCTTGATGATGGACTTATTCGCATCGAAGACCAGCTGACCCTCGTACGGCGGCACCTGGGAGGTGAACTTACCGTCCTCATCCACTGGGACCACCAACTCGATGTCGTACTCGTTGGTGGTATTCATATCGTCTTCACCAAAGGCGGGCGACTGGTGGACAACACCCGTACCGTCTTCGGTGGTGACGTAGTCCGCCAACAGTACCTGGTAGGCATTGCGCAGGTCTGGGAAAAATCCGAAGCTCGGCTCGTACTTAAAGCCCTCAAGCTGCGCGCCGGTGAAGGTGCCCAGCACCTGCGCCTCACCCAGCTCCTTTTCCAGGGTACCCAGCAGGTTTTCAGCCATGATGAACGTGCGGCCAGCGAATTCGCCGTCGGTGGCCTTAAATAGTGCGTAAGAGACCTCCGGGTGAACCGCCAGCGCCTCGTTGGACGGCAGGGTCCAGGGGGTGGTGGTCCAGGCGAGGAAGGAGGCATCGGCAAGCGCGGGGTAATCCGCCAATGTCTTCTCCGCCGCGGTGCCCTCGCGAGCACCTGCGACCGGGAAAGTCACAGTCAAGGTGGGATCCTGGCGCATCTTATAGGAATCATCCAAGCGCGTTTCCTGGTTGGACAAGGAGGTATGCTCCGCCCAAGAGTAAGGCAGAACGCGGAAGCCCTTGTAGATTAGGCCCTTGTCATACAGCTCCTTGAAGGCCCACATGACCGATTCCATGAAGTTGATATCCATGGTCTTGTAGCCATTATCAAAGTCCACCCAGCGCGCCTGGCGGTTAACGTAATCTTCCCACTCATCGGTGTATTCCAGCACCGACTTAGCGCAGTACTCGTTGAACTTGTCCAGGCCCATGTCCTCGATCTGGGCTTTATCGGTGATCCCGAGCTGCTTTTCTGCCTCCAGCTCCGCGGGCAAGCCGTGGGTATCCCAGCCGAAGACGCGGGGGACGTAATTTCCGGCCATCGTGCGGTAACGCGGCACGATATCCTTCACGTATCCGGTCAACAGGTGGCCGTAGTGCGGCAGGCCATTGGCAAAGGGAGGGCCGTCATAAAAGATGTATTCGGGGCAGTCCTTGGTCTTTTCCAAAGAAGCCTGGAACGTATCGTCCTGCTTCCAGTACTTCTGGACTTCTTCTTCCATGTCCGGGAAGCGGCTCGAGCCGCCGGTCATATCGACCTTGGGGTAAATCTTTTTCACCATTGTCTTCCTTCACGCTATAACTTGATGCAGGGACGGGCCAGTGGCTCGCGGTACCACCCTGCTTGAGCTGAAAGCTCCGCTTCATTTCGGTGAAGGAGATAACGGTCCCACCCGTTCAGTTCTACTGAGCCTTATGACCGTTCTTCTGAATTGCTCCCCCGGTGATGGCCGGATCATCGCATGTGCCCGCCAGTATAGCGCCACACGAACGCTGTGCACAAAAGTTATCCACAGGTAGAAATTTTCCTGTTGTACGCGGTTGTGCGTGGCCATAGATTATGAAGCATGACCGCGCTCGAGAATTACTTAGCAGCTATGGCCCCGGGGATGGATATTGTCGCCGGGTGCACTGGCCTGTCTGAGGACGATCTGCGGGCGCATGGCGCGCCGGAGCACACGGCGCGGGAGCTTATCCTGCTCAAAGAGGCTTATTGCGGAAACACCAAATTCACCGGCCGGCGCCGGCGAGCCATGGACGGTGCCCGGCGCAATGGCCATTCCATCGTGGCGTTGTCCATCATCGAAAAGTATGCCCGCAAGATGCCCACGCTTTTCGATGCCTGGCTTCTCCGCGAGCAGCTCTGCACCACCAACGCCGGCACGGCGGATCTAGAAAAACTGGCAAAATCCAAGCTACCTGCGAAAAAGAAGAAGGTTAAGCCTGGGGTGCGCATCATTCGCCGCAAGAACGCGCCGTGGACCCTGGCCATCGATGCGCGTTCCTCGCTTATTGCGGATCTTCATGCCGCGCTAAAAGAGAGCGGCAAGGAGCCGCTCGAGGCAGTGGAACAGACCTTTTTCGGCGGCGGCTCCGCCGTAAAGACCACGGTGATGACCAATGTCCTGGTCAACCTGGATGACTACGTGCGCATCATCAACGGCGATGGCGAGGAAATCCAGCTCCAAATGACCAATGGCGCTACTCTTACCGGCGCCGAGTACCTCGAGCGCGCGCTGAAGGAACGCGGGCTGATTACCCTCATTAGTCCCTATGAGGGAGCGGTGAACCTGTACCGCACGGAGCGCTTCGCCAATGCGAAACAACGCCTGATGGCCGCGGCAGAAAACCCAATCTGCCCGTGGCCGCGGTGCAACAAGCCCGCAGACGAATGTCAGATTCATCATTTGGAGCCGTGGTTGCACGGTGGGTTGACCAACATAGGTAACTTATCCACAGCCTGCGCCTACCACAACGGGGTCAACGACGATGACCCCAATGCCCCGCCACTGCGCGGGCACCTCGTTCGCCGGAATGGGACGATCAGGTGGGAGCCCCCAGATTAGTTAGATCTTTTACGGGGGTTCGTGGCGGGTCCCCGGAGGGGACCGCCGCAGGAACGGGATTCAGGAACCGGACGCGGGTTCCGAGGGATCCGAGGAAACCGCGATCCGGTAAACCGCAGATGGTGCGGATGATTGCGGGCGGTGCGGGCAGTTGGGGTGGTGCGGTTAGTGCGGCTGGCACTGGCGTTGGACCCCACCGGCTAGACGAGGCGCCGCCGTGCGCCTAATTTGGCATGCCGCAATGGCGGGAGCTGATACTTCTGACGGAACATGGCCGAATCTACCCCAGCCTGACCCAGCCGGATCAAGGCTGAGCGATCCTGGACGGCTCTGGGCCTAGTTCTGTTTCCAGCCTTGGGACAGGTCTTCTTCAAGGGCGTTATTATCCGCACGGTACTTGCGCGCCCAGTCGATAATAAACAACACGATGCCGGAGCCCGCTGCGATGAAGACAAGGTACAACGCCCAATCGGCGGTGTTTAAGACATACATCACCAAAGCCACGAAGGCCACAAGGGCAAGGACGAGGGCAGCAACGAGCATGTCAGTTCCTCTCAGAGGGGGTAAAAGTAGCTATGGGAACAATCATAGCGAGGTGGATAAAACCACAATAGCGCCCACTCCCCTAGAGGCGTGGGCGCTACGGGTAACTATTTTGGCTTAGTTACTGCCAACCGGCTACTTAGTTCTTGCCGGCATCGCCGTTTGGTGCGGCGGTTCCGCGGGTCTCGAGCTCTTCCAGCTGGGACTCGAGGAGGGTCTTCAAGCGGGTACGGTACTCGCGCTCGAAGGTGCGCAGCTCGGAGATGCGCGCCTCCAAGGCGGTCTGCTGCTGCTTGACGGTGTTCATGACTTCGGTGTGCTTCTTCTCGGCATCGGCCTGCAGCGATGCGGCCTTCTCCTCCGCCTGGCGAATCTGCGCCTCGGCGCGGGAGGAAGCATCGGACTCGGTCTGCTGAGCCTTCTCCTCTGCCTCAGAAACCAGCTTCTTGGAGCGGGTTTCTGCATCCTGCACCTGAGCGTCGTACTTCTTCTGCGCCTCGGCAAGCTGTGCCTTAGAACGAGAGTCGGCATCAGAAAGCTGCTTTTCTGCGGCCGTGCGGGCCTCGGTCAGCATGGACTCAGACTCGGCGCGAGCCTCAGAGGTCAGGCGATCCGCCATCTCCTGGGCCAAGCCCAGCACACGCGCTGCCTGCATGTGGGTATCAGGGGTAGCCAGGCCGTCTGCACCCTGTGCTGCACCAGCACCTGCGGCGGCCGCTGCGGCGCTGGAGGCGGCCGAGTTGGAGGAACCAGCGGCAGAAGCGGACTTCTTCAGGTTCTCATTCTCGCGCTGGGAAGACTCCAGCTTCTCCTTGGCCTGCTTAGCCTCTGCGCGAGCCTCCTCGGCTTCCTTCTTGGCCTTTGCTGCCTCGTCGCGAGCAGCCTTAAGCTCGGCGGTATTAGCGGCGGCGGTAGCACCCGCTGCGGTGGCATCGGCACCGCTTTCCTTGACCTTTGCGGCCTCGGCCTGGGCGGCCTTTACCTGCTCCTGGGCCTTCTTGGTTTCTTCCTTAGCGCGAGAGACCTCGGACTTGGAATCTGCCAACTTGGTTTCATATTCAGCACGCAGCTTGGCCTCAATCTCCTTGCGCAGAGCTTCTTCATCTGCACCGGAGGTTGCGGCGGCTGCGGCACCAGCCCCTGCTCCGCCGGCCTTGGCGCCTGAGCTAAGATCGCTCACCTGCGCCTGCAGGTCTTCGTTCTCATCCTGCAGTTGGGCAAGGGCGTCCTCAACGAGGTCGAGGAACTGATCTACCTCATCCTCGTTGTAGCCACGCTTGCCAATCGGCGGCTTGCTGAACGCGACGTTGTGTACATCAGCTGGTGACAGTGGCATGACTTGTCTTCCCCTTCGAGTTGATAGAACCCCGGAGGTTCCAGGGCCTTAGGAGCTGCGGTTCCAGTTTATCTAAACCTTCCCCACAAAGTTATATGTGGTTCATGATACGGATTATCGCATTTTATTGTAACCGAAAGTCCACAATAATGGACGTAACGCTGACTCTCAATGTCTACCACAGGTTACGGGGTGATGCGGGGTCGTCCTACAAGAAAATTACCTGCAGGAAAAGCGTCAGGAACGACAGGATGAAAAACAGCACTAAGACGGAAACATCTAGCGCGATTCCACCCATCTGCAGCGGAGGAATGACCCGGCGCAGCGCCTTGACCGGCGGATCCGTGATGGCGAAAAGGGGCTCAGCGATGATCATGAACCAGCGCGGCGGGTTGAATTGCCGCGAGAAAGATTGAATCATCTCAATAATAATCCGGGCGATCAATACCCATGTATAAACCCTCACCAAGAAGATGAGAATAATTCCAATTTCAGTCACGATTACTCAGCCTATCGAATAGTCCCCCGCACGTGCGCATTGCGCACCGTACGGGGGTTAATGGGATGTGCGTCGTTTTACCTAGCCCGCGAACCTAGCGCAGACCGGCGGCGCGCTCTAGTTCAGGCTTGGCAATATCAGCGGACTTAGGCACGACGGCGAATACCTTGCGCTGGGTGTCCATGCCCTTCGACAGGTTGAGCATGCGGCCTTCCAGGCCGAAGCAGAGGCCTGCGGCGAAGTCGATGAAGCGCTTGGCGGTTCCGCGCTCGGCATCGGTAAGCTCAAAGACCACTGCATCGCCATCGCGGAAGGGTTCGCCCACCTTGGCGGCATCGTTGAACGAGGTCAAGGAGATTGCCACGATAGTCGGAACGAACTTCTCCTCGACGGGCGCAGGCGCTGGGGTTGGCTCATAGGCCTGCGGGGCGCGGCGTGGGGCGTAGGCCGCAGAAGTGGCAGCTCCGTTGCCCGCGTAACGCGGCTCGTCGTTGTAGTAGGCGTCGTCTTCTTCGAAATCCATCGGACCAAGCCCGAAGAAATTCTTCGTCCTATCAATGAATGACATTTTGGGTCTCCCTCTGACCTAAATTTGTTCAAGTTCAAGCGCGCAAATGTGAATGATGTGACTCATGTGATTTACGCTGTGAAATGCGCTTTTGCGATATTTTTAACCTACTGGGCGCTTTCCCATGATGCTGGTTCCGACACGCACAATATCGGTGCCCGCAGCAATCGCCGCATCCATATCTGCACTCATCCCGGCTGATAGTTTGAGCTGCCGGCCAAGGCGTTCGGACAGGCGATCCACGTCTGCGCGCACCGTGGAAAATACTTCCCGCGCATCGGCATCGAGAGGAGGAACCACCATGAGCCCGGCGAATTCTAGGTGCTCCGCCGCCTCGACGGACTCGATCACCTCATCCAATTCCTCGCGGATTACTCCCCCGCGCGACGTATCGCCATCGGCAGAAACCTGAATGAATATTGGGAGGTTGTTCTCTCGCTGGCCGCGTTCTTTTGCCAGGCTCACGCCGCGGTCCAGCGCGTTGGCCAGCTTCACCGAATCCACCGAATGCACACTAGTAGCCCACCGCGCGACGTGGTTGGCCTTCTTGGTTTGAATCTGGCCAATCATGTGAAAGCGCAGCTGCTCTAGCTCCTGTGCCTTTGCCCGGGCTTCTTGCTCGCGGTTTTCCGCGACGTCTTCCACCCCGAGCTCAGCCAAAAGGGCGATGTCCTCTGCGGGATGGAACTTGGTCACGACCAGCAATTGCGGTGCCGGGCGCTCATGCTCGGCGGCGATGGCGCTAATGTGTTCCTTTGTTGCGGCGAGGTTATCTGCCAGTTCTTGTTTCCGGTTACTCATGATTAGCCTCCAACCAAATCACACCGGCCTGGCGGCCAGTGGTTCCTTCGCGGCGATAAGAAAAGAAATCCGTGTCCTCAATGGTGCAGCGCGGATCAGAATCGATATTGGTAATGCCCAGGCCCATCAATTGGCGGATAAGCCCAGCGCGCACGTCGATGCCCCACGTCCCTTTCGAGGTCTTGCACTTCGAGCCGGGAAGGCGCCGTTCGACATCGTTGGCCATTTCTTCCGGAACCTCGTAGCTTTTCCCAGATGCGGCCGGGCCCATGACCACCTGGATTCGCTCCGGCTGAGCGCCTAGTTTCTGCATCTCGCGCACGGTATTGACCACGATGCCGTTGCGGGCGCCGAGCCGGCCGGCGTGCACGGCGGCGATGACGCCGGCGGGGACATCGACAAGCAGCACGGGCGTGCAATCGGCGACGAGGACGCCGAGGCCAAGCCGGCGCTGCGTGGTCACCACCGCATCCGTGGCTGGAACCGGGGTATCGCGCGGGCCGTCGATGACGGTGACCGTATTGGTGTGGAGCTGTTCCATCCACACGATATTCTCGAGCCCGGTCACGCGCAGGAGGCGCTCGCGGTTGGCCGCGACGTTGGCTGGTTCGTCGCCGACGTGCCCGCCAAGATTGAAAGACTCATATGGATATGCAGACGCCCCGCCTGCACGGCTGGTAAAAACCATGCGGACGGGGCGGCTGGTGCGATGTTCCTCGTTTACTGGCATGCACACCAGCGTAGCGGTTTGCGCTTAGCGCATGAAGGACGGCACATCGAGATCATCATCGCCATCATCATCGCGGCGCTGACTTGGCCGAGACAGGCGGTAGTCTTCGCGACGCTCCTCGCGGAAGCGATCGGAGTTGGTGAACAGGCCGCCAGACTCGCTGCGGCGCTCCTCGGGGCGGCGTTCTTCCACGCGGCGGTCGTCGTAGCGGCGATCGTCCACGCGGCGCTCATCAGCGCGGCGTTCTTCTACGCCACGGTCCTGGCCGGCGCGCGGCTCATAGGAGTGGCGCGGTGCGTAGTCATCGGCGGCGGGTTGGGTAGGTGCCGGGGTGGCGGAGTTGCCGGACTCGCGGTCGCGGTTATCAAAGAGCGAGCCGGGCTTGCGCTGCTCGGGAGCACGCTGTGAAGATGCTGCCTGGGCGGCATTGGCCTCGGCATCGAAACCGGTGGCGATGATGGTGATGCGGATTTCATCGCCCAAGGTGTCATCGATGATGGTGCCGAAGATGAGGTTGACGTCTTCGTCGGCACGCTCTTCGACCATGGAGGCCGCGGAGTTAACCTCGTGCAGGCCCAGGTCAGAGCCGCCGGCGATGGACAGCAGCACGCCCTTGGCGCCTTCCATCGTGGATTCCAATAGCGGCGAATTGATGGCCTGCTCGGCGGCAGTCATGGCGCGGTTATCGCCCCGTGCGGAGCCGATGCCCATCAGGGCGGAGCCGGCATCAGACATGACGGAGCGAACGTCAGCAAAGTCGACGTTGATCATGCCCGGGATGGTGATCAGGTTGGTAATACCCTGGACACCATTGTGCAGAACCTCATCGGCCGCGCGGAAGGCTTCCACGATGGAAAGCTCTTCCCCACCGAGCTGCATCAGGCGGTCATTTGGAATAACGATGAGGGTATCGCAAACCTCGCGCAGCTCCTCGATGCCGGCCATGGCCTGGCGGGTACGGCGCGCGCCCTCGAACTTGAAGGGGCGGGTGACAACGCCCACGGTCAGCGCGCCCATCTTCTTCGCGATGGAAGCGACTACGGGTGCAGCGCCCGTACCGGTGCCGCCGCCCTCGCCGGCGGTAACGAAGACCATATCGGAGCCCTGCAAGGCGTCCTCGATTTCGGACTTGTGGTCTTCCGCGGAGGTCTTGCCCACCTCAGGGTTAGCGCCTGCGCCCAATCCGCGGGTGGCCTCGCGGCCGATGTCGAGCTTGGTATCGGCATCGGAGAAAATCAGCGCCTGGGAGTCGGTGTTTATGGCGACGAATTGGACGCCCTTTAAGCCTTCTTCGATCATGCGGTTCACGGCGTTGACGCCGCCACCGCCGACGCCGACGACCTTGATATCCGCGAGATTGTTGTTGGAAGAGATCATGTGAGCAGGTCTCACCTTTCGCTACTTTAAGTCTGCACGTGCATTAAACGAGGATTGTATGCGCTTCACGAGCGTGAATCGCGTTCCCCTCCATCTTTAACGACACACCTGTAATTTTCATGCTCATTTTACGCGTGTCGGGACTCTCAAGTACCACTTTAGGGTTGTTGGCCTGCGGTTTTGTCCGCCACTTCCACACCATTGACACCACCTAAAAGAGAAAATAAAAGACCCTGCAGCGCATACGCTTCGGGCGCGGCGCGGCAGGGGATTTTTCGGGTCTATCGAGGCCTCCGCCTAGGTATCTACCCTATCCGCGGGTAGTGACCAGTTCGGGGTTAGAGATATTCCATTCTCGGCCCTCCATCTTCAGCACGGTGGCGAAGGCGCGGGCCTTATCGTCGTTATTTTTATCGCTCGCACCCCAGAAAATGCGGCGATCATCCTTCATGGTGAACTGCAGTGAGTAGGAATCGGTGACTTCGAGGGTGGCGACTTGGTGGCGCACGTCATCGGAAAGCGCGGCGATGGCAGCTACCGCGTCTTGGGCCTCGGTGGAGCCACTGTCGATGTCCCCGGTAAGTTCCACCGCACCTTCGGGCGGCTCGGCGGAGGTAAATTCCTCGCCCTTGTCATCGATGAGGTAGGTGGTGTCATCTCGCTTCACGAAGGCGACGGGTTTATGTTCCTGCACAGAGATGGTCAAGGTCGATGGCAGGTCGCGCGAAACCGTCACCGAATCCGCCCAGTCCAGGCTGGCAACGCCACTGGCGGCCTCGTGTGCATCCACCCGCAAGAGGTTTTCGCCCTCGGGCACGCCCGCGGCCTCCTGGACCTGGGCGGAATCGAGCTGGTGCACGCCCTCGACCTCAAAGTTTTTCACCTTGAAAATGGGCAACGCCCATACCGCGGCGCCCACCACCAGCACGAGGGCGAGCAGGCCGCCAACGATGCCGAAAATGAGCTTCTTCGACACCCGCACTAGTGGGCCCGCAATTCATCGAGGATTTCCGCGGCAACAAGGGTGATGGAACCGGCGCCGATGGTCAAGATGATATCGCCCGGCTGTGCGATGGAGACCACGTCCTTGGCCGCGGCGGAAAAGTCTGGTTCAAAGATAACCTCCATCTCCTCCGGCATCTTATTGGTGATAATGCGGGAGGTAATGCCTTCCACGGGTTGCTCGCGGGCACCGTAGATGTCGAGTACAACGGCGGCATCGGCAAGCGCAAGCGCCTGCGCGAACTCGGCGTCGAATTCCATGGTGCGCGAGTACAGGTGCGGCTGGAAACAGGCGATAACACGCCCGCCATTGCCTTCGGCAGCAACCTTGGCGCGCGCGGCCCGCAGCACCGCGGCGACCTCGGTGGGATGGTGGGCATAATCGTCGAAGACACGGACGCTGCCGCCCTGCCAGTCCACGCTGCCCCGGTACTCAAAGCGGCGGCGCACGCCGCTGAAATCCGCAAGGCCCTCCGCGATGGTGCTGGGATCGCCGCCCGATAGCACGCCGGCGATTAGCGCCGCCATGGAGTTGAGCACCATGTGGTGGCCGGGAATCTGCAGCTGGTAGCTCACGGATTCCTCCACGCCGGGCAGGGACAGCTGCACGGTACACGCCATGCCAGCGGCGGTGGTCTCCTCCGCGGTCAGCGTCGCGGCGAGCGGAACGGAGGTGGTGCGGGCCTTCTCTGCGCCGCCATAGCCGATGACGTTGATGCCGCGGCTGAGCGCCTGCTCACCGATCTCAGCCGCGTGCTCGTCCTCCGCGCACACAACGAGGTAGCCGGTATCCGGGGTGACCAGGTCCGCGAAGTCCGCAAAGACCTTGAAGTAGGCGTCCGCGGAGTGGAAATAGTCAAGGTGGTCCGGCTCCGCGTTGGTGATGACGGCGATATCGGGGCTATAGCGCAAGAGCGAGGCATCGGACTCATCGGCCTCGGCAACGAAGGCCTCACCGGTGCCGCCATGCGCGTTGGTGCCGGCGCGGTTGAGTTGGCCGCCGATGGCAAAGGAGGGATCCAGGCCTGCGTGCTGCATGGCGCTCACGGCCATCGAGGTTGTCGAGGTCTTGCCGTGCGTGCCCGCCAGCAGCACCTGGGTGTGGCCCTCCATCAGCGCGGCGAGCAGATCCGAGCGGCGAATGAGCGGAATATTATTCTCCCGCGCGGCGACGAGCTCCGGGTTATCTTGCGGAATCGCCGCGAAGGAGGTGACGACGGTGGTGGGCAGCTCGCCGGAAAGCTTGAGGTTGTCCGCAGCGTGGCCGATGGCCACCTTGGCACCCATCGAGCGCAAAACCTCCACCGGGGTGGAGTCCTTCACATCGGAGCCGGTAACGACGGCGCCGCGTGCGGCGAGGATGCGGGCAAGACCCGACATCCCGGAACCACCGATGCCAATGAGGTGGACGCGGCTGAGATCGTACTGTGCGGGATCGGTCATTTACTTATCCTTCTTTCCGGCCTGCAATTCTGCGTCCTGCACGCGGGTGGCGATGCGGTCAGCGATGATATTCGCCGCATCCCCCGCCTTAGACTGGGCGGCGGCCTGCGTCATGGATTTCAGGCGCTCTGGATCATCAAGAATGGCGCGGACCTCTTCGATGAGGCGATCGGAGCCCAATTCGGCATCGGGAATCTGCACCGCAGCACCGGCTTCTACCAATTCGCGCGAGTTCAGCGCTTGCTCGCCATTGCCGTGTGGCAACGGGACGTAGATGGCGGGAAGGCCCGCGGCGGAAACCTCTGCCACCGTCATCGCGCCCGAACGGCACACCACGAGGTCCGCCGCGGCGAGCGCACCGGCCATGTCGTCGATATACGGCAGAGCGGCGTAGTTGGGATACGGCTTGGGCGAATCGTTTTTCTTGCCATAGGCGTGCAAGAGCTGGAAGTCCTTAGTGAGGTCCTCCGCTGCGCCCGCTACGGCGCCGTTGATGCTGGCCGCTCCTTGGGAGCCGCCGGTAATGAGGATGGTGGGCAGCTGCGCTAAATCCCACTTCGTGCGGGCATCCGCAGCGGTATTCCCGTCCTTATCCCCGGCAGCCGCGGCCAGGCTGGGGCGCACTGGGATGCCGATGACCTCGCCCTCCATGCCGGAATTGGCGTGGGCATTAAGGCCGATGCCGCCGAGCTTCACGCCCAGCTTATTGGCCATACCTGCCAAGGCATTGGTCTCGAGGACGTAAAACGGAATACCTAAGGTCTTCGCCGCTATATAGGCGGGCCCAGAGACGTATCCGCCGGTGCCGAAGACGACATCGGCCTCCACGTCCTTTAAGACCTTCCGCGCCTGGCGGACGGACCGCGCAAGCTTGACGGGTAACTTGGCCAGGTTGGTGCTCACCTTGCGGGGAATCGGCACGGGCGTAATTAGGCGCAGGTCCACGCCGCGGGCGGGAATAATATCGCTTTCCAGCCCCTTTTCGGTCCCTAATGCGGTAATCCTGGCGCCGTAGCGCTCGCGTAAAGCTTCACCGACGGCAAGGGCGGGCTCAATATGTCCTGCAGTGCCGCCACCTGCAAGGACGACGGAAAATGGCGTGGAATTCATAGCCTAAAGGCTACCAGCGCCTACCGCCTCGGGCGGTGCTCGGCGCGCGGATACCTCCGCCCACTTCCGGTCACCGGCCGGCCGTAGCGCTCGTCGCGCACCCGCGGACGGGTCTCCTGCGGCTGGGCGTGCCGGCCCCGCTTTTTCTGCTTCCTCGCCGTCAGCGGTTGCGGCTCGCCAATGAAAAAGAGGCGATCAAATAGCGGGCGCCCAAAGTTCTGCATGGCAGAAATCTGCATCGGCTCGTGGCGGGCCACGTTGCACAAAATGCCCATCGAGCCAATCGTAATAATCGCGGCCGTACCACCCGCGGAAATCATCGGCAGCTGAATACCGGTCACCGGCAGCAAGCCGACGACATAGGCGATATTGATAAACGCCTGGGTCACCACGCCAATGGTCAGCGTCGCGGCCAGCAGGGATTGGTACTGGTTCTGCGCGCGGGTTGCGGTGCGCAGCCCCACATAGCCCAAGGCTGCAAACAGGAAAATCACCAGCGCGCCGCCCCACAGGCCGAGCTCCTCACCCACGATGGCGAAGATGAAGTCATTCTTGGCTTCTGGCAGGTAGAACCACTTGGCACGCGATTGGCCGAGGCCAACGCCCCAGAAGCCGCCATCGGCAAGCGAGAGAAAGCCCTGGTAAGACTGGAAACCCGTGCCCTGGGTATCGGAGATATTGCCAAAGAGGGCATCGAAATAGGTGTGGAAACGGTGGGAGCGGAAGCCGCCGATGAGGAAGACAGCGACCAGGCCCAGCGCACAGAGGATGCCGATGATGATGGGCACGCGCCTGTTAACGCCGGCGAAAAAGAGCGTGAAGACCACAACGAGGGCAAAGGACAGGGCCATGCCCAAGTCACCCTGCCCCACGATGAGCAGGAACATGAGGCCCGCGATGAGCGAGTACATCATGAACGGGTCCGAGAGCTTGAGGGAATGGTGTTCCTTATCCGCGAGCACCGAGGCACCGAACATGCCCACCGTGATGCGTGCTAGCTCGGAAGGCTGCAGGGAAATCGGGCCAATGTAGATCCACGACTGGGAGCCCACCTCCTCGCGGCCGGTACCGATGCCGGGGATGAGCACCGCGATCAACAGCAAAATGGAAAGGGCCAATAGCCACGGGATGAATTTGCGCAGCGTGTGCGGGGAAACTTTGAGGCCGAGCCAGAATGCACCCAAGCCGATAATAACCATCGCGGTTTGCCGCAGCGCCTGATTCCACACGCCACCATCTTCTGTCAGCGACGTAGCCATGGACGAGGAAAAGACCATGACCACGCCAATACCAATGAGCGAGAAGATAATCAGGCGCAGCAGCTGATAATCTAGCCCGGCTTGCTGGCGGGCTTGTTCGCGCACATCACGAATGCGCTCGCGCATGCTCTTTGCGCGGGGGCGCTGCGGGGAGGTGGCCGTCATGAAGTCTCCTAGATTGAAAAAGGTCTAATGCGCGCGGGCGATATCCCGCGCCGCCGCGGCAAAAAGGTCGCCGCGTTGGGCCATTCCGGTGTACATATCCAACGATGCCGCAGCCGGTGCCAAGAGGACGGTATCGCCCGCTTCGGCGTGTTGCACGGCGGTGCGCACTGCAGCGTCCATCGCCACCTGTGGGTCGGTATCCTCGATGAGCTCAACCGGGGTTTGCGGGGCGCGGCGGGCCAAGGCTTCGGCGATGATGCTCTTGTCGATGCCCACCAGCACCGCCGCCTTCAACCGCGCGGCGTGGGTGGCGATGAGCTCATCCACGTCCGCTCCCTTGAGCTGGCCGCCGGCGACCCAGACCACCGAATCGAAGCCTTCTAGAGCGGCATCGGCCGCGTGCGGGTTGGTGGCCTTGGAGTTATCGATATAGGAAATCCCGCCGTGCTCGTGCACCACGGCGCCGCGGTGACCGGCCACCGCGTAGGCGGCTAGGCCTTCCTGTATGGCGGCGGGGCTGGCACCTGCCAAGCGGGCCACGCTCGCGGCCGCCGCCGCGTCGAGGACTCCCGCAAGGCCCGCCGGCTCGATGCCCTCGGCGGGGGCGAGATCTATGGCGTCCTCCCCGTCCAGCCTGGAGACCAAGCGCCCGGCGCTCACCCCTACCTCACCAGTGGCCGGCTCGCCGGCGGTAAAGCCATACACGCCGTCGATTCCCTCAGCGTAGCAGCCCGCCGCGGCATCGTCCTTGCCCACCACGGCGCGCGTGCCGTGCAGGGCCTTGGCCTTGGCGCGGGCATAAGCGTCAAAGGAACCGTGCCAATCCAGGTGGTCTTCGGCCACGTTGAGCAGCACGCCTACATCGGGGCGAAGCTCGCTGGACCAGTGCAATTGGAAGGACGAGAGTTCGGCGCACAGGACGTCGACCCGCGGGGAGGCGGTCAGGGCATCAAATAGCGAGACGCCAATATTGCCCACGGCTTGCGCGCGCAGACCGCTGCGAGCGGTATCGGCCTGCATGATTTTGGTCAGCATTCCCGTGGTGGTGGTCTTACCGTTCGTGCCGGTGACAACCAGCCAAGTCCGCTGCGGGCCGAAGACCTCGGCGCGGTCGAGGCGATAGGCCAGCTCGACATCGCCGATGACCTCCACGCCGGCGGCCTGGAAGGAATCTAAGAGGGCGGAATTGGGCCGCCACCCCGGCGAGGTCACCACCAGGTCATACTCGCCCGGTGCTGGGTCGTCTGTCGAAACCGTCGCCACGCCGAACTCTTCCGCCAGGGCCGCTAGGGCCGCGGCGTTGGAATCGGCGACGGTGGTATCCACGCCGAGGCGCGCGAGCATCGCCACGCACCCGCGGCCAGAGACGCCGGCTCCTGCGACGAGGACGCGCCCGCGCAGAAAAGGTGGTAGCTCAGCCATGATGAGTGCCTCAATCCTTAAGTATCTAGTGCCAAAACTTTATTGCAGGTTTCCAAAGCTGGCTGCAGAGAGCCAATCGCCGTAGAAGATGCAGATGCCCGCCATCGCGGCCATCGCGCTTAATAGCCAGAAACGCGTGACAACCGCGGTTTCGGCCCAGCCGCCGTTTTCAAAGTGGTGGTGGATGGGCGCCATGCGGAAAAAGCGCTTGCCCGTCGTGCGGAAGACCACGATCTGGATGACCACGGAGACCGTTTCAATGACGAAGATGGCGCCGATGACGATCATCAGCAGCTCGGTGCGGGTGGTCACAGAAAGGCCGGCGACGAGGCCGCCAAGCGCGAGCGATCCGGTATCGCCCATGAAGATCTTCGCCGGTGCGGCATTCCACCACAGGAAGCCGAGGCAGCCGCCCAGGCCCGCGGCTGCGAGCACTGCGAGATCCAAGGGATCGCGGACCTCGTAGCAGCCGGCGGCCGGGGAAATCGAGCACGAGTTGCGGAACTGCCAGAAGCTAATGAGCGTATAGGCACCCATCACCATGGCGGTGGTACCGGCGGCGAGGCCGTCCAGCCCATCGGTCAGGTTGACCGCATTCGACCACGCGGCGATGAGCAGGTATAAAAAGACCAAGAAAATGATCGTGCCAATCACGGCGCCGCCAACGGCGATATCGAACGTATCGAAATCGCGGACGAAGGACAGGTTGGTCAAGGCAGGGGTTAGCCCATTGGCATCCGGGAATTGTAGGGCGAGGATGCCGAAGATGAGCGCGATGGCCAGCTGGCCTACCAGCTTGGCTGTTTTATTAAGGCCGAGGTTGCGCTTTTTGAACAGCTTGATGAAGTCATCGGCAAAACCCAGGCCGCCGAGTCCCATGGTCAAGAAGTAGACCAATAACCCCGAGGGGCTAAATCCACCGTTGCCGGTTGCGCGGGCATAGATGCCCACGATGAGGTAGGCCACCGTGATGGCCAGCAAGATCGCCAGACCGCCCATCGTCGGGGTGCCCCGCTTGCGCAGGTGAAGCTGCGGGCCGTCTTCGCGGATTTCTTGGCCTTTTCCGACGCCAGAAAAATACCGAACCAAAACTGGGGTGGTAAAAATCGCGACGAGGAAACTAACGACGCCCGCGATAATGATCTGAGTCATTGCTAGAGATCTTTCTCCTTGAGATAGGGACTAACGGCGATTGAGCTGTTCTGCCACGCGCCACAAGCGCTGGGCATTCGAGGATTTCACGAGGACGACGTCCTTGGCCGCGCGCGTGGACCAGTCCTCCACCCCGGCAGGGGCTACCCGCAGGATATTTTCTACGGCCGTCGTCGCGGCCTCAATATCGGGGCAAAGTTCGGTCTGGATGCCGTGCGCGTGCGCGGCCTCCACCATGGCTACGGTATGCGCGCCTTCTCCTACCGCAACGAGGTGATCCACGTGGTATTTCGAGAGCACCGATCCTAGGATGCGGTGAGCTTCGACGGCTTCGCCGCCAAGCTCGCCCATCTCCCCCAGCACCGCGATGGAGCGGGCATCCGGGCGGGCCGCGGAGGTATAGGCCAAGGCGGCAATCGCCGCGTGCATCGAATCCGGGTTGGCATTATAGGAGTCATCGATGACGGTGACGCCATCGCGGCGGGTGCGCACGTCCATGCGGTGCGCCGAGCTCGTCTGGTGTCCGCTGAGCGCCCGCGCGGCAACGGCGGGTTCCACGCCCGATTCGATGGCCGCTGCGGCCGCGGCCAGGGCATTAGAGACCTGGTGCTTGCCAAAGACCTGTAGCTTAATGCTCATCGGCTCGACGCCGGGGGCGTGGAAGGTAAAGGACGGGCGGGCGACATCGTCAAGCTCAATATCGGTGGCATAGTACTGCGCATCCGCGGCCTGCGGGCGGTTGGCGGAATAATAGACCACCTTAGCCTGCGTGCGCGGTGCCATCGAGGCGACGAAGGGATCGTCCGCATTCAGGACCGCTACCCCGCCGTCTGCCGCGGCGGGCAGGGACTCGATAAGCTCGCCCTTGGCCTGGGCGATATTCTCCCGCGAGCCAAACTCGCCTAGGTGGGCGGTGCCCACGTTGAGCACCACGCCCACCGTCGGGGCCGTGATCTCGGTCAGGTGGCGAATATGGCCGATGCCGCGCGCGGACATTTCCGCCACGAGGAAGCGGGTGTGCTCATCGCAGCGCAGGGCGGTATAGGGAAGGCCTACCTCGTTATTGAAGGAGCCGGGCGGGGCGACGGTTTCGCCCTCGGCGCGGAAAATGGTAGCCAGCAAATCCTTGGTAGAAGTCTTGCCCGCAGAGCCAGTAACGCCGACGATATCCAAGCCCTGTTCCGCGGCGAGGCGGGAGGTCACCTCGCGCGCGAGATCGGATAATGCCCCGATCACAGCGGCGGCGGAGCCATCCTCATCGTTGGCATAAATATCGGCATTGGCGGCGTTACCGGTCACGCGGCCTTGGGGCTTGACGATGATCGCCGGTACCCCCACCGGCCGAGCGGCCAGCACGGCCACGGCGCCTTGCTCTATGGCTTTTTCTGCAAAATCATGGCCATCGACGCGGGCACCGGGCAGGACTACGAACAAGCTGCCGGTGGTGACCTTGCGCGAATCAAACTCCACGAAGCCGGTCACGCGTTCATCGGGATCATCAACGCCATCCAGGCTACCGCCGGTTATCGCGGCGATATCTCCAATAGAAAGTGGAATCATTACTACTCCTTCGTATCCCTAAGAGTATCGCGATGCGCCGTTCCTGCCAGCTTTTCCTCAATGGCGCGCGCCATTTCCTCTCGGTCATCAAAGTGCAGCGTGCGCTCGCCGACGAGCTGGCCTACCTCATGGCCCTTGCCGACGACGATGATGGCATCGCCCGGCTCCGCCCAATCCACCACTTCATCGATGGCGTGTGCGCGCGAGCCCTGCTCCCGAATATCGGCGTCCGGTGCGGCCTGGCGAGCGCCCTCAATGACCGCTGCGCGAATCGCGGCTGGGTCCTCGGTGCGCGGATTATCATCGGTCACCACCGTGAGATCCGCCCGGGTGGCCGCAGCCTCTCCCATAATCGGGCGCTTGGTGCTATCGCGGTCACCGCCGGCGCCCACGACGACGCCGACGCGACCGGTAGTGCCCTCCAATTGCAGGCGCAGGGTATCGAGCACCGCCGCGATGGCCGCGGGCTTGTGGGCATAATCCACCACGGCCACGAAGTCCTGACCGCGGTCGATCCTTTCCATGCGCCCCGGAACGGCGACGTTTTCCACGCCGGTCAAAAAGACCTGCGGGTCTTCGCCCACCGCAGTAGCCATCCCTAGGGCGAGCGCAGCATTGGCGATATTGAATTCGCCGGGCAGCGGTAGCCGGAAGGAATAGTCGGTGCCGTCTAGGTTGAGGTCAACCTCCTGTGCACCGGTCGCCTCGGTAGCCGTCTGCCGGGCGGAGATCGTGGCATCGCCTGTACGCGTTGCCACCGTCGTAACCGGAGAACCGGCGTCTTCTATCTTTCCGCGGAGGCGCTCGCCCCACTCATCATCAACACAGATGACCGCGCGCTGGGCGGCCTGCTCCCCTAGGAATAGCCGGGACTTGGCCGAAAAGTACTCCTCCATCGTGGGATGGAAATCCAAGTGGTCTTGGCTGAGGTTGCTGAACCCGGCCACAGCAAAGTTGGTTCCGCGCACGCGGCCGAGCTCCAAAGCATGGGAGGAGACCTCCATGACCACGTGAGTCACGCCCTCGTCCTTCATGCGGGCGAAAAGTTCTTGCAGCCGTGGGGCTTCCGGCGTGGTCAAAGAGGTGGGCACCGGCGTGCGATTGATGCGGGTGCCGGTGGTTCCGATAAGGCCGACGGAGTGCCCGGCCTGCAAGAGGCCAGCCTCCAGCAAGTAACTAGTCGTGGTCTTGCCGGAGGTGCCGGTAATACCCAAGACCGTGAGATCGCGGGTGGGGTGTCCGTAGATTTCTGCTGCAATCGGACCTAGGACTGCGCGGATATCTTCTACCACGATGATCGGCCGGGTTTCGTTAGCCTGGCGAAGGTGATCGAGCCCGGGGGCATCGGTAAGCACCGCGCCCGCCTTGGTATCGCCGACGAACTGGGCGCCGTGCACGCGCGTGCCCGGAAGGGCGGCAAATAATGCGCCTTCGGGAAGGCTCGCGGAATCCAAGCCGCACGCGCTGACCTCAACGGTGCCATCACCGATGACGCGTCCGTGCGAAAGCTGCGCAAGTTTTTCTAAGGAAACAGACATTTCAAGCTCCTATTGTTCCCGCAGGGTCATCCGCGGCGCTGGTGTCGAGGTAGGAATATTATCGCGGTTAAGCAGCCAGGAAGAGATATCCCGGAAGATTGGGGCCGCAGACTGGCCGCCGCCGCCATTGTCTTCCACGCCGGATTTGGGCTCATCGAGCATGACTGCGACGACGAATCGTGGGTCATCGGCAGGCGCAATGCCCGCAAAGGTGATCCAGTAGGCAGAATTAGAATACGCCCCGGAATTCGGGTCCACCTTCTGCGCGGTACCGGTCTTACCGGAGAGCTGGTAGCCATCCAATTGGGCGTTGGCGGCCGTACCGTTTTGCACCCCGGCATCGTCATCTTGGAAGACGGCGCGGAACATATCCACCGCAGTCTTGGCGGTTTCCTTGTCCACTACCTGGGTCTTCTTAGGCTCGGGTAGCTTTTCCGTCTCGCCATCGGGGTCTTTGATCTCGTCGATGATGCGCGGTTCGATGCGCTCGCCGCCGTTGGCCAATGCTTGATACACGCTAGCCATCTGCAGCGTCGTCCACGCCTGGCCCTGGCCGATGGGCAAGTTGGCAAAGGTGCCGCCGGACCATTGCTCTTGGTCTGGCACCGTGCCGGCGGATTCATTCGGAAGCTCAACGCCCGTGTTAGCGCCCAAGCCAAACTTCTTCAGGTACTCGGCATATTTCTCGGGGCCAAGCTTATCCGCGATCATCAAGGTGCCCACGTTGGAGGACTTACCAAAGATGCCGGTGGTGGTATACGGCTCGGTGCCGTGATTCCAGGCATCGTTGACGGTCACGCCAGCCATGTCGATGGAGCCCGGAACCTGGTGCACCTCATCCGGAGTGGTAATACCCTCCTGCAATGCGGCTGCCGCCGTCACTATCTTGGCAACGGAACCCGGCTCATAGGGGTGGGAGATGCTACGGTTCTCGAAGTCCTTGCCCTCTTTAAGCTGGTCTTCGATATTCTTATTCGGATCCACCGTGTCGGTATTAGCCATGGCGAGCACCTGGCCCGTCGCGGCATCAAGCACAACGGCCTCGGCACCCTCCGCCTGGGAATTGGCCTTGGCCTTTTCCAGCTTTTGCTGGACGTAAGTCTGCAGGTCCAAATCCAGGGTGAGGGTGACATCGCGACCATCGACGGCATCCACAACATCGCGCAGCGTGCCGGGGATGACCTGCCCATCGGCGGAGACATCCTCCGTTGACTGCCCATCAATGCCGGTCAGCTCGGTATCGCGGGCCGCCTCAAAGCCGAATTGGCCGTGGCCATCCATAGAGACCTTGCCCACAGCGTTTTCTGCAATCGCCCCATTTGGGTACTGGCGGATATCTTGCCGGTCGGCCGCCACGCCGTGGTACTTATTGGAAATCTCTACGGCGACATCTGGGTCCACATTGCGGACCAAGACCTCGTACTGGGTATCGGCCTTGAGCTTGTTTTTAATATCGCTCGCATCAACCTTGGAGGCAGAGGCACCCGAATCCTCAATCATCTTCGGGATGCCCTCAGCCATCTCCTTGAGCTTGTCTTCCATTTGTTTGGTGAGGTACTCGTCCTTCTTGCCCTCATCCATGCCCTCGAGTTTTCCCTCGGAGGTGGCTTCCATCTTGGCCTGCTCTTTGAGCTCATCGCGCAGGCGCGTGGGAGAGACAGTCAAGGAACGAGACTTCATTGTATAGGCCAAACGCTGGCCATCCCGGTCCAGGATCTCTCCCCGGCGGGCCGGGTCGATATAGACGCGTTCGCGCTGGGTAACAGCCTTTGCCGCAAGATCTGGGCCCCAGACCAATTGGACCCACGCAAGGCGCCCGCCCAAGGCGACGGTGGCGACGACAACACAGGTCAAAATGATGCGCAGGCGCTGGCGCATGATCGCTTTTTGGGGCACAACAGAGCTAGCGGTGCGGCGCGGCCGCGGACGGTATCCACGGTTGCCACCATTATTCGGTGCAGTCACGGTGCTCAGTCACCTTCCCTTCGCCGCCACAGGTTCTTGCGTGTATCGATTGTGCCCTACAAGATGGGCAGTGCCCGCGCTACCACGCGCGAGCACAGAGAATTTCACCACTTATTCTGTCCGTTTAATCGGCCTGGCTGGTGTACGGCGCGCGGGCGGGAAGGTTGGGGCGATTATCGCTGGCGTCATCGCGATTATCGTCGTTATCGCTGCCGCGGTGCTCATCCCGATCCTCGTCCGCATCATTACCGCGCGCATGTTGCTGCTGCCCGCGCGGCACAGCGTTAAGGGAATCAGACATTCCCTCCGTATCCTTCGGGTCGCTCGAGGCTTGGCCCGGGCGGATGGGTTCACCGTTAACATCGATAAGCTTTTCCGTATCAGGAGTGCCTTCGCGCTTGGCGATGATCTCGCCATCCCCGCCGACCTCAGTCACGCCGGGTTGCTTGGGTACGGCCAAGCCCAGCTCATCCGCGCGGCGGGCAATATCCGCCGAGGAGCTTAAGTTCTCTGCATCACGGTTCAGCGACTCAATCTGATTATCCAACTGCGATTCCTGCACCGTTAGCTGCTGGATCTTAAACGTCTGCGAGGTGGACAAACCAGATAGCCACATGGCCAGCACTACCCCGCCAATCAGCAAGGTAACGGCTAAGACAGCAACGCGGGTAAAAGCATTATTCTGCTTCGTCTGCTGTTGCACCCGCCGGCCGCGGAAGCTGACGACCTGCTTCGAACCAAGCCGCTTCGCCCCGCGGTGCGGAACCCGGGTACGGCTAGGAGCCGTCCGGCGCGCCGTTTTCCCGGTAACCCTAGGGGCGGTGCGCTCGCGCACAGCGGTAGGCACTCCGGTGTCGATTCCGGTGGTGAAGTCTCGGCTGGCGCCCATGCTGCGAGTGGCCTCTCTGTCGCGGCTGTCCGTCAAGTGCTGGTTTCGGCGTGGGATGGTGCTCATTTCTTGCCTCCCGGGGGTAAAAATTCTGGCGTGCCTTCGAGCCGTTCTAGAGCCCGCACGCGCACCGACGCGGCGCGGGAATTTTCTTCTACTTCCGCCGCAGATGCTTTTTCGGCCCCACGGGTAACCGTGGCGAATTCCGGTGCGGTGCCCGGCAGGTCCATCGGTAGACCGACAGGCGTGGTGGACGTAGATAGCTCCTTGAATGCTGCCTTTACGAGGCGGTCCTCTAAGGACTGGTAGCTCATAAAGACCGCGCGCGCCCCAATGGAAAGCGCACTGGTGATTACGGGAAGCACATTTTCAATGGCCTCCAACTCGCGGTTGACCTCTACTCGCAGCGCCTGGAACGTGCGCTTTGCGGGATGCCCACCCGTGCGGCGCGTTGCCGCAGGGATGGTCGAGTATAGAAGCTCAACCAAGCGGCCCGAGGTGCTAAACGGTTCCTTCTCGCGCTCCTTGAGCACAGCGGAGGCAATCTTGCCCGCAAAGCGCTCGTCACCATAGGTCTTGAGAATCCGCGCCAGGTCCCCGTGCGAATACGTATTGAGCACGTCAGCGGCGGTAAGCCCGTGGCTCGGATCCATCCGCATATCCAGCGGTGCGTCCGTCTTATAGGCAAAGCCGCGCTCTGCCTGATCCAGCTGCATGGAAGAAACGCCCAAATCGAAGAGGGCTCCCGCGATTCCGTGGGCGCGGGCAGCATCAAAGATATCACCCTCGCCCTGGGCAATGGCGGTACCCAACTCATCGAAGCGAGCATTAACCGCGCAAAAACGCGGGCCGAAGGGCTCTAGCCTGGCCGAAGCATTGCGCAATGCCTGCTCATCGCGGTCCACACCGATAACGCGTGCCTGCGGGAAGGTCTGGAGGAAGTACTCGCTGTGGCCGCCGGCACCCAAGGTGGCATCGACAAGCACAGCCTGCGAGCCCGCAGCCTCCACTCCGGGGCGCAGGAGCTCTGCCATGCGCTCGCGCATGACCGGCACATGGCCGTGGTTATCCGCCACATTGTAATTAAGGTCAGTTGTAGCCATTACTCCCCGCGTCCCCCTTTCTTATTTCCGCTGTGCAGGACTTCCTATCGTGGAAAGCACGACGAGTGCATATAGGGCCCTGTCCGAGGCAGGTTTCTGATATCGGGGAAGTACACCAGAATCATCCGCCTCGGACAGAGTCCTTACACGCACTCGAGATGCGGGCTTTTACAGCAAGCCCGCAAGTACGTCATCGGCATCTGCTGCCGAATAAGCATCTTCAGTTTGCGATTGATACTCAGCCCACGCGGCTGCATCCCAAATTTCGAGGAAATCTACTGAGCCAACCACCACGCACTCTTTGGACAAGCCCGCGTACTCACGGTGGCCTGCGGACAAGGTGATGCGACCATGCCCGTCGGGCCGCTGTTCGTCCGCACTTGCCGCCAAGTTACGAATGAAAGCGCGCGCTTCCGGGTTGGTTCGAGAAACCGCCGCAGCCTTCCGTGCGCGTTCGGCGAACTCTTCGCGCGGGTACACGGCCAAAGAATGGTCCTGCCCCTTGGTAACCATCAGGCCACCGGCGAGCTCGTCGCGAAATTTTGCAGGAAGCGTTAAGCGCCCTTTGTCATCAAGCTTCGGAGTGTAGGTTCCGAGAAACATCCCGGCGTCCACCTTCCTCACTCGACAACTCCGGATTCCCTCACGTCAGAAGAGAGTTTTTCAACCCCATTCCTCCGCTGCGCCCCACTCTACCCCACGTTCCCCCACATACCCCACTTAAATCGCCATATTCTTAATAACTCAAAAAATATGTGCAGTTAAAAGGGTATTTTTACGGTGGGGAGAAATCCCGCGCCCCACCTTGACAACCCCGAAAATCCACCCCTTTAGCCCCATTTACAACATCGAGATCGCCCCACCTCATACACCACTTACAGCGCAATGCCTGCATATCCGACCTGCTACCACCCTCTGCCACCCACAAGCCCCCACCGCGCCGCGGTTTTGGTCAGAAGGTGGGGCAAAGTGGGAAATTTTGGTAAGGCGTAAAAAATCCCCAGCCACCCTTCTTGGTGACTGGGGAAATGAAGAGTTCGCAGCTAGCTTTCCTCAAAGCGCCGACGGAAGTTTTCTTCCAACTTGCTGCCTACCCCACTGTTACGAGACGAGGCTGCTTTCTTTGACCGCCCATTGGTGGACTTTTTCTTTCCTGCACTAGCGGGCTGGTCGCCGCGGAGCATCCACACGCCAGCGGCGAACATGACGAGGAATCCGGCGATGGAGAGCGCAATAAACCACAAGCTTTGCTGCGCCAAGGCCACGCCGCCAACAAGCATGCACAAACCAACCACGATGAGCGCGACCCCACGTAGGGTAACTGCGCCGCCGGATCCGCCGATCGAGGTAGATTCAGACACAGAAGCGCCAAATTTAGGATCGTCCGCTAATAACGATTCCTCTATTTCACGGAGCGTGCGTTGCTCCTGCTCAGAAAGAGACACTTTTCCTCCAACTAGGGACTGGGCTTCGGCCGATATATCTTCTACCAATACTAACGCCCAGAGTAACCAGTATGTTCCCCAAAAGGTAGTTATTCCCCTCAACAGTGATTATGGCGCCGCAATGCTGCTGCTATGCCGCAAAGGATCCCAGAATCGTCTCGGTTTCACTCTCATCTAAAAATTGCGCCGCCTGCTCCATTAGCCCGTAGACATACTCCTCATCCGGAGTTGCATCCAAGCCAGATCCCACCCGGGCGCGAGTACGAGAATAGGTCTTAAAAGCTTCCGCCCACTGCTTTTCTTCGGCCCCGACCAGAGCCAAGCGGTCCCACGCGCTCGTTGGCAGGCGCCGGCGGCGAGAGACCACCGACACGGCTACTCGCGCACCCGCCGTACGCAATGCGGACTGATAAGCCACCTCTAGCGCTTGGTCAAAGCGACCATCCGCCGCGTAGCTTCTGGCCTGATCTAGAAGCTCGCGGGCCTGGAAAAGAAAGTGGGCCCGCTTTGCGCCCTGCTTGCCAGCGAAGCGACCGGTAGAGCGGGACTGCGTTGCCGAAATAATCTGTGCCATTGTTTTTCTCCTGTACTGCGCTAATAACTAACCGTGTTCGATTGCCGTTGACTTTAAGTAGCCAACCGGACATCTACCCCCTATTCTAGTTCACCTGTTCGAATTACTCAAGAGTTTTACCAGCCATAAATCGATGCATATCGAACAACGTTCGATAGTTTTCTTTGTTCGACTGAATAACCCCGCCCCCACCCTCGTCCGCCGGTAGCCACACGTATCTGGTGTGATAGATACCGTGAGTTTCGAAATCCGCCGCTTAACCCCGCAAGAGTTCTCTATGCTGGCTCCCCAACTCGTGGAGATCTACATCGAGGCCATGGGATATGACCCGGTCACGTTTTCGCGCAGCGTGGACAATTGGCAGTCGGATTCCATGCGGCCCGGGTTTACAGCGCTTATCGCTGCGCATGACAACGGCGTCGTGGGAGTGGCCTATGGATTTTTAGGCTCACCAGATACTTGGTGGGATTCCGAACTGCGCCGCGCCCTGCGCCGCAATGGCGGGATAACTGAGTCCGAATGGGGCATGCTGCGCAGCTACTTTGAGGTGGCCGAAGTACACGTGCTGCCTTCCTTTCAAGGACACGGTTTAGGCAGGCAGCTACTAAAAGGGCTGCTGTGGAATATCCCTGCCCAATATGCTTTATTATCAACGCCGGAATCGCCACGGGAAGCCAACGGGGCTTTTCGCCTCTACCGGTCTGTGGGCTTCTTTGATGTCGTGCGCCACCATCGCTACCCGGCGGATCCCCGGCCCTTTGCCATTTTAGGAGTGGGCCTGCCGCTATAAACCTGCGTTATTTCTTCTCGGCTCTAGGCGGTATCGTGTGAAAGTGTGACTATGACGAATATTCCTGAGCTTGCGGATATCCCCGGCGCGGTGCGCGAAAAACTGGCCATCTTCTTGGATCAGCGCCGGGAACACGTGGCAGAAATCGGTGCCCCGGTCAGTACCGCCATGAGCTTTTTGGAATCATTCGTCCTCGATGGCGGGAAAAGGGTGCGCCCCATGTACGCGTGGGCGGGTTACCTTGCCGCCGGGCGCGGTTCGGAATCCCCAGAGGCGATGCTGCGCGCGGCATCCTCGCTGGAGTTCATCCAAGCCTGCGCGCTTATCCACGATGACATCATTGACGCGTCGAATACGAGGCGCGGGAAACCGACGGTGCATCGGGAAGCAGAGCGCCTTCACCGGGAGTCCGATTTCTTAGGGGATCCGGAATTCTTTGGCACGTCCGTGGCCATCTTGGTGGGCGATTTTGCGCTGGTCTACGCCGAGGATATGTTTCAGGATTCTGGGCTCAGCCCAGAGGCTTTGCAGCGTGCGCGCGAGCCCTGGCGGGGAATGCGCACCGAGGTTTTGGGCGGCCAATTGCTCGATATTTCCCTCGAGGCAGCCGGTTCGGAATCGGTGGCGCTGAGCAATTCCGTCAATCGCTATAAAACCGCCGCCTATACCATCGAGCGGCCCCTGCATTTGGGCGCTGCCATCGCGGGAGCAAGCGAAGAATTAATCTCGGCTTTCCGCGGCTATGGGCACGATATCGGCATCGCGTATCAGCTCCGCGATGACCAACTGGGGGTCTTTGGGGACCCCGAAATTACGGGCAAGCCCGCCGGCGACGATCTGCGAGAGGGCAAGCGCACGGAGCTTCTTGCCTTAGCGCTACAGCGCGCCGATGAACGCGACCCCAGTGCCGCCGCTACCCTGCGGAAATTCATCGGCCGCACCTCCGATACGCAGGACTTGCTGCGCCTGTCCCAAATCATTGCGGATTCCGGCGCCCCGGATGAGATTGAGCGCCGCATTACCGCGTTGACGGAATCCGGGTTAGCCCATCTGCGTGCGGCGAACGTGGATCCGCAGATCACGGAAACGCTAGAGCACTTGGCCATTCAGGCGACGACGCGCCAAAAGTAGGTATCACCGTGGCCAAAACCTACTCCTTGCCAGTCCCCCGCGCGCTCCCGCTGGGCCTCGTGGCCTCGTGTGTGCTCCTTTTCTCGTCCTTTTCCGGCGGCTCGACCCGCAATCGCGGCGGCGTGCTCGAAGCGCTCAATATCGGCTTCTTCTCCTATGGTCACGGGCGCAACCTTGGGTTGGTGCTGTATTGGGTGGGCATTTTCCTCCTCGCCGCCGCCTGGGTGCTTGCCGGGCGCATGATTATCCGCCGGCAGCTTAAAAACCCGCGCCCAGAGGGAGGGGTGCGCGAGCTACGACGCATCCTTATCGCTTGGGTCACCCCACTGCTTTTCGCCGGCCCCATGGCTTCTAGGGACGTGTATTCCTACCTCATGCAGGGCGCCATGGTCCGCGATGGGTTCGACCCTTATACCGAGGGCGCCGCCATCAACCCCGGCCCCTTCCTGCTGGAGGTCTCCCAAGACTGGCGCAATACCACCACCCCGTACGGTCCGCTGCACCTGTGGATAGGCAAGATCGTGACCACCGTTGTGGGCGATAACGTCACCGCCGGGATCATCATCTATAAGCTGCTTTCGCTCTCGGGCTTTGTCCTCATTGCGTGGACGGTCCCGCGCATCGCCAGAAAGCTCGGCGCGGACCCGGCGGTCGCGCTGTGGATTGGCGTTGCCAACCCGGTCATCATCTTGCACCTCATTGGCGGCATGCATAATGAATCCCTCATGGTCGGCCTGGTGTCCTTGGGGCTTTTGGCCGCGCTGCACCAGCGCTTCCACGCCGCGCTACTGCTAGTCGGCACGGCGGTGGCGATGAAGGCTACCGCGATCTTTGCAGCCCCCTTCATCGTCTGGCTGATGCTGCACCGCTACGCGCCCAAGGGTTCTACCGCGGCGCGCACGGCGGTAGTTTTCGTCTGCTCAGGGCTCATCGCTGCCGTGGAAATCATCGCCTCCGTGGCGCTTATTACCTGGGCCTCCGGCACCTCATGGGGCTGGCTATCCCAGGTCAGCGGAAATTCTAAGGTGATTAACCCCTTGGCGGGCCCGACATTGGCCGCAGACATCATCGTCCCAGCGGTCCACATTTTTGACCCGGACGCATCCTATAACGCCATCCTGGGCGTCCTGCGCACCATCGCGATGGTGTGCATGCTCATCGGGCTGGTCATCGTGTGGTGGCTAAGCCGGCACACGGCCCGCGATGCGATTATGGGCACCGCGGCGGCCTACCAGGTTGCCTTCGTCTTCAACTCGGTGACCCTGCCGTGGTACTACGCCTCCATCTTTACGCTCATGGGCACCTTCCGCCCGCCGCTGTGGCTGCTGAAGTTTACCTCTGGCGTAGCGCTATTTATCAGCTTGAGCTTTTCCGGCGATGGCAACCACCAGCTCTATAACTGGTTCTGGGTCATTGGCGTCATCGTTTTGTCCTGGTCCGCAACGCAGTGGATGTTCGATGGCGTGAGCCAAAAAGGCCCTCAACTCCCCAAGCGCTGGGCTAAAAAGCAGACGCCTGAGCCCGCCGAATGACCTCGCGCGCCAGGTGCCCGTGCAGGGCGTCGATTGGCCGGCCAGGCAGGGAATCATCTGCGGTAAAAAGGTGGCGCAGGATTTCTTCGTCGTCATAGCCGCCATCGGTAAGCACGGTGATAACGCCAGTGATATGCTTGGCGATGCTCCCCTTGTCATTGAAAAATGCGAGCGGCACGCGCTTGCCTTCGGGCGAGTCCCAGACAATGAATTTGCGGTCCTGGAGCAGGTCATAGGCGCGCGTGATGGGAAGGCCTAGCTTGTCTGCCACCTGCTGCATGCTGAGCAGCTCTTCGCCGGCCAATAAGGAATTCAGGGAGTTTTCTGCGTTAGTCACGCCACCTACTTTAACGCGGCCTAGGGGATCGGCCATACTGGGAGGTATGACTAGGTTGGAAATTGGTGACGTGTTGGAAGACCGTTACCGCATCGATCGCCCCATCGCCCGCGGCGGTATGTCTACCGTCTATCGCTGCGTGGATATGCGCTTGGGCCGCCAAGTGGCCGCAAAGGTCATGGATGAGCGCTATGACGATGACCCGGTTTTTATCAAGCGTTTTTCCCGCGAGGCCCGCGCGATGGCGCGTTTGCAGCACCCCAACCTCGTGGCCATTCATGATTTTTCCGCCGATGGCGAGCCCATTTACCTCATCATGGAGCTTATCGATGGCGGCACTTTGCGGGAGCTGCTTGCCGAAGGCGGCCCGCTTACCGTTCCTGCCGCATTATCGACGCTGCGCAGCGTGCTCCAAGGCTTAACCGAGGTGCACTCCACGGGGCTTATCCACCGCGATATTAAGCCGGATAACGTGCTCATTACCTCGCATCACCGGGTGAAATTGGGCGATTTCGGCTTGGTCCGTGCGACGAATGCGCAGGCCACCTCGAATATGATCGTCGGCACCGTCTCGTACTTGGCACCGGAACAGGTCACCGGCGAGGATATAACCCCCGCTACCGACGTGTATTCGGCCGGCATCGTGCTTTTTGAGCTCCTGACCGGAACCGTGCCCTTCTCCGGGGATACCCCGATCGCGCACGCCACCGCGCGCCTCTACGATGATGTTCCCGCCCCATCCACGCGCGCTGAGGGCGTGCCCAAGCTTGTCGATGCCCTCGTGGCCACCGCCACCGCCCGCGATCCCCGCGAGCGCTTTGCCGATGCCGGGGAGTTCCTCGATGCCATCGAAGATATTTGCCGGGAGTTGGATCTGCCCACGGTGACCATCCCGGTTCCCCGCAATGCGGCCGCCGCGCGCACCGCGCAAACGCCGACGGATTATTCCGGCATCGGCGCCACGGATGTATTTGAGCCCACGCGGACCATCCCGCAAGGCGCTACCGAGCATTTAGACGGCGGGCCCACCGAGGTCATTCCCCCTGAGCCCGAGCCGGATCCGCCGCAGCCAGACTTTGAAACGCGCCTCGATGTCCCCCAGGCGCCCGCCGACGATTCCCCCGAGCCGCCGCTGGCTCCTGCTCCAGCACCAGCGCCGGCCCCGGCTCCTGTCCCCGCCCCAGCACCCGCTGCGGGCGTGGGTGCAGCAGCACATTCTCCCGCGCAGCCGCCGGCACAGGCGGCAGAAGAAGAACCCGCCGAGCGGCCCCTGACCAATCGCCATCCCGCCTCACTGCTGGTCTTTCTCCTCGCAGTGGCGGTGGCTACCGGTGCGGTCGCTATCAGCGGGTGGTGGTTTGGTTCCTCCTACTACGAAGGAACCCCTTCCCTCTGGGTCTAGGTGGTGCCCTAGTTCCGCAGCATCTCAGCGATGAGGAACGAGAGCTCGAGGGACTGCTGCGTATTCAGGCGCGGATCCACGGCGGATTCATAGCGGCCCGGCAGGTCCAGGTCGGTGATGTCCTCGGCGCCACCGAGGCATTCCGTCACGTCTTCGCCGGTGAACTCGAGGTGCACGCCGCCCGGGTGGGTGCCCAAATCGCGGTGTACCTCGAAAAAGCCCTGCACCTCGTCGACGATCTTGTCGAAGTGGCGGGTCTTGTACCCGTTGGACGAGGTAAAGGTATTGCCGTGCATGGGGTCGGACTGCCAGACCACGGTGTGCCCAGAATCTTCGACGGCCTTGATGATGGGCGGCAAGACGCTACGAACCTTGTCGTGGCCCATGCGGGAGATGATGGTCAGGCGGCCAGGCTCGCGGTTGGGATCTAGCTTTTCGGCGTATTCCACGGCCTGCTCAGGCGTGGCTCCAGGTCCGAGCTTGATGCCCACTGGGTTGCCGATCATGGCGGCGAAATTAACGTGGAAGTCATCCAGCCCACGGGTGCGCTCACCAATCCACACCTGGTGCGCGGAGAGGTCATAGAGCTTGGTATCGCCATTATCATCTTGGCCCAAGCGCAGCATGGAACGCTCATAATCCTTGAGCAGCGCCTCGTGCGAGCAGTAAATATCCGCCGAGTGCAGGGTGGAGTCCTGCACGCCGCACGCATTCATGAACTTCAAGCCATTTTCAATCTCGCGGGCCAAGTCTTGGTAGCGGGCACCGGCGCGCGATTTCCGGACGAACTCGCGGTTCCATTCGTGCAGGCGGTAGAGATCCGCGGTGCCGGAGGAGGTCAAAGAGCGCACCAAGTTCATGGCGGCAGAAGAGTTAGCGTAAGCACGGATCATGCGGGCAGGATCGTGGCGGCGATCCTCATCGGTGGGGTCCACGCCATTGACGATGTCCCCGCGGTAATTCAACAGGCCATTCGCGTCCGTATCCGAGGAACGCGGCTTGGCGTACTGCCCAGCAATGCGCCCCAGCTTCACCACTGGAACGGACGCGCCATAGGTCAATACGACGGCCATCTGCAGCAGGGTCTTAACGTTGCCGCGAATATGCGGTTCGGTATTCGATTCAAAGGTCTCGGCGCAATCGCCGCCTTGCAACAGGAAGGCGTTGCCTAGTGCGACATCGGCAAGCTGCAGCTTGAGCTTCTCAATCTCTGGGGCAACCACGATGGGTGGCACCGACTCGAGAATCTTGCGCACGTTATCGGCTTGGGTGGGATCCCAACTGGGCTGTTGCTTTGCATCGCGCTTGATGACGTCCTGGAAGACCTCCTCAATGCCCTCAGGCAAGGGCGGAAGATCAGGCAGAACACTTTGGGGAATATCTACTGTCCAACTCACTCTTCCATTTAACCATTTAATGCCTGTCGCTTGGTAGTTAACTGCTAGAAATTGATTCTATTACCCTTGGACAAGGGCAAGACCTCGGTGCAGGCGCGGAATTTGACGAGGTTATGGCGGGCATCGACAAGCGCATCGTGGTTGCCCTTAGGCACGGCCGGCAAGCTAGGACGCCCGGCGAACTCCCACAGCTGCTTTAGCTCGCGAGTATAGCGCGGCAGGCGCTTGGGAAAACTCGCCATGTCGCCCCACAGCTGCGCCAATACCACGTGGTCATACGCGCCGACCCACGCCCACAATTCAATGGGCGTAGAGCTGCGCGTTAGAAACTCCAGGATTTCCGTGCGGATGGTGCTCGCCGGCTTCCATGCGGAATCCTGGGGACTGGGCAGTTTGGCCAAGACGTTTTCCTTAACCCAAGAGTTGGCCTTGGACGGGTCAAAATCCGTGGATACGGCATAATATTCACTTCCGTTCTCACCGACGATGCCGATGGAGACCAATTCAATGGTCTTGCCATCCTCGATAAATTCGGTGTCATAGAAGTAACGCACGTTGTACAAGCCTAGCGCTGCGGCGATGGGCGCGGGAAATTGGCCCCACGATCGCGCCGCTGTAAAATTTTGCAGGTGAGCCGAACCGATAATAAATCCCTGTGGACCACCGCCCTCCCCCTAATCCTGTCAGCGCTTGCCGCCCTGTGGTGGATTATCGATATTCCTGCCTTATTCTCCGGTGATTTTCGCGCCTTTTACCACATTGACCTCGATGTTTACCGCGAAGGCGGGGCCGGATTCGGCAGCGACCTTTATAACCGCGACTATTTCGTAGGCACCGACCGCAACGTCTCTCTCCCATTTACCTACCCACCGTTTGCGGCCCTGCTCTTCGCCCCGCTCCAGTGGATCCCCCTCACCGCTGCCGCCGTGGTGATCACGGTCCTCTCCGTGCTCGCCTTGTGGGGCTGCATTGCGCTGGTATTGCGTACCCTCAACTGCCAACAATGGGCGGCGTGGTGGCTTTTTGCCGCCATGCTGGCCGAGCCAATTACGCAGACCTTTAGCTTTGGCCAAATCAATATCCTGCTCACCGCACTCGTGGTCATTGATTTGCTATGGGTGAAAAAGACCCGCGGCATCCTGACCGGCATCGCCATCGCCATCAAGCTCACCCCGGCGGTCTTTTTGGCTGTCTTCTTCGTCCGACGCGAATGGAAGGCCTTCTTTACCACCCTGGGTTCCTTCGTGGCCGCCGGCCTCATCGCCTTTGTTGCCAATCCACATAGCTCGATTGAGTATTGGACCTCTACCCTGCGCGATTCCGAGCGCATCGGCGGCCTAGCCTATAGCGCCAACCAATCCTTGCGCGGCTTGTTTACCCGCCTCAGCCCCAATAACGCAGAAACCCTGTGGCTCGTTGGCGTCATCGTCGTCATCGCGATCGTGTGGTTTGCCATGGAGCGCCTGTCTCACGGTAACCAGGTTGTGCTCATGCTCCTGGCAGCCTCCGTATCGCTGCTGTGCTCCCCCGTATCGTGGTCGCACCACTTCACCTGGCTGGTTTTAGTGGGCATCTACCTAGTGGCCAGCCGCCGCTGGATTCTCGCCGCTCTCACCTGGCTGGCGCTTTTCGCCCGCGGCCACTGGCAGGTTCCGCATACCGAGGACCAAGAGCTGGATTGGACGTGGTGGCAGCACATCGTTGGCAATGACTACGTCATCATCACCGTGTTGTTGGTTGCTTGTTCGCTACCATTGGCTCTACGGCGGGGCGGCGCCTACCGATCCGCGGCGGAACCAGCGTCCAGCCAAGGATAGGGACCTTCCCCAGCGCCCACAGCGCCAGGGAAGAAATGGCCGTAAAGATAAAGCACATGGCGATCCAGAACCACGTATTTTCCAGCGGCCACGACCCGGCCAAAGACACAGCATAGTCATGATGCGCCATGTAGTACCCATAGCCCACGGTCAAGCCGATGGGGTGCGAGAGATAAATCGGCAGCGTGTGCCGGCCGACGAACTTCACGCCTTCTGCAATCCACGGAATGTGGCTAATGAGCACGGCCCCAATAATGCCCGCGGGCACCTCTAGCACCTGTTCCACAAAGCGCACTAATAGGTTTATATCTCCCCAACCCAAAAAGTCCGCGCCCAGCAGGGGCCAGTTAAAAGCAATGTCTGCTTCGTTGCCGTCCCACGCGTGGCGCAGGGCCAGGCCTGCACAATAAGCGCCGATGGCCGCGGCATACGCTCCAACACTGCGCACGGTCCACGAGCCGTGGAATACTTCTTCTGCCGCGGCCGCAAAACGGGTAATCGGTTCGCGAAGGTAGGCGGCGCCTACAAAGATGGGAAGGAACATAATGGCCTTGCCAATAAACTGAAACTGTTCCTGCCAGGCAATAAAAATAACGGGGGTAAAGCTCAGCCCGATGCCCGCCCACGCAGGCAATTTGCGCACGCACCACAGAAATAGGTTGAACAAAATGAGCGCGTGGATAAACCACGCCATCGTATGGCCAAGTAAAAGATTTTGCAGCATCTCGGTCATACCCATGGAGGAGTCACCGAAAACCCACTGGTATTCCAGCTGTTTGGTCATATGCTCCACGGACATCCACACCAAATAAGGAATGAGGAAAAACCAGAGCCGGCGGGTAAATAACTCCGCGAAACTGTAACGAAAGACTTTATAAGAGAAGTAGCCGGAGACCAGAAAGAACAGGGGAAGGCGCAGGGGGTCGAGATAGGTATTGAGACTTGCTAGCCACGTTTGTTCGGCTCCTGGCACCTTCAGCGTGATGTGTAGGAGCACCACGCCGATGATAGAAATTCCTTTTGCGGTATCCGGCCACGCTAAGCGGGCCTGAGGAATTGTAATTACCTCCCTTTAATCTCCGCACCGGCGGGGTACCCGTGGCCGGCCTTTAATGATTCCTTTACATCAGCCGCATAGACATCCACATAGGGGTTGCCGGAGAGCTCGGCTAATGTCCCCATGACCATGTCCGTGAACGCGCGTATGGTCTCGTGCTGCTGCGGATCCAGGCCGTGTTCGCGCGCCCAGTCATGCGGGTAAATGGGGTCTCCCACTCGCACTCCCACCTTGGCGGGGCGGACAATCCACGAACCGATCGGGTTAGCCTTGCGGGAATTGATCATAGCGATGGGATAGACCGGCTGATTGGTCTCCATGGCAATGCGCCCCATCCCGGTACGCCCCTTGTACACACGTCCATCTGGGGACCGAGTGCCCTCTGGGTAGATACCAAAGAGATCACCGCGCCCCAAAATCTTTCGCGCGGTCTCGAGCATGGCCTGGCTGGCTGATTCATGATCCCGTTCAATGGGAACTTGCCCGACGGAGCTAAAAAACCATTTCTGCATGCCGCCCACGAGGCCGGGGGTGGTGAAGTACTCTGACTTGGCCAAAAAAGTAATTTGGCGCGGGCACAGCAGGGGGAAGAAGAAGGAATCCATCACCGCTTGATGGTTGGATACCAAAATCGCGGGACCTTCAGCAGGGATTTTTTCCATTCCTTCTGACCAAGGGCGGTTCCATACACGCAGGGCGGGCCCGAAAAAGATGTGCTTAAACGCCCAGTACCATTTGTTTTTCATCTCCAGCTCGTCCTTCGCTCATTCTAGTGGCCGCGGCGGGCCAGGTCAGCTACGCCAATCATACCTGCTGCCGAACCCAATTCCGCGGTTGCAACGCGAGCAAGGGGGCGATGTCCAGCGCCGACTATATCCCGGCCCATGGCAGCGGTGGCTTCCTCTAAGTACATATCCGCATCTTGGGACACCCCGCCGCCAATGACAATGAGCTCCGGATCGAGCACATCAGACACGATGGATAAGCCTTGGCCCAACCACTGTCCAAAGTTCTCCATTACCGCAATACCGAGTGGGTCTCCCCCACGTGCCGCGCGTGCAACCTGCTCACCGGTGGGATACGGCGGCAAGGAGGTCTCATAGTCTGGCCGCAGTTCGCGCGCGGTATCCGGCAGGGCCGTGCCTGAGGCATAGCGCTCCAAGCAGCCTCGTTTGCCGCACGAGCACTGCCTGCCATTCGGCACCACGACGATATGACCAAATTCCGGAGCAGTGCCAAAGGCGCCTCGGTAGATGGTGTCGTGAGTCATCAAGGTAGCGCCAATGCCGGTGCCAACGGCAAAAAACACCCAATCCTTCGCGCCGCGCCCCGCGCCAAAGCGCCATTCTCCCCAAGCAGCGGAGTTGGCATCATGCTCCAGCCGGACATGCAGCCCCAAGCGTTCCGCGAGGTTTCTCCGGACCGGGGCATTCCGCCACGGCAGGTGCGGGGCGAAGCGGACTGTCTCACACTCTGGGTCTAAAAATCCCGCCACGGCAAGGCCCACCGCGCCCACGGGGTAGTCCGCGCGCAGCTCCTCGACGATCGCTACCAGGTCATCATTAAGCTGGCGCGGATCCCCCGAGGTTGGCATGGTGCGACTCGCAAGGATTTCCCCGTCTCGAGTGATTACTCCACCGCGCACATTGGTGCCACCGACATCGAAGCCGATAGTAAGATCGGCGGAGTTGTTTTCAAGCATGGATATCAGAATATACCGACAACCGGGCCAGGGTCACATCAAGCCATAAGCTTTCTCAGCCGCTGCCCCATGATCTCCCAGCTCCAGTGCTTTTCAACGTCCCTGCGCCCCGCCTGCCCCATACGATCACGCATTTCTGGCGAGCGCAAGAGCTGCTTCAAGGCCTCCACGAGCTCATCGACGGACGCGCCCTTGACGACGATCCCCGTCTCTTCCGTAATGGTCTCCGGCGCTCCCCCAGAATCACCGGCAACGACCGGCAGCCCGCAGGCTTGTGCTTCCAGATAGACGATGCCCAGGCCTTCCACATCCAAGCCGCCGCCCCGGGTGCGGGCCGGCATGGCAAAAATATCTGCGGCATGAAGCGCGGTCTCAATGCTGGGGGCAGGCTGAATCACTGCATCGGGACAGTACACCTCTGCCAATTCTTGCAGTACGTCGTGATAGCGCCCGCGACCAATCAACATTAGCTGCGCATCGGGGAATTCTTCTCTGACCTGCGGCATCGCCCGCAATAATTGGTCTTGCCCCTTGCGCGGGACCAACCTGGAAATACAGACGATGGTTGGCCCGCTCACCTCGAACTCCGCTTTCGCGGCCGCGCGCTGCGCAGGGGTTGCGGGGGAAAGTGAATCTAGGCTGACCCCAGAAGGCAGGTGAGCCCACTCCGGGTGCGGACCAAACGGCCCGCGCAGGCGCCGTAGAGTGTAATCCGAGATATACGTAATGACATCGGCGTTATTGCCAATCAGCCGCAGGCATTGCCGGGCCAGTGGAACCATAGACCACCCCACCTCGTGGCCATGCGTCGTTGCCACCACGCGGCGCGCCCCCGCCTGCCGCGCGGCTTTTCCCATCAGCGCCAGCGGTGCCGCTGCACCAAACCACACAACCTCAATGGCCTCTTGCCGGATGATTTCCTGCATGCGGCGCATGGTGGCCGGGGTGGGCAGCATCACGCGGTGTGGCCACCGAATGACTTTGTAGGCGACAGAGGCGTCATAGTCCTCAGGTGGCTCTTGGGTCGAAGCGAATACTACGACATCGTCTGGGTTGAGCGCTTCTAGGTAGTCCCGCAGGTAGGACTGGATTCCTCCGACTTTGGGAGGAAAGTCATTCGTTACCAGCAGTATGCGGGCCACTTAGAATCGCGCAGTCCCCGAAATAGGCATCGAGTTGAGTGGCACGACCTGAACTGGCACGCCATAGGTCGAGGCGTGTACTACCTGGCCGTTGCCAATGTACATTCCGACGTGGGTAACTCCTGGGTAGTAGCCCACGATATCGCCGGGCTGCAGCTGATCCACCGGCACGGACGTGCCACCTGCAATTTGTGCTTGCGAGGTACGCGGAATGGTCTTTCCAATCTGCTGGTATGCCCAGTACATCAGGCCAGAGCAGTCGAACTGGTTCGGACCGGCAGAACCCCAGCCGTAGGGCGAACCCAACTTGGACAGAGCCGCAGAGCTAGCGCCATCGGCGATCTCTCCCAAGTCGAAATCCAGCTTATCCGTGCCGCCGAATTGTCCTTCCCAAGCTTCGCGCTGCTCATCGCTCAGCGCATCCACCTGAGCTTCGATATCTGCCTGCTGCTCTTCCAGCGCATCCTTTTGCTTTACCAGTTCATCGCGCTGCTTTTCGAGGTCCTTCTTTTCCTCGCGGACCTTTTTCGCAGCGTCAGCGGCTTCTTGCTGAACCGCTTCAGCCATTGAGGCTGCATCTGCCTTGGCATCGAGGGTGCGTTGCGCCTTGCGCGAAAGCGCGCCCAAGTATCCCATGCGCTCTACGGCGTCTGCTGGGTCTTCCGCAGCCAGCGCACCCGAAACGGCGGAACGGGAGTCTCCCCGGTAGCGAGACTGTGCCAAGTCGTCCACGCGGCCTTGCTGCGTGGAGACATCGCCCTGCGCGTCATGTACGCGTTTTTGGGCCTCTGCGGAGTCTTGCTCCGCTTGAGCGACCTCTTCTTCCTTGGCCGCGAGCTTATCTTCTAGCTCTTTGACTTCCTCATTCTTCGCCGAGACCTTTCGAGCAACCTCTCCGACGCGATCGACCAGATCATCGACGTTTTCAGAAACAGACTCTTGGTTCGGTTCCGCCTCCTGCGCAATAACTTGCGGGAGGCCAGAAAGTGAAGTGACAGCGAGGACTGCGGTTAATGCGGCAGCTGGGAGCACACGTTTAGACACGAAAAGACCTTCAACTCAAAATTTTCAAAAATCGAATTTACTATAGCGGGTTTTAGCCGCCGTTGCACAACAAAACCCTTCCCTTTTTCACAAAGGGAAGGGCATGTCATATCACTGCCAATTAGAAGCGCACGGCATTGTTAATCGGCATGTAGTTCAAGTCGCGCTCCTGCACAGGGGTGCCGGAGTTAAGCGCGTCAATGATGGTCCCGTTGCCGGTGTAGATACCGACGTGGGAAGCGCCACCGTAGTAGGAAATGATGTCACCAGGCTGGAGCTGGTCCAAGGAAACAGGGGTACCGCCAGCAGCCTGAGCCTGGGAGGTACGCGGAATCTGAACGCCAGCCTGGGAGTAAGCCCAGCTGGTCAAACCGGAGCAGTCGAAAGCGTTCGGGCCAGCAGCGCCATAAACGTACGGCGAGCCAAGGACGGAGCGTGCAGCTTCCAGAGCCTTCTGACCAACGGTGGACGGGGCCGGAGCAGCCTGCTGCTCTGCAGCAGCGACGAAGTCGTCGCCACCCTGGTTGGAAACCTGGCCCAAGGACGGGACGTACTTGTCAATGTTTGGGACCTGGTCAATGTTCGGGACGTTTTCCAGACCGGCAACCTCGAAACGGTAGTCGGTATTAGGAACAACGACCTCGGCAGCCTGAGCGACGCCCGGGGCGGCGACAGCTGCGGTTGCAGCGATAGCTGCAGTAGATGCGATACGACGGGTATTTACAGTGCCCTGACGACGGTGCTTTGCCACGAGAAAAACTCCAAATCTTCCTACGCGTCTACTTTCCTTGTAGAAAAGGTCTGACCCTAGGGCCTAGTGTTCATTAGAAGACCGTTCCTTTAGGCCTTCCTCCACTCGGCCCCTCACTAGGAGGAGCCAGATGCGACGCTTTAAATTTTCATTTCCTATTGAGCACCTTTCGGGCGGTAACTCAATGTCTCGAATAGGTTACGAAATCATCACAATCAATGTCCATTCACTACCCCGGATCTAGCTTTGTTACACGTTCGTTATCTTATTTTGACCAAGCCGAGACAAACCGGACCTGTCGAAGATTCAATAAAGCTATTACTGATTTTTAAGGCCCCTACACTGGGACAATAGCCTAGGCGTACCCCACCTCCGGCGGTTACTCGTTCCATAAACGAGGGCTTCAACAAGTTCAAAAATTATATTTGGTGACTTTCGACACATACTATGTGTGACAATCACTTTCGTACCATCAGCCCCGTCCTTTAACGCCCTCTGATCGCGTAAAACCGGCCGCCCTATGCAGCGGTACCCCCTCCGGGGTTTTACTGAACCCGCGAGCCTATTGCGCGTTAAACCTAGGGGCCCATCCCCCGGCTTGTTGCCAAGCACTGGGCCCTGTTAGGTAACGCCGCTTCCACTACCCACCGGGCAAAGGAGGATGAGTCTAGCCCGGTCCCTCGCTTTACGGCGTGCGCCCCTATAGAAAGGCCTTGGTCCGCCTAGTCATTGCAGCGGCCGGCAATACTTGTTTTAAAGGTCCGGCACGAACGAAAACCTCACTGCAGTATCTAAGGGCGGAGAATAACGCCTACTCTTCGCGCTCCGAGGAACGGTCGCCTGCCGGCTCCCGACGAGTCTCAAGCCAAGTGTCTGCACAGAGCACGGTGCTCTTAAATTACCCAGGCGAAATGGCGAAGAGGATACGAACGTGGATCCTGCGACTGCTCATGGAGACGATACGCTCGAAGAGTCCTGGCATCGGCAAAAAGCTGTAGCAAAGGACCTAGGTAAGTCTCACGCTTCTAGTGGTGATGACTACAGCAGAAAAGCTGCCAATAAGAACTGTGCTAACTGTGTCCAAAAGTGAAGCAACGGGAAAAGAACACATGAGGGCTGGAGGGTGTGCAATAGCTATTCCGAAGCCCTGAAGACCACGTTTAAAGGCAAATGCCGGCTATGGACTCGTTTGAAGGCCCTCATTACGGAAATCTTCCATCCCAGGCTCAGTGGCAACCTCATGCTCCTAGGACGGCTACCCTACTGCTAACTAACAGGGCTGGCGCTATTGCCCACCGCTAGACAAGGCGTTTCCGCGTGAGCCGGCGTTTGTCGGTACTTCCATTCCCGTATGTGAAGGACGACGAAGTTCTTACCTCCTAGGTTGACCCCGCGTTTGTGCGAGGCCATCTACCAAGTTATTTCAGGCAAATATCCGGTTTTCGCCCAAAAGAGACAGTCCCAGGATGTCTGCATTATGTGCCGACTCCTAGCTCGATAGCCCAGCAACAGTAAGCCGCGATTCCTTAAAAAGCGACGGTCCCAAAACTGAAACGAGCCCGCTTACCACCAAGTATTGGTGGCTTAGCGGGCTCGTTTAGTGAGCGTGTATCGAGCTAACCCAAGGAAAGGTTAGATGCGACCGTTTTCCTCGTCATCACGGCGGTTGGCCTCGTTGAGGCGACGGAACATCTCCGCTTCCTCTTCGTGGTTCTCCTCGTGAATCTCGTGAACGCGGCGCATGAGTTCCGGATCGTCCGGGCTGAAGGTGCCCTGAATCTCGGAGTCAGCGTAACCGAGGTGGTTAAGCTGCTTCGGCACCTGAGCGCCTGCGTACTCAAGCGGTACTGCGTGGCCGTGCTCATCAACCGGGCCGAGCGGCTGGTGGACCTCAATGAAGGCACCGTTAGGCAGCTGCTTGATGACACCGGTAGCAATACCGTGCTCGAGCACCTCGCGGTCAGAGCGCTGGAGACCAACGCAAATGCGGTAGGTCATAAAGTAAGCAATCGGCGGCAGGACAATCAGGCCGATACGTCCGACCCAGGTCATCGCATTCAACGAAATCTGGAAGAAGTGCGCAACGTGGTCGTTACCACCGGAGAGAGTAACCAGCAGGAAGAACACGATTGCTGCTGCACCGATTGCAGAACGCGTAGGAACGTCACGCGGTCGCTGCAGAAGGTTGTGGTGCGCATCGTCACCAGTGAACTTCTTCTCCAGGAACGGGTAGGTGATAAGCAGCACGACCATCAGGCCACACAACAGCGCGACCCAGAAGGCGGAAGGAATCGTGTAGTTACCCAGGTACAGCTCCCAAGCAGGCATGACACGAGCCACACCGTCTGTCCAGAGCATGTAGATATCGGGCTGAGAACCTGCAGAAACCTGAGATGGGTTGTACGGACCAAGCAACCAGATGGCGTTGATGGTCAGCACACCGGACATCAGAGCCAGGACACCAGCGACCATCATGCCCATACCAATTGCCTTGGTGGCGAAGACCGGCATAATGCGGACGCCGACAACGTTATTCTCTGCGCGACCCGGTCCAGGGAACTGGGTGTGCTTCTGGAACCAAACCATGATCAAGTGGGCTGCAATGAGGCCCAGGATGATGCCTGGGATAACCAGAACGTGGAGGATGTAGAAGCGGTCCAGCATCAGGTCGGACGGGAAGTCGCCGTTGAAGATGGCCCAGTGCAGCCAGGTACCGATAATCGGCAGACCCAGGATGATGGCGGACATAATGCGCAGACCGACACCGGAAAGCAGGTCATCCGGCAGGGAGTAACCGAGGAAGCCCTCGATCATGCCCAGCAGGATAAGGGTGCAACCAATAATCCAGTTGGCTTCGCGCGGGCGACGGAAAGCACCGGTGAAGAAGATGCGCAGCATGTGCGCAACCATCGACATCATGAACAGCAGGGCTGCCCAGTGGTGCATCTGGCGAACAAAGAGACCGCCACGCACCTCGAAGGAAATATCGAGTGCGGTTGCATAGGCGCGCGACATCTCAACACCGTTCAGCGGTGCGTAGGTGCCGTCGTAGATGACCTTCGTAATGGAAGGATCGAAGAAAAGCGCTAGGTATGTACCGGTTAGTAGAAGAATGATGAAGCTGTACAGCGCCATCTCACCGAGCATGAAGGACCAGTGGGTCGGAAAGACCTTGTTTAGCTGCGTCCTTAGCACGCCGGCGGCGCTGTAGCGCTCGTCCATGTTGTTGCCCATTTGGGCGAGTTTATTGCTCATTATGACTTACGCTCCCAGAATGCCGGACCGACAGGCTCAATGAAGTTGCCCTCTGCAACAAGGTAGCCCTCATCGTCCACCGTGATAGGCAGCTGTGGCAGAGCACGGGCGGCCGGGCCGAAGACCGGCTTACCGTAGTGCAATGCGTCGAACTGCGACTGGTGGCAGGGGCACAGGATTCGGTTGGTTTGTGCCTCGTACAAGGAAGTTGGGCAACCAATGTGAGTACAAATCTTGGAGTAGGCGTAGTAATCGCCGTGGTGGAAGTCTTCCTGTCCCTCACGCTCGATTGCCTTCTGCGCATCGGAGTGGCGCAGACGAATCAACATCACCGCGTTGCGGTTGCCGTGGATGGAGTGCATGTGGTGTTCGTACACGTCGCGCTTAGCGTCGTACTGGTCACCGTCGTTGACGTCTTCTTCCGCAAGCGGGAAGACGGTCTCCATGCCACCGGCGGCCAAGTCCTCAGGGCGAACGCGCACAAGGCGGGTAACGCCTTCGGTGGTGTAGTGCTCTCCGGACTCACCAGAGTGCTTCTCAGCGATGGTGCCGGTGTCACGAGCGAGGTAAAGCTTTACGCCCTTCTCGTACATGGTCCAACCGGAGGTCCACAGCGTGCCGTCACCGGCGTAGTTCACCTCGTGGCGAACCTTCCATGGATTACGGATTGCGCCGCCCAGCGGAGCAATAACAGTCAAGCCGAAGAGTACGCCCGCACCACCGAGCAGACCTTGGATGGTCTTACGGCGGCCAAGAGTGGAGGTCTTCCACGAGTCGTTCAAGAGAGCGGTAAGAGTACGACGGTCAACTTCTTCCGAAGGGCCATCGTGGCGACGCTGCACGGAAATCTCTTCCGGCAGAATCTTTTTGACGTACTGCACGATGGCAAAGCCGAGTCCAAAAATGGACAGTGCGGCGGTAATGCCAAGCAGCGGGGTGTAGAGAGTATGCCAAACAAGGCCGTCCTCCCCTAGCTGCTTGTACTGCCAAGGCCAGAAGAGGTAAACAGCCAAGAAGCCCAATCCGCCGATAGCGGAGATTGCCAACCAGATGGCGACATTGCGCCCCGCGCGCTTATCTGCGGGGTCACCTTCAACCGGGTAGCGCTCCTTGCGGAACGCTACGGTGACATCATCGAGCTCGGTACCAAGTGCAGCAAGTTCATCATTGCTCATCTTATCGAGCTCTGCGTCAGTGTAATTCTTTTTCACATTGCTCATGAGCGCGATCCAATCCACATAGCAGCGGCGCACAGGGCGCTGATACCGATAATCCACATTGCCAGGCCTTCAGCCACTGGGCCGAGACCGCCAAGATCCCAACCGGCAGGAGACGGAGTCTCTTCCGCAGACTTCAAGTAGGCGATGATGTCCTTCTTTTCGTCTGCAGTCAGCTGGCGGTCAGAGAACTTTGGCATGTTCTGCGGACCGGTCAACATTGCCTGGTAGATCTCCTGCTCGTTAGCGGGCGCGAGCTCAGGAGCGTATTTACCGGAGGACAGCGCGCCGCCCTGGCCGGTGAAGTTGTGGCAGGATGCACAGTTCATGCGGAACAGCTCGGAGCCCTTAGCAACGTCTTCGGCCTGAATCTGACCATTGTAGTTAGCGCCACGAAGGGATTCCTGAGCAATGCTTCCATCATCGTTGTAGACGATGTCCGAGCCGCCGCCGTTAGCTGCAACATAAGCGGCCAGCGCCAAGGTCTGCTGCTCGGTGTAACGAGGAGCCTTGCGCTCTGCCTGAGCGTCGTTGGACATCATCGGCATACGCCCAGAGTGAACTTGGAAGTACACAGAGCCGGCTCCGATACCTACGAGAGAGGGGCCACGGCCTTCGATGCCCTGCAGATTGGCACCGTGGCAGGTGATACAAGCGGTGTCGTAGATGTCCTTACCCTCTTGCACGAGGGCTTGATCATCTTTTTCCGCCGTAGCGACCTGAGCGTCGGGCGTCAAGGCAGAGGCCAAGACGCCAGCGCCAGTCAAACCGATGGCCAAAGCAAAGCCACCTGCAAGGGTGCGCTTCGCCTTGCGGCGACGGCGGGTCTTCTTAGCCGCGACAGTGGTCTGCTCCACTGACTCGGACTGCGAATTGTTATCCATCATTTTCCTTTAGATAACTCGAACACGGGAGGACTGTTTTGGGGAGAGGTTCGCCGACACTACTGAATCAAGTAGATAACGGTGAACACACCGATCCACACAACGTCAACGAAGTGCCAGTAGTAGGACACTGCCATGGCGGCAGTTGCCTGTGCCGGCGTGAATTTAGATTTAGCGATACGGGCCAGGATGATTGCAAAGGAAATCAAACCGGCGGTTACGTGCGCAGCGTGGAAGCCGGTGATGATGTAGAACACCGAACCAAAGACGCTGGACTGTACCGTCACGCCTGCGTGAATCAACTCAGCCCACTCAAACGCCATGATGCCCAAGAAGACAACACCCAATACCAGCGTGATGGTGTACCAGAGTCGAAGCTTGTAAACGTCACCCCTTTCTGCGGCAAACAAGCCGAACTGCGAGGTCACGGAGGAAGAAATCAACACTGCAGTAATGAGAAAACCCATTGGCAGGTTGATATGGGCAGTGTGCTCCGCCCAATCGCCTTCCTGGCCGTTCGCTCGCGAGGTGAACCACATCGCGAACAGTCCGGCAAAGAACATCAATTCCTGAGACAGGAACACGATGGTGCCCACGCTGACCATATTGGGTCGGTTCAGCGAGGCAACACGTGGTGCTGTCATACCTTGGTTAGAAACTACGCTCGTCACAGTGGTAATTATGGCCGTTCCGGACCCTAAAGTCACTTCAATTCCCCCCGCCTTCGCTAATCGTTTTTTACCGAATTGCCAGCCACCAATAAGGAAGCGTGTGGAACTCGCTATTAATAATTACCTGGGAACTTTTTCTATTCTCATCCGACGAGACATCAATGCAGGTGACGCCTGCAAACTTGAAGTTCTGTCACAATCCACTCCGCTGTAGCCGTCTCGGCCGCGACGGTTCAGCTCTCGTCCGCAACCGGTTTCGGCAATTTTCTTAGAGAGATAAATCACATGGTGGTTTTCGGGAAAAATGGCCCATTTGCAACTTTCGGTTGACCCCCACAGAAATAGCCGTTTACGTGCTGGTATGCACTTTTGCTGCCCACTTAAAACCTGGGCACAACCCCTCTCCCCCTCCTCTAAAAAAATTGGGCACCGCGGGAACTTTGCCCGTCGATTTCCGACGCAGATCGCCAAAGCCCTCCCCACCGAGGAATGGTGAGGAGGGCTGAGAAGTTTAGGCAGTGGCTGCGACTAGATGATTTCTAGTGCTTTTCCTTAGGCAGACCGTATTGCAAGGACAGGCCGGCGCAGGCAGCAATCAAGCACACGGCACCCAAGGCGATGAGCCAGTAGTACAGGAAGATGACGCCGAGGCCCAAGAAGCCGATGGAGCCTGCCATGGCCAGTGGCCAGATGGAGCTTGGGGAGAAGAAGCCCAAGATACCGGCGGAGTCCTCGGTCTCTGCTTCTTCCCAGTCTTCCGGCAGAACGTCGCTGCGGTTATCGGTGAAGTGCAGGTAGCCGCCCAGCATGAGGCAGAGCACGACGGAGAGAAACATACCCACGATGCCCACCCACTCGGCGCCGTAGAGGTAACCATCATCCTTCACGAGGGTGACGCCAAAGATATAAACAATCAGCGAGACGAAAAGGTAGGTCGCGATTGAGTAAAAGACTTTCGATGTTGCACGCATTGTGTAATGTCCTTATCTCTTATGCCGCGGTCTTAACGTAGTTGTCACCATCGGCGGTGTCACGCTCACCGGAGAACGGGTGGGTGGTAACTGCGTACGGATCCTGGCCGATTTCCTTCAGCGCCTCGGCGTTGGTGGCGTTCGGGTTCTTCTCACGGAAGTCCATGTAGGCATTGAAGTCCTCTGGGGACACAACGCGAACCTCGAAGTTCATCATGGAGTGGTAGGTACCGCACATCTCAGCACAGCGGCCGACAAAGGCGCCTTGCTTATCAATCGATTCGATCTGGAAGCTGCGTTCCTGGGCGTTGGCCTCAGGGTGTGCATAGACGTCGCGCTTGAACAAGAACTCCGGCACCCAGAACGCGTGAGAAACGTCAGCGGAAGCCAAACGGAACTCGATTGCGGTATCGGAAGGAAGTACCAGAACCGGAACCTCTTCGGTGGAGCCTACGGTCTCAATCTTGTTGTAGTTGAGGTAGGAAAGGTCACCCTTGGACTTACCGTGAATTGGGTTGGGATTGTCCACACCCTCAGGGTCATGGGCGGTCTTTTCCGCTTCAGCCTGACGTGCTTCGTCCGCACCGTTGTAGTTCTCACCGTTGACGTGGTTCTCGGCGTAGCCGAACTTCCAGTTCCACTGGAATGCCGTGACATCAACGGTGACCTTTGGATCCTTATCCAATGCGGTGACCTTCTGCTGGGTCTGCACCGTGAAGAAGAACAAGGTCATGATGATCAGGATTGGAACGATGGTCAATACCATTTCCAATGGCACGTTGTACTGCGTCTGGCGCGGGAATTCACCCTTTCCATCACGCTTTGCCTTCTTCGCGCTCCAGCGGAAAATTGCAGTAAGGAATAGGCCCCACATGATGAAGCCGACAATCCAAGCTGCAACCCAGACCCAGATCCAGAAGTTGTACATTGCTTCAGCCTCAGGGGTAACACCCTTTGGCCAACCGAATCCCAGGAGGTTCTCTACAGCAGTTGGCGCCTGAACGTCACAACCAGCCAGGGCGAGACCGCCTAGGGCAAGTGCGCCAGCTACGCCCGCCTTACGGGCGAAGGTGCGCTTATTACGCTGTCCCACGTGTGTTCTGCCTTTCTGTCCACACAAACTTCTCGAATACTCACAGAGCACCCTTACCCAATCAGAATAATGGATAAATGCTTGGTTCCCAGCCATTTTGAAACTTTAAAAGAAACCCAGCGCGCTCAATTTATATCCACGTTTCAGTAGGTTACCGCCCCACCTGCCTAATGTTCCAACCGTACCCCCAGTCTGCGCTTTCACCATGTGCCTTAACTCACAAGGAACTATTCCGACCATCATACGAAAGTTCGCACCCTTACGGGGAAGCTTAATTTAAGCTTTTCTGCAGCTTCCTCCAAGCCGTGGCGCTTTCTGGTTTCCACCCCACGCACCGTAAAGTAGAACAACGAGCACCAGTCGCTTAATTAAAAGGAGCTATCTTTACATGTGCGGACTTCTTGGCATGCTCGCGGCCACCGGTGACGTGGACAAATATGTCGACGCGTTGGAGCGGTCGCTTCCTTGCATGCACCACCGCGGACCGGACGCAGCCGGTACTTGGCATGATGGCGACGCCGCCTTCGGCTTTAACCGCCTGTCCATTATTGACTTGGAACATTCCCACCAGCCCCTGCGCTGGGGCCCTGAGGACGAGCCAGAGCGGTATGCCCTTACCTTTAACGGCGAGATCTACAACTACGTTGAGCTCCGCGAAGAACTCAAGGCCTTGGGCTATACCTTCTATACGGAAGGCGATGGCGAACCCATTGCGGTGGGCTACCACCACTGGGGCAAGGACGTTGTCGAGCACCTCCGCGGCATGTTTGGCATCGTCATTTGGGATACCAAGACCAAGACCATGTTTGCCGCGCGCGACCATTTTGGCATCAAGCCGCTTTACTATGCCACCACGGACGCCGGCACGGTCTTTGCCTCCGAGATGAAGTGCATCTTGGACATGGCCGAGGACATTGGTCTAGAACTCAACCTTGACCGCCGCGCCATCGAGCACTACGTGGACCTGCAATACGTGCCGGAACCGGAATCTTTGCACGCCAATATTCGGCGCGTGGAATCCGGCTGCACGGTGACCTTGAAGCCGGGCGAGGAGGTCGTATCCGAGCGCTACTTCAAGCCGCGTTTCCCGGTCCAGCAGGTTCCAGAAGGCGAGGAACAACAGCTCTTTGACCGGATTGCAGAAGCGCTGGAGGATTCCGTCGCTAAGCACATGCGTGCCGATGTCACCGTGGGTTCCTTCCTCTCTGGTGGCATCGACTCCACCGCCATCGCTACCCTGGCCAAGCGCCACAACCCAGATCTGCTGACCTTTACTACTGGCTTCGAGCGCGAAGGCTATTCCGAGGTGGACGTGGCCGCGGAATCGGCGGCCGCCATCGGCGTGGAGCACATCGTCAAGATCGTCTCGCCGGAAGAATACGCCGAGTCGATTCCTAAAATCATGTGGTACCTGGATAACCCGGTGGCCGATCCTTCCCTCGTGCCGCTGTACTTCGTGGCCCAAGAAGCCCGCAAGCACGTCAAGGTGGTCTTGTCCGGTGAGGGTGCCGATGAGCTCTTCGGTGGCTACACCATCTATAAGGAACCGCTGTCCCTCGCGCCATTTGAGAAGATCCCTTCTCCCCTGCGCCAAGGCCTGGGCAAGCTCTCCCGCGTGCTGCCGGATGGTATGAAGGGTAAGTCCCTGCTTAACCGCGGCTCCATGACCATGGAGGAGCGCTACTACGGCAACGCACGCTCCTTTAACTTTGAACAGATGCAGCGCGTTATCCCATGGGCCAAGCGCGAATGGGATCACCGCGAGGTCACCGCGCCCATCTATGCGCAGTCGGAAGACTTTGACCCAGTAGCCCGCATGCAGCACCTTGACCTATTTACCTGGATGCGCGGTGACATCCTAGTCAAGGCCGATAAGATCAACATGGCCAACTCCTTGGAGCTGCGCGTGCCATTCCTAGATAAGGAAGTATTCAAGGTCGCAGAATCCATCCCGCATAACCTGAAAATCTCCCACGGCACCACTAAGTATGCGCTGCGCAAGGCCATGGAACAGATCGTTCCCGCGCACGTGCTCAACCGCAAGAAGCTGGGCTTTCCGGTTCCCATGCGCCACTGGCTGGCCGGCGACGAGCTCTACGGCTGGGCACAAGACACCATCAAGGATTCCCAGACCGAGGACATCTTCAATAAGAAGGAAGTCCTGGAGATGCTCAAGGAGCACCGCGATGGCGTCTCCGATCACTCCCGCCGCCTATGGACCGTGCTTTCAGTTATGATCTGGCACGGTATCTTTGTGGAAAAGCGCATCGACCCGCAGATCGAGCAGCGCGACTACCCGGTCAAGCTTTAAGCCGAACTGGGCAAAGTTCCACGCTGAGCTTTAAAGACATAAAAAGAGGGTGAGCGCCGCGAAGCGCTCACCCTCTTTCTTTATCCTTCTGTTTAGTTGAAGGAATCGCCACACGCGCAGGAGCCGGTAGCGTTCGGGTTATCGATGGTAAATCCCTGAGACTCGATGGTGTCAGCAAAGTCGATCTTGGCGCCGGTAAGGTATGGCACGGACATCTTGTCCACGACGAGCTTGATGCCACCCACCTCGTCGACCTTGTCGCCATCAAGGCTGCGGTCATCGAAGTAGAGCTGGTAGCGCAGGCCAGCGCAGCCGCCGGGCTGTACTGCGATGCGCAGGGAGAGATCGTCGCGGCCTTCCTGATCAAGCAGGCCCTTTGCCTTTGCGGCTGCGGCCTCGGTCAGAATGACGCCGGTTTCGGAAACTGGAGCGGTCATCACTTCTCCTCAAATGTGTCTTGGTTGCGTAGCCACTACCCTACCCGCATCTACAAGGAGGGAAAAGGTAGCCCATAGTAATAACAACGCCGTGGGCGGGCCTATTCCCCTCTTGGGGCCGAAACCTTGTAGTCTGATCAGCGTGAAACTTCCGTGGCAAAAAGATGACAAGACCTCCCCTGAACCCGCTCCCGTGCAGGAAGAAGTTCAGGAAAATACCCACCGCAAGGGGTATACCCCGCCGAAGGGTCGTCCCACGCCAAAGCGCCAGGAACAAGAAATCGCGCGCGGTGTGAAGCGCGATCCACATGGGGTATCCGATGCGCAGCGCTATAAGCGCCGCAAGGAACTCAAAAAGTCCATGAGCAAGGACGAATGGAAAGAATATAAAAAGCAAGAGCGCAAGGAGCGCAACCAGCGCAACCGCGAAAGCCAAGAGCGCATGGCCGAAGGCGATCCACGCTTCCTCCCAGCCCGCGATCAGGGCGAAGAGCGCGCCTACGTGCGCGATTGGATCGATGCCCGCCGTACGCTTTCGGAATGGGTAATGCCGATGGCGCTTGCCCTTATCGTCGTGGTCTTTGTGACCTATGCAGCTCCAAGCATCGCCGGCCTCATCAATGCTATTGCCATGGTGGTTATCCTCATCTTCGCCATCGACGGCATCTGGCTGGGTCGCCGCGCTAATAATGCTGTCCGCAAGAAGTTCCCCGGAACCACCGCCACCGGTTTTGGCCTGGGATTCTACGCGTTTTCCCGCGCCAGCCAGCCCCGCAAGTGGCGCATTCCTCGCCCGCGCGTAGAGCGCGGGGCCGACGTTTAAGGAAGCACACTGATGGCTGATTCCCTGCAGCTTTATCCCTATGGCCGGCTAAGCGATGCCGCACAGTGGCTCGCCGCCTGCCAAGATCGATCCCCCGCTTCCGAGCCACAGCGGGTGCGGGCCGTAATTTTCGCCGAGGACGGTGAAGGGATCCCCCTGGCCACGGAGACCGCGGCGCGGCGGGTTGGGGCCAGCATTAATTCTGTCACGGTGACGGATTGCTCCACCGCCTATGACTTAGGAGTGCAGGCGGCGGATGCGGAAATCGATGGCGGTGCGGATCTGCTTATTCCGGGCGGCATCGACAGCACGCAGGTTGCCGCAGCCGTCATGGGTGTCTTGGCTCAGGAGGAGCCGGTGGTGGTCGTCGGCAAGCAGCCGAGCGTCGAGGACTGGAAGACGAAGGTTGCGGCCATTCGCGATTCCATGTTTCGGATGCGCGATCTGACTGGGCGGGAGCTCATTAAGGCCTGCGGCTCCCCCGTATTGGCCGCGCTGGTGGGCTTTATGTCCCAGGCGGCTAGGCGGCGCACGCCCCTGCTTGTCGATGCCCCCTTAACCGCCACCGCCGCCGTATCCGCCGCCGCAGACACGCGGATCCATGACTGGCTCCTAGCTACCAACATCTCGCCGCAGCCGGCTCACCGGTTGGCCTTAAAGAAGCTGCGGCTGGATCCCCTGCTGGCTCTGCAGATGGAGCCGGTGCCGGCGCTTGGCGCCTTGGCTGCCCTACCCCTTTTATTGCTGGGCGTAGAAATTACTGCGGACGCCGCGCAGGCAGAGGCCTAACTGCGCGGCGCAGGTCCTCCTCGCGCCGCGTTACACCGTGGCGTGCTAGACCAAAGTCTGCAACCAGCCGTGGGCATCCTCCACAGCACCGCGCTGGATACCGGTCAGGCGCTCGCGCAAGGCCATGGAGACCTCGCCGGCCTCGTTATTATTGACACTGAAGTCGATATCCTCACCAAGCACGCGCCCCACCGGCGTAATGACTGCGGCGGTACCGCAGGCAAAGGCCTCGGTCATCTTCCCTGATTCCACATCTCGCTGCCATTCTTCGGCGGTGATGCGCCGCTCGATTACCTTGTACCCCATGTCTTCGGCGACCTGCAGCAGGGACTGGCGGGTAATGCCGGGCAAAAGGGAGCCGGACAGCGCCGGGGTAACGATCTCGGCGTCGTCGCCGGTGCCGTAGACGAACATGAGGTTCATCCCGCCCATCTCTTCGATGTAGCGGCGTTCGATGGCATCCAGCCAGACCACTTGGTCACAGCCCTTTTCTTCGGCCTGGGCCTGCGCCAATAAAGAGCCGGCGTAATTGCCAGCGAATTTCGCGGCACCGGTTCCGCCCGGCGCGGAGCGGACATAGTCGGTAGACAGCCACACCGAAACAGGCTTAATGCCGCCACTGAAATACGCACCGGCGGGCGAGGCCAAGAGAATGAAACGATACGCATTAGCCGGGTGAACTCCTAGTGATACCTCGGTAGAAATCATAAAGGGGCGCAGGTAGAGCGATGCTTCCCCGCCGGCCTCTGGAACCCAGCTCTTATCGATGTCCACCAGCTGGCGCAGCGCCTCGATGAACTCTTCTTGCGGTAGCTCGGGCATCGCCAAGCGCTGCGCCGAATTAATAAAGCGTTGCGCGTTTTGATCGGGGCGGAAGGTCACGATGGAGTCATCGGGCTGGCGGTAGGCCTTAATGCCCTCGAATACGGCCTGGCCGTAGTGGAAGACGTTGCTCGCCGGGTCCATCGTGAGTGGGCCGTAGGGGCGGACTTGCGCGTCGTGCCAGCCCTTGTCCGTGGACCAATCAATGGTAACCATGTGGTCCGTAAAGTGCTGGCCAAAGCCGGGATTGGCCAGGATTTTATCTAAATCTGCTGCCGCCGTTGGTTGATTCGTACGGGTAATCGTGTAATCAAGCATGACCACAATCTACTCCTTTTATCTATAGCTGGGTAGGAATATGTTCACTTTAGCGCGGTATCATGGGCAGAAGTTTCATTAGTACCAATTAAAAAGGAGGATTTTATGTCTCAGCACGATGGACCCGCACGTGGGGCGTTTCCGGAACTTAAGCTAGAAAAGAAGGCCCCGAAGAATGCCCAGGCGCTACTCATCGCGGCATTCGAAGGTGAAGACAACATTGAACTTCCAGGGACTTCGCTGCTCAAGCCGGCCGCGCTGCGCGAAGCATACGAGTCCTTCATTGCCGTGGGGGCAACCGGTAAGGCCAATGAGGTCACCCGCATCCCGGCGCCTGAGAAGGCAGAGGTCGATTCCATCATCGCCGTCGGCCTAGGCGATGCCGAGGACCTCGATGCAGAAACCTTGCGCCGCGCCGCCGGCAGCGCCGCACGTTCGATTTCCAAGCTGGAAAAGGTGGCCACCTCCTTGGGCGATTTTGGCATCGCACCCACGGTAGAGGGCCTTACCTTGGGCGGCTACAAGTTCAAGGGGCTTCGTTCTAAGTCCGGCAAGGATTCCGAGCAGCCCGCCGCCTTTACCGTGGTGGCAGAAAAGTCCGCCCGCGAGGAGTTCGAGGCGGCCAAGATCACAGCGGAGTCCGTGGTGATTGCCCGCGATCTGGTCAATACCCCGTCCAACCTGCTGTACCCAGAGTCTTATGCAGACTTCCTCTCCGACCAGGCTAAAGAGGTTGGCCTCGAGGTAGAAATCCTGGATGAAAAGGCGCTGCAGAAGCAGGGCTTTGGCGGCATTACCGCCGTTGGCCGCGGTTCCGCTCGCCCGCCGCGCCTGGTGCGCCTGAGCTGGAACCCGAAGAAAGCGAAGAAGCACGTGGCGCTCGTGGGCAAGGGCATTACCTTCGATACCGGCGGCATTTCCTTGAAGCCGGGTTCTGGCATGTGGGACATGATTTCCGATATGGGCGGTTCCGCCGCCATGGCCGCCTCCATCATCGCTGCGGCCAAGCTCAACCTGCCGGTGAAGATCACCGCTACCCTGCCGCTGGCAGAAAACATGCCGGGCGATAACGCCACCCGCCCGGGCGATGTCATCACCCACTACGGCGGCATCACCTCTGAGGTTCTCAATACCGATGCGGAGGGCCGCCTCGTGCTTGCCGATGCCATCGCGCGCGCCAGCGAGGATAAGCCCGACTTCCTCATCGAAACCGCCACGCTAACCGGCGCCCAGATGGTCGCCCTAGGCGAGCGCACCGCCGGCGTCATGGGTTCAGAAGACTTCCGCGACCGGATGGCGGGCATCGGCCGCGAGGTCGGCGAAAATGCCTGGGCCATGCCGCTATTGGAAGAGCACGAAGAATCCGTGAAATCCGCCAGCGCCGATATCCGCAATATCAACGCCAAGCGCGAGGGAGGCATGGAATACGCCGGCACCTACTTAAAGCAGTTCGTGGGCGAGGGCATCGAATGGGCACATATCGATGTCGCTGGGCCTTCCTTCAATACCACCGGCGCTTATGGCTATACGCCAAAGATGGGTACGGGCGTTCCCACCCGCACCGTCATTGCTGCCCTGCGCGAGATTGCTGAATCAAAGTAATACCCCGCGCAGCCGCCTGAGCATAAAATGGCGGAGTTATGAACACTGCTTTAATCATCGTTGATGTCCAACACGATTTTTGCCCAGGCGGCGCGCTTGGCACCGATCGCGGCAACGAGGTTGCAGAGAAGATCTCTTCTTTGCAGACCGAGTATGACACCGTCGTTGCCACGCAGGACTGGCACATCGATCCGGGTTCCCACTTTGCTAAGGACCCGGATTTTATCGATTCTTGGCCGGTGCACTGCGTCGCCGATTCCTATGGGGCGCAGATGCACGAGACGATCGGTCCTGCGCAAGCATATTTCCGAAAGGGCGAATACACCGCCGCGTATTCCGGATTCGAGGGCGCGGCACACGGCGTTTTGCTGGCGGAGTGGCTGCGCGAGCACGATATCGACGCAGTAGATATCGTCGGCATTGCCACGGATCACTGCGTGCAGGCAACCGCGGCGGATGCTTTAAAGGAAGGCTTTTCCGTCCGCGTCTTAAGCGAGTATTGCTCTCCCGTTGATCCGGACCGCGGGGATGCCGCCTTGGCTAAGTTAGAAAAGGCCGGCGCCACCATCGTCTAGGCCGATTAACTTAAGTCCTGCCCCGAATCAGGGTTTTCGCCGCGCTCAAAGCGCGCGCGGCGAAGGCGCTGTTCTTCCCTTTTACGCAAGATACGTTGGCGTTCCATGCGCTCGCGCATGCGTTGGGGGTACCCGGTTTCTTCGACATCAAAAACGTCGCACTGCAATAGTTTTCCTACCGCGTCAATCCCCTTCGGCCCGCCGATGCGTCGGCGAATAAACTCACCCTTTTCATCCACAACGACCACGGACATTTCATTGACCACGGTCTCTGGCTCGATAAATGCCTCAATAAAAGCCTTATCGGCGGCCCACATTTTGAGTTCTTGTTCGTCTTCTGGGCGGATAGTTTCTCCCGGACCGCGGGGCGGTCGCAGTGGCGATCGGGACTTATTGCGGCGGAAGAGGTTGAACATAACCCACTAGTTTACCCGCATGGAGGGTATTACTAACCCCACTACTGCACGATGACGGTCATCACGCTGTAAGATTGTGCGGTAGCGATAGAATACTTCCAACTTTTCGAGGAGTCTTAAAACTCATGGCGAACTCCGTTGAGATGCCCGAGCTGGGCGAGTCCGTAACCGAAGGCACCATTACCCAGTGGCTTAAGTCCGTCGGCGACACCGTCGAGGTGGACGAGCCTTTGCTCGAGGTCTCCACCGACAAGGTCGACACCGAAATCCCCTCCCCCGTTGCAGGCACCATCCTAGAAATCAAGGCCGAAGAAGACGACACCATCGAGGTCGGCGAGGTCATCGCACTCATCGGTGATGAAGACGAGGCTGATTCCTCTTCCGATGACTCTGACGACTCCGACGATGACAAGTCCGAAGACAAGGAAGAATCCAAGTCCGAGGAGAAGGAAGACAAGGACGAGAAGAAGTCCGGCTCCAGCTCCAAGGCTTCCGGCGAGACCACCGATGTCGAAATGCCAGAGCTCGGCGAATCCGTCACCGAAGGCACCATCACCCAGTGGCTCAAGTCCGTCGGCGACACCGTCGAGGTAGACGAACCACTACTCGAAGTCTCCACCGACAAGGTCGACACCGAAATTCCTTCCCCCGTTGCCGGCACCCTGGTAGAAATCCTCGCCGAAGAAGACGAAACCATCGAGGTCGGCGAAGCCATCGCCCGCGTCGGCGACGAAAACGCCGCACCATCCTCCGACGACTCTGACGACTCCGACGATGACAAGTCCGAAGACAAGGAAGAAACCAAGTCCGAGGACAAGAAGGAAGAGTCCAAGTCTGACGAGAAGAAGGAAGAGCCGAAGCAGGATTCTTCCCTGAACACCTCCGCCAAGGTCAACAACGGCGATAACGTTCCATACGTCACCCCGTTGGTGCGCAAGCTGGCTGATAAGCACGGCGTGGACCTCAACTCCATTGAGGGCACCGGTGTAGGCGGACGCATCCGCAAGCAGGACGTCTTGGCCGCTGCTGGCGAGGGCGATGCGAAGGCATCGGAAGGCGACGATAAGAAGGCTGCTGACTCCCCACGCGCACGCTGGTCCACCAAGTCCGTAGATCCGGAAAAGCAGGAGCTTATCGGCACCACCAAGAAGGTCAATCGCATCCGCGAAATCACCGCTACCAAGATGGTGGAAGCGCTGCAGATTTCCGCACAGCTTACCCACGTGCAGGAAGTCGACATGACTCCTATCTGGGATATGCGCAAGAAGAGCAAGCAGGCGTTCATTGATAAGTACGGCGCCAACCTGTCCTTCCTGCCGTTCATTGTGAAGGCCACCACTGAGGCTCTGGTTTCCCACCCGAACGTCAACGCCTCCTATGACCCAGAGACCAAGGAGATGACCTACCACGAGGATGTCAACGTCGCCATCGCCGTAGACACCCCGAAGGGTCTGCTCACCCCGGTCATCCACAAGGCACAGAACCTGTCCTTGCCGGAAATCGCGCAGCAGATTGCGGAGCTGGCTGATAAGGCCCGCAATAACAAGCTGAAGCCGAATGACCTGACCGGTGCCACCTTCACCGTGACCAATATCGGTTCCGAGGGCGCCCTGCTCGATACCCCGATCCTGGTTCCGCCACAGGCCGGAATCCTGGGTACCGCGGCTATCCAGAAGCGCGCCGTCGTGGTCAACGAGAACGGCCAGGATGCCATCGCCATCCGCCAGATGTGCTTCCTGCCATTCACCTACGACCACCAGGTCATCGATGGTGCAGACGCTGGTCGCTTCATCACCACCATCAAGGACCGCCTGGAGACTGCAGACTTCGAGGCTGACCTCGATATCTAAAGCAGTTAGCTAACTGGCATACCTCCCGCTCCTTCCACGCGAAGGGGACGGGAGGTTTTGTCGTGCCTGGGGTACTCCGCGGGGGTGTAGCGGGAGAACTTCCGGCACAAATATCAGAGGAGTTTTATCCCGGCACTACAGGACATATTTCACTAAGTGGGAGGTAAGCAGGCTACAACACATTTTCATCGGTGAGTTACTGCATAAAAGTTTGTCAAGGGCGCTGTTTTTACCGGTTATTAAACATATACTTAGGGGCGGTTAAGACCATTGCACCCGATGAAGGAGACCTCACAGATGGATTACATCTCCCGCCACCTAGGGCCGGATTCTGCCGAGCAGTCCGCCATGCTCGGGACGGTGGGCTACGACAGCGTGCAAGCGCTTGTCGATGCCGCCATTCCACCCAAGATCCGCGCTAAGGAACTTCCCCACCTGCCAGAAGCGCTCTCTGAAGACGGGGCACAGGCCGCTTTGCGGGAGTTCGCCAACCAAAACACTGTACTGAAGCCCTTCTATGGCCAGGGCTACTCGGACACCCTGACCCCGGCCGTCATCCGCCGCGGCCTGCTTGAGGATGCCGGCTGGTATACCGCGTATACCCCCTACCAGCCCGAGATTTCCCAGGGCCGCTTGGAGGCCTTGCTCAACTTCCAGACCATGATCGAGTCTTTGACGGGGCTGCCCATCGCGAATGCTTCCTTATTGGATGAGGCTTCCGCCACCGCCGAGGCGGTCGGTTTGATGTCGCGCGCGGTAAAGAAGGGCCGCCGCGTCGTGCTGGACTCCCGCCTCCACCCGCAGGTGCTTACCGTTGCCGCTGAGCGCGCCCGCGCCATTGACCTCGAAGTAGAGATCGTGGACGTGCGCGAGGGCTTGGTGGGCGAAGACCTCATCGGTGCTGTCATCGCCTACACCGGCACCGAAGGCGAGATTTTAGATCCCTCTGCCCTGATTGAAGAGCTGCACACCCGCGGCGCGCTGGCCTCCGTGGTCACTGACCCGCTGTCCCTGCTGCTTCTGGAAGGCCCCGGAAACTTGGGTGCCGATATCGTCTTGGGCTCGTCCCAGCGCTTTGGTGTGCCCCTCTTCTTCGGCGGCCCGCACGCTGCCTACATGGCGGTAACGGATAAGCTCAAGCGCCAGATGCCGGGACGCATCGTCGGCGTCTCCAAGGATGCAGACGGCCGCCCGGCCTACCGCTTGGCGCTGCAGACCCGCGAGCAGCACATCCGCCGCGAGCGCGCGACCTCCAATATCTGTACTGCACAGGCACTTTTGGCCAATGTGGCCTCGATGTACGCCGTTTACCACGGGCCGAAGGGCCTGAAGGACATCGCCGATCGCGTGCACGGCTTGGCCTCTTCCTTCGCCCAGTCCATCGTGGATGCTGGCCTGGAGATTACGGCACGGGACTTCTTCGATACCGTTACCGTCAGCGGCGTTGACGCACAGAAGATCAAGGCCGACTTGCAGGATGCGGGCTACTTGGTGCGCGCAATTGGCACCGACAAGGTATCCGTATCCTTCGGTGAATCCGCCACGCAGCGCGATGTCGCGCACCTGGCAGAGGCCTTCGGCGCCAGCCCGGCTGAAGCGAACTTTGACCTGCCGGAGAATCTGCAGCGCGCCGAGGAACCGCTGGAGCACGAGATTTTCCACTCCATCCATTCTGAGACCCAGATGCTGCGCTACCTGCGCAAGCTCGCGGACAAGGACTTGGCGCTGGACCGCTCCATGATTCCGCTGGGTTCGTGCACCATGAAGCTCAACCCCACCGCGGCTATGGAGCCCATCTCCTGGCCAGAATTTGCCGGCATCCACCCATATGCCCCGGAAGAAACCACGACGGGCTGGCGCGCACTGGTGGAAGAAATCGAAGGCTGGCTCGCCGAGCTTACCGGCTATGCCAAGGTCTCCATCCAGCCCAATGCCGGCTCCCAGGGCGAGTTGGCGGGCTTGCTGGCCATCCGCCGCTACCACGTGGCCAATGGCGATAATGAGCGCGATGTCGTGCTCATCCCGGCCTCCGCGCACGGCACCAACGCTGCCTCTGCGACCCTCGCAAACCTGCGCGTCGCCGTAGTCAAGACCGCCGAGGACGGCTCCATTGACGTCGCGGACCTGGAAGAAAAGATCGAAAAGCACGGCAACCACATCGCCGGCATCATGGTCACCTACCCCTCCACCCACGGCGTCTTCGACCCCGAGGTGCGCGATGTCTGCGATAAGGTGCACGCGGTCGGCGGCCAAGTCTACATCGATGGTGCCAACATGAACGCGCTGACCGGCTGGGCACGCCCGGGCGATTTCGGCGGCGATGTCTCCCACCTCAACCTGCACAAGACCTTCACCATTCCCCACGGTGGCGGCGGCCCGGGCGTTGGCCCGGTAGCGGTGGCAGAGCACCTCATCCCGTTCCTGCCCAGCGATGCCGCATCCCCTGAGCTGGACGCCACCGCGGAAACCCCGGTGAGCCAGGGCGTTCCCATTACCGGTAGCAAGTACGGCTCCGCCGGCGTCCTTCCCATTTCGTGGGCCTACCTGGCCATGACTGGCGCCGAGGGCCTTGCCGCCGCATCCGGCCACGCCGTATTGGGCGCTAACTACCTGGCAGCCTCGCTCAACGAGTACTTCCCCGTCCTCTACACCGGCAACGAGGGCTTGGTGGCGCACGAGTGCATCATCGATTTGCGCGAGCTTACCGATGCCTCCGGGGTCACCGCCGCCGATGTGGCCAAGCGCCTCATCGACTTCGGCTTCCACGCCCCCACCCTGGCCTTCCCTGTGGCCGGCACCTTGATGATTGAGCCCACCGAGTCTGAAGACAAGGGCGAGCTGGATCGCTTCGTCGAAGCCATGCGCACCATCCGCGCCGAAATCCAGGAGATCATCGACGGTGAGGTGGCCTACGAGGACTCCGTTATCCACCACGCACCGTTTACGGCTGAGTCGGTAGCAACCGATAACTGGGAGTACTCCTTCGGCCGCGACAAGGCCGCGTGGCCAGTCAAGTCCCTATTGCATAGCTACAAGTATTTCCCACCGGTTCGCCGCCTCGATGAGGCTTACGGTGACCGCAACCTGGTGTGCAGCTGCCCGCCGCCAGAAGCATTCGAGATCGACGATTCCGAGGAGTAACAATGACCGAACTTCTAACCTCCCCGCTCAATGCCAAGCACGAGGAACTCGGCGCTACCTTCACGGCCTTTGGGCCGTGGAATATGCCGCTGAAGTACAACAGCGAACTGGAAGAACACCGCGCCGTTCGCACCAGCGCCGGCCTGTTTGATCTCTCCCATATGGGAGAAATCTGGGTCAATGGACCCGATGCCGGCAAGTTCTTGTCCTACTCCTTCATCTCTAATCTAGATTCGCTGAAGGTGGGCAAGGCCAAGTACTCCATGATCACCGCTGAAGACGGCGGTATCATCGATGACCTGATTTCCTATCGCTTCGAGGAGAAAAAGTTCCTCGTTGTGCCCAATGCTGGCAATGCCGATACCGTCTGGGACGAGCTCAATAAGCATGCCGAGGGTTTTGACGTTGAGCTCAAAAACGAGTCCCGCGACGTCGCCATGATCGCCGTGCAGGGCCCCAAGGCCGCGGAAATCCTCGTCCCGCTGGTAGAGGACAATAAGCAAGACACCGTCTACGAGCTGGGCTACTACGCCGCCACGATGGGCAAGGTGGCGCGCACCTTCGCCATCATCGCGCGCACCGGTTATACCGGTGAGGACGGCTTCGAGCTCATCATCTATAACTCCGATGCCCCGCAGCTGTGGGAAGAATTGCTCAAGGCGGGCGCGGAATATGACATCAAGCCGTGCGGCCTAGCCGCGCGCGATTCGCTGCGATTGGAGGCTGGCATGCCGCTCTACGGCAACGAGCTCTCCCGCGATATCACCCCGGTAGAGGCGGGCATGTCGCGCGCCTTTGCTAAGAAGGAAGCGGACTTCGTCGGCGCAGAGGTCATCCGCAAGCGCGCCGAGGAGGGCCCACAGGTCGTTATCTCCGGGCTCACCTCGGATCAGCGCCGCGCCGCGCGCGCCGGCGCCGAGGTTTTCCTCAATGACACCAAGGTCGGCACCGTCACCTCTGGCCAGCCCTCCCCCACGCTCGGCCACCCGGTGGCGATCGCGCTGCTCGATACCAGCGCGGATCTCGAACCGGGCACCGCAGTCGAGGTAGAAATCCGCGGCAAGCGTTATCCTTTTGAGGTAACCGCGTTGCCGTTCTACAAGCGCGATAAGTAAACCATCCGCACACCCTAAATATTCAGCCCGAAAGGACTACATACTATGTCTAACCTGCCCCAAGACTTTTCCTACTCCGAAGACCACGAATGGGTAAACGCCGCCAAGGACGCCGTAGAAGGCAAGACCGTTCGCATCGGTATCACCTCCGTTGCCGCAGACCGCCTGGGTGAGGTCGTCTTCGCAGAGCTGCCTGAGGTTGGCGATACCATCACCGCCGGCGATTCCTGTGGCGAGGTCGAATCCACCAAGTCCGTATCTGACCTGTTCTCCCCGGTCACCGGCACCGTGAAGGCCGTCAACGATGCCGTACACGATGACTACGCCGTCATCAACAACGACCCCTTCGGCGAAGGCTGGCTCATCGAAGTCGAGGTGGATGAAGCAGGCGAGCTCATGGAGGCAGAGGAATACGCCTCCGCGAACGGCCTCGACTAAAGGCGTCTAATTCGAGACCCCCTCGAGCATAAAATTGGCGGGAGGATGCTATGGCATTCTCCCGCTTTACTTTTCCTCGCTTTGCTTTTCCCTACCAAAGAAGACGACACTAGAGATTATGACTGCACCACGCGATCCTTTCTTTCCCGCTGAACGCTCCATTCGCGCCTCGGACAATCCCCTTGAAATACGCCACTTGGGCCGCATGGATTACCAAGAGGCGTGGGATTATCAGGCGGAGGTGGCGGCGGCGCGCGCGCAGGGCACGCAGGACGATGTGGTCTTAGTGGTCGAACACCCCAATATCTATACTGCGGGCAAGCGCACGCAGCCGGAGGATATGCCGGATAACGATCTGCCGGTTATCACCGTGGACCGCGGCGGGCGCATCACCTGGCACGGGGAAGGGCAGTTGGTGCTCTACCCCATCATCAAGCTGGCGGAGCCTGTCGATGTCGTCGATTATGTCCGCCGCCTCGAGGAGGCCACCATCCAGGCGGTGCGCGAGCTGGGCGTGACTACCGCAGGCCGCATCGATGGTCGCTCTGGGGTATGGGTTCCCTCTACCACCCAGGCCAAAGATCCTTCCGCCTCGCAGCGCGATCGCAAGATTGCCGCGCTGGGGATCCGCATCACCCGCGGGGTGACCATGCACGGCCTAGCGCTTAACTGCAGCAATACGCTGGAGTACTACGACCACATCGTGGCCTGTGGCATCGATGATGCTGATATCACCACGCTTTCGCTGGAACTCGGCCGCGAGGTCACGATGGAAGAAGCCTCACAGCCGCTATTACGGGCGCTTGATGATGCCCTCTCCGGCCGCCTCATCGTCGCCGATCACAGTTTCGGTTCCGCACCCGATCCCACAAAGATTGCGAATGAGAAGGCGCGGGAGCGGCGTCGGCAAGCGCAGGCTTAAGCCCCGTGGCCCTAGTTTGGGGCTAGCGTGGAATAGTTGTGTGCCCGCGCGCCTTGAAGCTAGAAGAGCTATTAGCCATCACCATCTTTGATCGATAAAGTGAGTATTTGTGACTGTAAAGCCTGAAGGACGCAAGATGCTCCGCATTGAGAAGAAAAATGCGGAGTCGCCCATCGAACAAAAGCCGCGGTGGATCCGCAACCAGGTACGCACCGGACCGGGCTATGAGGACATGAAGTCCCGCGTGGCCGGCGCCTCCCTGCACACCGTCTGCCAAGAAGCCGGTTGTCCGAATATCCACGAATGCTGGGAATCCCGCGAGGCAACCTTCCTCATCGGCGGCGATAAGTGCACGCGCCGTTGCGACTTCTGCGATATCGCTACCGGCAAGCCGGAGCCGCTCGACCGCGACGAGCCGCGCCGCGTGGCCGAAAACATCCAGGAAATGGACCTCAACTACACCACCATTACCGGTGTGACCCGCGATGACCTCCCGGATGAGGGCGCATGGCTGTATGCGGAGATCGTGCGCAAGATCCACGAGCTCAACCCGCACACCGGCGTAGAGAACCTCACCCCAGATTTCTCTGGCAAGCCGGACCTGCTCGAAGAGGTCTTCGAGGCGCAGCCCGAGGTCTTCGCCCACAACCTGGAGACCGTGCCGCGCATCTTCAAGCGCATCCGCCCGGCCTTCCGCTACGAGCGCTCCCTCGATGTTATCCGCCAGGCCCACGACTACGGCCTTATTACCAAGTCCAACCTGATTTTGGGCATGGGCGAGACCGAGGACGAGGTCGAGGAAGCATTGCGCGACCTGCGCGAGGCTGGCTGCGACATCATCACCATCACCCAGTACCTGCGCCCCGGCCCGCGCTTCCACCCCATCGAGCGCTGGGTGCGCCCGGAGGAATTCGTGGCTCACTCCAAGCTGGCTAAGGAACTGGGCTTCGGCGGCGTCATGTCCGGCCCGCTGGTTCGCTCTTCCTACCGCGCCGGCCGCCTGTACGTGCAGGCCATGGAAAAGCGCGGCCTGGAGCTGCCGGAGAACCTCAAGCACCTTAAGGAGACCTCCCAGGGCGCTACCGCTCAAGAGGCATCCACCTTGCTGGATAAGTACGGTCCTTCGGAAGAAACCCCGGTAACCACCCGCATGGCCAAGACTCCGGCCAATGCTAATTCGGTCGCGGCAACCGTGCGCTAAAATCCCGGAATATTCTTACTCGGCCCTCGCCATCTGCGGGGGCCGTTTAACATTTTTGTCACCTGACCCTTAAAGTAGGAACTATGGCGAAAGATGACAAAGCAGCCATGAAAGCTGCCAAGAAGCAAGAACGCGCGGCCAAGCGCCAAAAGCGTAAGCAAACCTGGTCACAGTTGTGGCAGGCCTTCAATTTGCAACGCAAGCAGGATAAGGCGCTCATTCCTATCATGCTGGCCGCCTTCCTCGGCGTCGGCCTTTTGTTCTTCCTCATTGGTACGCTCTTTAACGGTCAATGGTTCATGCTGATTATCGGCCTGGGCTTGGGCGCGCTTTTGGCGATGTTCCTTTTTACCCGCCGCCTAGAACGCGATATGTACAAGCGCGTCGAAGACCAACCCGGCGCCGCCGGTTGGGCCTTGGAGCAGCAGCTGCGCAATACCGTCGGCATCGTATGGTCCGTAAAATCTGGCATCGCCGCTACCCGCCAGCAGGACCTTATCCACAGGGTCATCGGTAATGCGGGCGTCATCTTCGTGTGCGAGGGCAATAAGAACCGCCTTCGCCCCTCCCTTAACCAGCTAAAGAAACGCGTGGACAAGATTGCCGGCGGCGTGCCGGTCTATGAGGTCTACGTCGGCACCGGCGAGGACGAGGTGCCGGTTTCCAAGCTGCGCAACCACCTCATGAAGCTGCCGCGCAACTACAATAAGAACGCTACCTACGAAAATATCCGCCGCATTGAGGCCATGGACTCCATGCCGGGAACAATGCCCGGCATGCCTAAGGGCCCAATGCCGCAACAGGCGCAGAACATGTCCGGTATGAACCGCCGCATGCGCCGCGCGCAACAGCGCAAAGGCAAGGGCTAAATACTGCTTTAGCCACTCACCCCGGCTAGGCTTTCGGCTCTCGCCTTGCTCTTAAGCAGAAACAGTCCCTGCAACCACCCGATTGGGAAAGGTTGCAGGGACTGTCGTGGTTTTCGTAATTTTACGGTGCGCGGGACTTATCCCCGCGCGCCGCTAAGAGTTAATAACGATGGTGCCAGTTGCGCGGTCGTGCATGCCGCGGCCGTCCGCGTCCACCATGGCGGCGGGAAAGATGACGCCGGTAAGCAACGTGCGCACTGCCGCGCGCCACAGGCCCACCTGCGCGCCAGGCACATCTAGGCGGGCCACGCCCATGCCGAGGATGAGCATGCCCGGGGTGCGTGCGAATAGCCAGCCGCACACGATGCCCATTAACGCCCAGAGCGCGTAGCCTAAAAAGGATACGCCTCCGAGCTGCGTGGTGAACATGTGGATGAGATTGGCCAGCAGCATGCAAATGATCCAGTCAATGGCTACGGCGCCTGCGCGGCGGCCTACCGACGCCATGGACCCAGGCCCAGATTCCGGCAAGCCCAAGTTTTCACCTGGCCACCGGCCGGGGGTTCCTGCATCGTCATATTCGCCCGGAATATTGGGCCCATCGAGCCACGTGCGCTTGTCTGCCATGCTCACCAATTTAGTTGCCCCTCACCCAGAAGTGAAACGAGGCCAATGGCCATGCCGGGTGGATAAAACTAGTAGGCTATAGGCAGATAATTCATCGGCCAACAAACAGGAGGCAATCTTGTCTTTCGAGACAGTGCAGGACATCGTCCAATTTATTCAGGATGAGGACGTAAAGTTCGTGGATGTCCGCTTTACGGACGTCCCCGGCACCGAGCACCACTTTTCCATCCCTGCCAGCGAATTTACTGAAGAAGATGCCGAAAATGGCTTGGCCTTTGATGGTTCTTCCATTCGTGGTTTTACCACCATCGAAGAATCCGATATGACGCTGCTGCCGGATCCGGCAACCGCGCATATCGATCCCTTCCGTTCGGCGAAGACCCTGAATATCAAGTTCTTCGTCCACGATCCCTTTACCTTTGAGCCATTTACCCGTGACTCCCGCAATATTGCCCGCAAGGCCGAGGAATACTTGCAGTCCACGGGCATCGCCGATACCTGTAACTTCGGCGCCGAGGCCGAGTTCTACCTCTTCGATTCCGTGCGCTATGGCACCGATATGCAGCACGGTTTCTATGAGGTGGACTCCGATGAAGGCTGGTGGAACCGCGATAACGAGACCAACCTGGACGGCACTCCCAATACCGGTTACAAGACCCGCGTGAAGGGTGGCTACTTCCCCACCCCGCCGTACGATAAGCACAGCGAAGTCCGCGATGACATCGTGGCCAACCTGCAGGAAGTCGGCTTCCAGATCGAGCGCTTCCACCACGAGGTGGGCGCAGCGCAAAACGAGATCAACTACCGCTTCAACTCCTTGCTGCATGCCGGCGATGACATTCAGACCTTCAAGTACGTGGTCAAGCGCACCGCCCAGGAGTGGGGCAAGGCCGCGACCTTCATGCCTAAGCCGCTGGCTGGCGATAATGGTTCTGGCATGCACGCCCACATGTCCCTGTGGAAGGACGGCGAGCCTCTCTTCCACGATGAGGCTGGCTACGCAGGGCTTTCCGATATCGCCCGCTACTTCATCGGCGGTATCCTGCACCACGCCGGCGCCGTGCTTGCCTTTACCAACCCAACGCTGAATTCCTACCACCGCTTGGTTCCTGGCTTCGAGGCGCCGATCAACCTGGTGTACTCCCAGCGCAACCGTTCGGCCGCGATCCGCATCCCGATTACTGGTTCCAACCCGAAGGCTAAGCGCATCGAGTTCCGCGCACCGGACCCATCCAGCAACCCATACCTGGCCTTTGCCGCCATGATGATGGCCGGTGTGGATGGCGTGAAGAACCGCATCGAGCCGCACGCCCCAGTGGATAAGGACCTCTATGAGCTGCCGCCAGCAGAGGCCGAGTCCATCCCGCAGGCACCAACCTCCCTGGAGGCTTCCCTGGAGGCGTTGAAGGAAGACATGGACTTCCTGACCGAGGGTGATGTCTTTACCGAGGATCTCCTCGAGACCTACATCAACTACAAGTACGAAAACGAGATCAACCCAGCGCGCCTGCGTCCTACCCCGCAGGAGTTCGAGCTCTACTTCGATTGCTAAGGAGACGCTAGCTCTCAGCTAGCTTCCGTTACAGGCAGCCACCTAAACAATGCTTAGGTGGCTGCTTTCTTTTGCTTGGCGCTATTTCCCCTTCATCCCTTTTCAAGCCAGCCACTCTCTCTATCGAAAGACAACACAATGAAAAAGCTATTCCCTGTTCTGGCGGCAGTCCTTATTCTTACTGGGTGCTCCACTAACACTGAGGAGGCGGCTCCCACCGAGAACACTACTTCTGAATCCACCTCCAGCGCTGACTCCTCGACTTCAAGCAGCACAGCACAATCAAGTGATAGGCCCTCGTCCGAAGAAACCGTCAGTGCCGAGTCACAATCACCCGTTAGCGCAGATCAGCTAACGGTGACACAGCAAAATATCAACGGCCACGGTGTCTACCTCAATCCAGACAATGGCAGTTACTACTATTGCAATACCACGCAGGCCACCTGGGGAAATGTGGCCCCAGGCGTGTGCGACGGACCCTACGATTACAACGGCGCCAACCAAAAATTCCGGGCAGTTACTGAAGAGTGGTATTCCCAAGCAGCCGAAGAATTAGGAATGGAAGACACCACACCACCTACCGGTAATGCCACCACTAACGGTTACCCAGATTCTCCCGAGGGCGCCGTTTTCAACTCGTGCTGGGAAAATGGCTTTGCCCAATTCACCGACGGAAGCGTTCGCCCGTACCCGGATTGTGCCTTAAAGCAGCCAGAGGCACGCACACCCTCGCCATGGGTGCAGGGACAGATTGATTGGCACAATTGTATTGAGTCTGGAAAATCAGAGGAAGAATGCCGGGCTGAGCTAAGCTAACCTCGTGTTTGCAAAACCAAATGAGGGCTCCGTCATATCCACTGCCCACTTTGAGGGCGGACGCTCCCCAGCGCGCACATGAGGGTTTTCACCAGGTAAAAAGCGGCTCGGTCTTAGTATGCGGCTTCGGGTGAAATTAGACTCTGAGTAGTGACTGATAAATTCCGCCACCTTCCCCCGCCTGGTCCGGCTTGGGCCGGCAGCCTTATGGGTACCTCCATCATCTCGCGCATGTTGGTTGAAGAAGACATGTTTGTTGCCGCTGGTGTATTCGCGGCACTTGCGTGCACCATTTTCGTCGTGTTGACCGCCGGTTACGCCCGCTACCGCAGTCCGCGGTTTGAGCGGACCACTATGGCGGAGTGGTCCATGTTTTTCATCGGCGTCCTCGCGCTTGGGGCGGCATTATCAGGGTTGACGGGCATTGGAATATTCCGCCTCGTCGGCTTTTGGGTGGGTGGCCCCGTCACCGTCATTACGTGGGGTATTCAGCTCACCCGCTTCGATGGAGAGCCGCGCTTTACCTGGGGTCTTCCTTTGGTGGGGCCGATGATTTCGGCATCGGTGGCTGGATGGCTTGCCCTCGATTACGGGCAGATCTACCACATCATGGGCACCGTGCTCTTCGCTATGTCCTTGCTGACGGCAGTCCCGGTATTTGTCTACGTCTACTGGGCAGCCTGGCACGGCAAAGTGGATTTTAGTGGTGGAAAATCCGCCACCGCGTGGGTGCCATTAGGCGTGGTAGGGCAATCTACTACCGCAATGCAGGTCCTCTACCCCGGCAGTATCTCCGTGTACTACGGGCTTATAGCCCTAGCTATTGCCATCCCGCTATCGCTTTATGCAATGGTGACTTTTTATCCGCGAGCTGCCCGCTGGGTCCCCTACTCTCCCGCGTGGTGGGCGTGCACCTTCCCGCCTGGCACCGTGAGCATGGGCGGGCATCAAACGGCATTGGTCAATGGATCGCAATGGCTTGACGTTATCGCGCTGAGCATTCCCTTGCTCCTTGTTGCGCACTGGTGCCTGTGTTCGGCGCGGTTCTTAGGCTGGCTCTGGGAAGGCCGCACGCGCAAAGAATTGATTCACTAGGAGATGTCTTCCCTCATCTATCATCGGGCCATGAGCTCTTCTCCTATTACCTTCATCGCCTGGGATGCTGCGCACCTCGCTGGGGTGCGGGAGGTGCTCGCCGGCTTGCGTCGCGACGGAGTCTACTTATGCCGAGCAGGCCTAACGCTTGAAACTTCTTGGCTTGGCGATGGCGCCCGGGATTTCTATGGCACCGCCTGGGAATGGGGACCAGAAGATAGCGAGTTATTTTTTGAGCTGGCGCGGCGGGGCAAGCTGCTGATAACGATCGATGCCACGGTCATATGCTGCGGATCCGATAAAGACGCGGCGGAGGCTCAGGAGTGTATTGCCCAAGAGTTGGTCGTAGCGAACAGCGCGGAGGAGCTACAACTTCTGCTCATCGACGCGCAGGAAACGCGCTAGAGGCCGGGCTGCTCGCTGCGCTTCATCCAGCCCATGCGGGGAGAAAAGCCTTGCGGGTGCTTGAGATGCGCCACGGCATCCGCGATCATCAGGCGATGGCGGCGCGACAAGCTATCCGGAAGGTGTGCCACCGAGAACCACTGCGCTTCGGTGTTTTCTTCATCGCTGATGACGGGCTCAGCACCGTCGGCGACAGACAGGCGAAGTGCGGTGCCCATGAACATGCATTCATCGCCATTGGGATAGGTCACTGGGCCGGACTGGCCAACGCCGAGGAGCGCTTCCACCTTGGCATCGAGGCCTACCTCTTCCTTGACCTCGCGCAAGGCGGTGGTCGTAATCTCCTCGCCCGGCTCACAGATGCCTTCCACAGGGGTCCACACGGCATTATCAGCGCGCTTTACTAAAAGTACGGACGGCACCTCCCACAAGGCCGCACCGGTAGGTACATCGCGGAGAATGATGGCACTGCACGCGGGGACGAAGATCTGATCGTGGCCGATAGATTCACGCAGCTTCACAATATAATCAGGCGTTGGCATACCACCTAGCGTAGCCAATCTTGGCTGGTCTTATGCCACGGGGCCGAGGACCTTCAGCGCCAGTTCCTGGATATCCGGTGCGGTGGTAAAGGCCACGTCGATGTTTTGTTGCGTGTCTTCACAGCTATGCCCCTCGTCCAAGGGCTCGGTGATTCCAGAGACCAGCCCCACGATGGTCTGCCGGCCGTCTACATCGCCGTAGACGGGCCCGCCGGAATCCCCGACCGCGCTGCACATCTCCGCCAGGGCCGCATTGGAATCATGTTCTAGACCCTGGTAATTTAGTTGTGTGGAATCCACCGCGTTTTTCACGTTCCCACAGGTCACAATGGTGGAACTGCCCAGCTTGCATACCGCATCCGGCAGCTTGTCCAGCTGCGTCGCTACGGTGGTGGCTACCTCGCCTGGGGTGTAGTAGTCCGCGTCGCGGTACAGCTCGATGAAGGCAACGTCCAAGTGATTAGTCTCCTCGGCAAAGAAATCCGAATAGATCACCTCGCCTACCGGATCGGCTGGGTATACAAAATCGCCCTCTTGGGTTCCGGCCCAGACCTTATCGCCAGGTTTGCCGCAATGGGAGGCCGTCACGGCGATGGTGCGGCCATCGGCAAGCGCGAAGGACCACGCCGCCGTGCAGGACTGGAAGTTAAAGTACTCGCCCGGCTGTGGGTCGCTCGTGGTTAAGTTCAGCGCGGCGCCTGGGGGCACCGGCACCACCGCGGGCTCATAAAACTCGTTCGGCGGCGCCGGCGGTGGCGTGTCGGTGGATTGCGCAACCACCCCATCCTGCTGCTGGGTGGCATCGGTGCTACACGATGCCACCATAAACAGCCCTGCTGCTGCCAGCAGACTACTGGCTATCCGTACCCGCGTCACCTGCAGAGTCCTTGTCCTGTTCTTCCTTATCCGCCTCTGCTTGTGCTTTTAAGTCGCGGATGAATTTTTCCGGATCGAATTCGGTATAGTGCTCCGGCCCTGCGAAGTTTTCTAATGCCATGTGTTTGCTACACCTCCGTGTTCTTGATGCTCGAGGTAATAAAGTCCTTGACCGCTGCGGCATCGTTGGGCAGATCCGCCACGTGGCGCTCCGCGTTCAAGATGTCAGCAAACCGCTCCGGTGGCTGCGGCGCGCTCCCGATGGCCTCGGTGATGGTTTCGCTGAACTTTACCGGCAGTGCCGTCTCCAAGCAGACGATAGGCGTCGTCACGCCCTCTTTTTGGGCCGCACGCGCCACCTTGATGCCATCGGCCGTGTGCGGATCCGCCAGGTAACCATAACGCTCGTTCACGTCCTTGATGGTGGCGAGGCGGTCTTCATGGGTGGAGGAACCGGACAAGAAACCGTAGTCTTCACGCGCGGCCGTAATGAGATCTTCTTCAAGGTTAAACCCGCCTTCTTTGACCTTGGTGCCAAAGAGATCCGCAACGCGGGTGACATCGCGGCCTAAAAGATCAAAGGCGAAGCGCTCGAAGTTGGAGGCGCGGGAAATATCCATAGACGGCGACGAGGTGGCCATGGTTTCCGCGGCCGGACGCGGGCGGTAGTTGCCGGTGCGGAAGAACTCATCCAATACGTTATTCTCGTTCGTCGCCACGATGAGGCGATCGATGGGAAGGCCCATGCTGCGCGCGATATGCCCGGCGCAGATATCGCCAAAGTTACCGGTGGGAACGCTAAAGGATACCTTTTGTTCGTTATTATCGGTGACCTTGATCCAGCAGGAAATATAGTAAACCACTTGGGCCAACAGGCGGGCCCAGTTAATGGAGTTGACCGCACCGATGCGGTAGTTGGCCTTAAATTCCGCATCGCTGGAGACGGCCTTTACCACGTCCTGGCAATCATCAAAGACACCATCGAGGGCGATATTGAAAATATTCGGATCATCCAAGCCGAACATTTGCGCCTGTTGGAAGGCGGTCATGCGCCCAGCCGGAGTCAACATGAAAACGCGGATGCCATCGCGCCCGCGCATGGCGTACTCAGCAGAAGAGCCGGTATCGCCAGAGGTAGCGCCCAAAATATTCAGCGTCTCCCCGCGGCGGGCGAGCTCGTATTCAAAAAGCTCGCCCAAAAGCTGCATGGCCATGTCTTTAAATGCAGCGGTGGGGCCCTCGGAAAGGTGGCCTATAAAGAGGTCATCGCCAAGCTCAGTGACCGGGACGATCTCAGGGGAGGCAAACTTCGGGCTGGTATATGCTCGGGCGGCGATTTTATCCAGATCTTCCTCTGGAATATCATCGATAAACAGCTTGATTACCTCAGCCGCAAGGGCGGCATAGCCGTCAGTTTTGACCACTGTGCGCCACGTATCCAGCGTGGCGGAGTCCAGTTGCGGGTAGGTTTCAGGCAGGTATAGGCCACCATCGGGCGCTAGCCCTCCTAAGAGGATATCCGTAAAGGATGCGGGCTGGCCGGTGGTATCACGGGTCGAAATATACTTCACAAGATGAATCCTAGTAGTTAACGCGTAAGGTATCAGCCATGTCGCAGCCAAATCCAAGAGAAGTTATCACAACCCAGGCGTTAATGATTTGGGTCGCGGCCATGGCGGTCTATCTCGTAGCCATTACCGGGCGGTCTTCCTTCGGCGTAGCCGGCCTCGATGCCATCGAGCGCTTCGGCGTCGATGCCGGGCGCATCGCGGTATTTACCTCCGTGCAATTGGGCGTCTATGCCATCGCACAAATCCCCACCGGCATGCTGATCGATAAATTTGGCCCCCGCATCCTGCTCGTCGTGGGCGCGGTCATTATGGGCGTCGGCCAGGTCATACTCGGCTTTACCAGCAATTACGGGGTAGCCATCTTCGCGCGCGTGCTCATCGGCGCCGGCGATGCCACGGGATTCTTATCGGTAATGCGCATCCTGCCCTACTGGTTCCCGCTGCACCGCACACCGATGTTTACCCAGGTGACCTCCTCCATTGGCCAGATGGGTCAATTCATTTCCGCCGTCCCGTTCCTCTGGTTACTAGGAACAGCCGGATGGACCGCGGCATTCGTGACCTTGGGTGCAGGGGGCATCCTCGTCGCCATTGCCGCCGCAGTCGCGGTCGCTGACTCCCCAGAAAAGCTCGGGGTTATTCCGCTGGAGAAGGAACCACCAAACTCCCAGGGCAGCAGCATCGGCGCGCGCTTAAAGGCGGTCTTTACCTCGCCTATTGCCTGGCAGGCATACTTTATCCACTACAGCGGCATGTTGCCGCTGATTGTCTTTGTCATGCTGTGGGGCATGCCCATGATGACCCAAGGCATGGAGTTGTCCAAGGGCAAGGCCAGCCTCGTACTGACCCTCTTGGCCGTGTTTTTGGTTCTGGTCGGGCCCCTGCACGGCCGGATTTCTTCCCGCGCGCAGAATATCCGCCCCTGGGTCGCGCTCGGGTTCGTCAGCCTGCACGTGCTGACTTGGGTGCTATTCTTCGCCTTCGGCACCGGCGGGGGCCTCGCTGCCATCACCGCGGTCTCCTTCATCCTGGCGCTGTGCACGCCGACGTCAAATTATGGCTTCGACATCATCCGCGAGAACATGGACCGCTCTGTCGTCGCTACCGCCACCGGCTTGGGCAATATGGGCGGGTTTACCTCCGGCATGTTGGGCGCGCAATTATTCGGCATGGTCTTGGACCACTCTGCCGATGCCCCCAATTACTCCATGCCCGATTTCACCTCCGCCTCCCTCGCTGTCTTGGCCGTATGGTTGTGCGGCATGGTCGGAGTCGTCATCACCCACATCCTGCGCCGACGCGGTGGCTACGCGGGGCCCTCCGTGAGGATCGTGGAGGTAACCTAACGCTGCTTATTCGGTCCTTTCGGCCTCATCGACAGCCGCTATCTCCGTGGCTTCCGTCTCTTCTTCCGCTTCTTCTGCCTTTGGATCCAAGATAAAGTTGATGGTTCCCTCTGGATCCGCGAGGAACTCCTTGGTCGCTGCCACGGCTTCGGCCTCATCAAAGGAAATGCGCTGGAAGCCGGTGTCATTTAATTCCACGATATCGGCATTGGGGCAGCCCAGCAAGATCGGTGAATGCGTGGCGATAAATACCTGTGCACCGCGGTCAACGGCTTGGGCGATTTCCGCTATCAATGCCAATTGCCGGACGACGGACAAGCCCGATTCTGGTTCATCCAGAATATAGACCCCAGCGCCATCGACTCGCTCATAGAGCACATCGAAAACGGACTCGCCGTGCGAGCGGGCCTGCACATCCACCTGCGTGGGCAGGGTGGAACGCCCGCCGGTTTCCTCGGGGGATTGCTCGCGCGATAGCAGGTATTCGTGGGTTTCCGCCCTCAGGAAATAAGCGCGCTGGATAAGCTCCGTGCACTCGCAGGCCACCGGGCTTACTGGCAAGATTGCTTCCGGATCCCCCATCCGGCCGCCCTTGGGAGAGCACCCAAGATCCGTTGCCATGGCGGCCAAGAGGCTGGATTTTCCTATGCCGTTATCGCCGACGAAAATCGTCACCGGGCGGGTAAAGGAAAATCTCCTTAAATCTGCTAGGTAATCGAAGGCAGGCAGGCTGCGGCGATAATCTCGCGGCAGGGACTTCAGGCGAATGGCATCAACCAACATGCCTGGCACTTTAGCAGCAGCGGCGCTTGGATGGGGTCTTCACGTTATCGCCACGCTATTGCTGCTGCTACCTCGAGTACGGACTTGAGGTGCAGGATTAAAGGATCCCCGGTTGCTGCTTGGGCAATGGTCTCTGCTGGCACCGCATTTACCGCAAACGCTATCGCCAATCCCCCGCTAATAGGAAATACTATGGCTGCGGCCACCGCCAAGGTTGTAGATAACTTATTCTTGATTGTCATCGTCTCCTCCATTCCCTCGGTAACGCACACCTTTATTCGTTACCGTTTCGTTATGGGATAACTCTAGGGAGACGAGCTGTTAAGGCCATGCCGTCAGTCTGCCGGTTTCCTGAAACTTCGCGGGGACCATTCGCAGGCAATCCGGGGCCACGGCACTGGTCTAATTCGCCGGGGTGCTTTCAGCCACGATGCCATCGCTGGCTGGGATGACAATCCCTTTCTCAAAGGCACCAATGATGGCCTTTTCATCGTCTTCATCCAGCTCACCAGAGGCCACGGCGCTCTTTAACTCGCGCTCTAGATACTGCCGGACATCAGACTTTCCGGATTTATTCTGGGTAATATCGCGCGGCACCGATTCCAAGGGAATCCCCAACGCCTTCGCCAGCGACATCACGCGATTGGCCTCTGAGGACGCATCGCCTCCCACTGCACCATTAACCTGGGCGGGCGCTTCTTCCTGCACCACTCCCCCGGCTACGGCATCACCCACGGTCATCGTCCCTTTAGGCGGGTGATGGCGGTTGGTTGCCCACGTGCCAACAACGACGGCGATTAAGGCCGCCACGGCGATACAGCCCCAGAGGTAGATAAGCTTTCTGCGGTGGGCTCCCGGTGATTTAGCCATGGTAATCCGAACTTCCCCCGAAGAATCCGTATCCATTACCGCGCGAGGAATTGCCAGTGCCGCGTTCATTCAAGATATCGATGAGCGAGCGGATCGTGGCCTCCCCAATGCGGTCGCCGCGCCCGCGCGAGCGGGAGTCCGTGCCGCCCTCGCGGCCAAGGTCGTCTTGGTGATGCGGCGCATCAACGTTCTGCCCGGCGCGGGACGCGCCCGTCTGTGGGGCCGAGACCTCAATGGTCAAGGTGGTGCCATCTAACTCTAGGACGTCATCATCACGGACCCCAGCCGCGCGAGCGGCAGAAAGCAACGCGGCCAATTCTCCAACCGTGGCGGAGTCCACATCGAGCTGCAGCTGAAATGACATAACCAAAGATCCTTTCTCTAACTTGTTCCTACTTTAGAGTCCGATACTTTAAAAGTTAAGGGAATTAGCGCTGCATAGACCAAGTTATGCGGCAACTTTAAGAATGCTCGAAGGATTCCTCCTCTCCCCAAAAGACTTCATCGACCACCTTGCGCGCGTGCCGGGTCAATTTCAGGTACGTATCTAAGAAATCCTGGTTATTCTCCGGCGTCCAGCCGGCCGCACCGGCCACCTGTGCCAGTTGCGGTCCGGGCCCAGGCAATTGATCCACGCGCTTGCCGCGCACCAGCACCAACGCATTGCGGGCATCCGTTGCCATCAACCACGCATCTCGCAGGTCACCGGTTTGATCGGCGCTTAATATTCCGCTTTCTTCCAGCGCATCCAATACCGGCAAGGTCCCTGGCTGCCGCAGCTTGGGATGTTCGTGCCCGTGCATCATAATCAGCAGCTGCACCGTCCACTCAATATCGGTCAGGGCGCCGCGCCCCAACTTCGTGTGAGTGGTGCGGTCAGCTCCCCGCGGCAAGCGCTCGTTATCCACCCGAGCCTTCATGCGCCGGATGGCGCGAATGGTGGACTGGCTCGCGCCGCTATCCGGGTAGCGGTATTCATCGATCATCTCCATAAAGCGCTGGCCCACTTCCTCGTCCCCAGCGATGAAGGCCGCGCGCAGCAGCGCCTGCATTTCCCAGGCCTCGCCCCACTCGCGGTAATAGCGCTTGTAGGAGGCAATGCTGCGCACCACCGCACCAGATCGCCCTTCCGGGCGCAGGCCCAGGTCGACGTCCAAGGGCGGATCCCCAGAGGGCTTGGCAAGGCGGCGTCGCAGCTTATCGACGATCCCGATGGCCCACCGCATGGCCTCGCCTTCATCGTCTGCAGCCTCAGGCTCTGCCACAAAAAGAACATCTGCATCGGAGCCGAACCCAAGCTCACGGCCACCGAGCCGGCCCATACCAATAACCGCAATGCGCGCCGGCGGTTCCGCATCCTCGTGGTCATTCCGCCAGGCCCGTACCTCCGCGCGGAGGGCGGCTTCCAATACCGCGTTCCAGATAGTCGACAGCTCTTGGCATACCTGCTCAACGGGGATAATCCCTAAGAGATCGCCACTGGCGATGCGCGCCAGCTCCACCCTGCGCAGCGAGCGCGCGACCGCCACCGCCTTATCCGGGTGCGCATGGCGCTTGCTGGAATTAACCAGCGCCTTAGACACCTGCTCCGGCTTAGTTTCGAGCAACTTGGGACCGGTCGCGCCATCGGAAAGCTGCTTCACCGAATCCGGGGCGCTGATGATAAGGTCCGCGGTAAATGGCGAGGTTCCCAGAATATGCATCAAGCGCTGGCCGACGATCCCCTCATCCCGCAGGATGCGCAGGAACCACGACTTATCCCGGGCGGCCTCAGATAGCTTGCGGTAATTGAGCAACCCCATATCTGGATCGGCGGTGTCTGCCAGCCATTCCATCAAGGTCGGCAGCAAGATGGCTTGAATGCGTGCCTTGCGGGAGGTACCGGATGCCAAAGAGGTCAGGTGCTCGAAGGCACGTACCGGCGAGCTATACCCCAATGCCGCAAGCTGCAGCTTTGCCGCCTCCGGCGAAAGTTTGAGCTCATCGGCGGACATGGTCACCACGGAATTGAGCAGCGGGCGATAAAACAGGCGCGAGTGCAACTCAGAAATGCGCATTCTGATGCGCCGCAAATGCGCAAGCATGCCCTGCACTGCAGACTTAGTGCCCTGCGGGGAAAACCCTGAAATTACCGCGAGCCAGTTCAGGCCCGCTTCATCATCGTCTGCCGGCAGCGTGTGCGTGCGGCGGAAGCGCTCCAATTGCAGGCGGTGTTCTAAAAGGCGCAAGAATTCATAAGCCTCAATGAGCTGCGTGCCGTCTTCGCGGCCCACGTAGCCGGCGGAGATAAGCGCGTCGAGGGCATCCACTGTCGACAGCGCGCGCAGAGATTCATCGGAACGCCCGTGCACCAATTGGAGCAATTGCACCGCGAATTCAATATCGCGCAGCCCACCGACGCCCAACTTGAGCTCGCGATGTTTGAGCTCATCCGGCACATTATCCAATACGCGCCGGCGCATGGCTTGGACGTCTTCCACGAAGGAATCGCGCTGCGAGGCCGTCCAGACCATCGGCCGGATTTGCTCCAAGTAATCCTCTCCCAGCGGCAGGTAACCGGTCATCGCCCGCGCCTTGAGCAGCGCCTGGAATTCCCAGGTTTCTGCCCACCGGCGGTAGTAGGTCACGTGCGAATCCAACGTGCGCACCAGCGCCCCAGACTTACCCTCTGGCCGCAGGTTCGCATCGACATCAAAAAATGTCGTCGACCCAATCCGGTTAAACTCCGCGGCGAGCCGGGTGGCCTTGGGAGTTGCCTCGCTGCCGACGAAGATGACGTCCACGTCGGAGATATAGTTCAGCTCCCCGGCACCGCACTTGCCCATCGCCATTACCGCAAGCTGTGCATCGAGCGGATCGTCGCCGTAGATCTTGCGCACCGCAACGGCAAGGGAGGCCGTGAGGGCGGCATCGGCAAGCGCCGTAGTCAGCGTGGTGACCTGCCGGAAGCTTACCTCCGGCTGCGGGCGGGATTGCCCCTTGCGGGAGTGGAAGGTACCCGCCACATCGTGCGCGGCAAGCCGCATCATCAGCGTGCGGTACTGGGTCCGCATCTCCTTTTTATGCTCGCCCTCGCTCGCGCGGTACGTACCCGGCGCGCTGAGATCGTCCCTCGCTGGATCCGGAGCATCGAGCTCTGCGGCAAACGTTGCCGGCTGCGCCCCCACCGTTTCAAGCAAGCTGGTGAGCATCTCTTCTGGCTCCGGGAGCGGCTTTTTCAGCTCCTCCCACAGCTCCGGGTGGGCGGCAAGGTGATCCCCAAACGCCGTCGACGCACCCAAGAGGGCGAGGAGGCGCACCCTCACTTGCTCATTGCTGCGGATTTCCGCATCGAGCTCCGGGGCCTGTTCGTAAATGCGCACGAGGTTATTAAGGGCCAAATCTGGATCACCGACCGCAGCCAGCGTCCATAAAAGGTCAACGGACTCCGGGGTATTCCATCCCAGTTGTTCTAAGTCTTGTGCGGCATGGGACCGGCTAAGGCCCAGCGACGCCGGCGAAGGCACCGTGGCAGGACGCATTATTCTCCTAGAAGTTCAGGTTGTTGCGCAGCTCGACTGTCGTAATTTGGCGCTGGTAATCGCGCCATTCTTCCCATTTGGCGCGCAAGAAGAACTCGAAGACATGCTCTCCCAAGACCTCCGCCATAAATTCGGACTTTTCAAACTCGCGCAGGGCCTGATCCATGCTGGAGGGCAGATCCTTATACCCCATGGCGCGGCGTTCCCGGTGGGTGAGCTGGTGGACATCGTCTTCTGCAGGCTCGTCTAATTCATAACCCTCCCGGATGCCCCGCAGCCCTGCGGCAAGGATGACGGCATAGCCCAGGTATGGGTTCATGGAGGCATCGATGGAGCGGATTTCCACCCGGCGCGATTCTTCCTTGGTCAGGCGGTATGTAGGCACGCGCACCAGGGCGGAACGGTTCTGCACGCCCCACGTGACCGAGCCCGGCGCCTCATTGCCAAACATCAGCCGCTTATAGGAGTTGGGCCACTGGTTGATAATGGGGCTCATCTCCGTAGAGTGCTCCAAAATCCCGGAAATAAACTGCTTGGCGGTGTGCGAGAGCGAAAATTCATCGTCCGGATCGTGGAAGGCGTTGGACTGGCCTTCAAACAGGCTAAAGTGCGTGTGCATTCCTGAGCCCGGGAGATCCTCAAAGGGCTTGGGCATAAACGTTGCCCGCACATTGGAATCCGTGGCCACCTGCTTAATAACCCGCCGGAAGGTCATAATATTATCCGCCATGGTCAGCACGTCGGCGTGGCGGAGATCGATTTCCTGCTGGCCCGGCGCGGTTTCGTGGTGGCTAAATTCGGTGGCGATGCCGAGTGATTCCAGCGCCAGCATAGCGCGGCGGCGAAATAGCGGCGCGGTATCGTGCGTCGCTTGGTCGAAATACCCGCCATTATCGGTGGGGACCAGGTCTGTCAGTTCCTTGCTGTGCTCCAGCAGGTAGAACTCAATTTCTGGCGAGGCCATGCAGGTAAATCCATCATTGGCGGCCTCGGTGACCTGGCGGCGCAGGATATGGCGCGGATCTACCACGGAGGGCTGGCCGTCTGGCTGCGCAATATCGCAGAACATGCGCGCCGTTTGCAGGTCCGGCTCGTTGTCATCAAAGGGCAGGATTTGGAAGGTGGAGGGATCCGGCAGCGCAATGGTGTCTGATTCAGAGATGCGGGAAAATCCCTCTACCGACGAGCCATCAAAGCCAATCCCCTCCTCAAAGGCGGATTCGAGTTCGGAGGGGCTCATCACTACGGATTTGAGGGCGCCCATGATATCCGTAAACCACAAGCGGATAAAGCGGATATCGCGTTCCTCAACGGTGCGTAAGACGAATTCGTGTTGGCTATTCATGCCCTAAACCTTACCGGCTCACCGCTAGCCAGTGTGCAGTTCATTAGTCAATTTCCACATGGTCAGATTCGCAGGTCGGCAGAGTATTCAGGGGGTAGCAAGCGGGGGTTAATGCAGCAGGTACGGCTTCGTGCACGTGCTTTGCTAGTGGGGCAAGCGAACACCTGTACAAGCTTTCTGAAGGAAGAAACTAGTATGACCTCCCACGTTGATGAACTTTCTGCCAGCGTTATCGATGCCGTAGTTACTGCCGCCCAATACGGGTGGTCCCCGGACGATTTACGCCACGTCCTGGGCGCTTATTCCTATCCCCTCATCTACCGCGCTAGCCCGCACGTACCTGCCCGCATCACCTCACCCGCGCTGCGCAAAGCGTGGCTGCAATTAGAAGCACCGCAAGAAAATTTCATTCCCCGCGATAAGCTGCGCGCCATCGTGAAAGAGCTGGTGCACCTGCCGCGTTTGCGCGATACCGAGCTTTTGGCCGGCGGCGAGCTCAGTCAAGCCGATGGCTCTAGCGACAAGCAGGATAAAATCCGCCACAAGGTCTTGGGGCTATTGCGCAAGGCCGAATCCACGACCTTTGCAGAAGAGGCAGAGGTGCTTATTTCTAAGGCCCAGTCGCTGCAGCAGAAATACCGCATCGAGGATCTCTTAACCGTGGACCAGCCCCGCCTCATTTCCCACCGCGTGCACGTTCACCCGCCATATATCAAGCATCAGGTCACCTTGTTAGGCACCATCGCCAATGCCAATGGATGCACCACCCTCCTCATCCACGAAAAGGGCCTTGCCTGCATCATCGGCGCGCCCGAAGACGCCGCCCACTGCGCCGCTCTGTTTTCCTCGCTGAACCGCCAATGCGATTGGTACATGCGCAATAGCGAGGGTGCCGAGTTTGCACGCGCGACACAGACCACCGCGTCCTATCGCCGTAGCTTCCGGCTTTCCTATGCCGCTCGGATCGGGGAACTGCTGGAGCTGGCCAATGAAGACGGCATCGAAGAAAAACTCGATGAGTCTCCCTATTGCAGCCATCACGCTGAGCTCATCGCCACCCAGACGCTACCTGCACTCCAGGCCCGCACCGATCATGCCGAGGAAACCCGAGACCGCCTATTTCCCAACCTGACCACATCCTCGCTATCCATGAATAGTCTGCATGGCATCACTGATGGCATCACGGCTGCGGATAAGTCTCACTTGGGTGGGCCTGCCACTGGCATCGATTCTTAATACCGGCAGCCCTTGCTCCGTGGCCTCCCCTGTCTGCTTTCAGCCTCATGGTGTCGGCGGCACATTTCTACCCGTGCGCACAGCAAACGCTGCGAAATTTTTCAGGCGCATGCTGCTCGTCACGGGTAGGATCACAGGTGAAATTAATTGTTGTAAAAGCTTAAGGGTATGTGAATGTCAACACAGACTTTTCTGGAAGTAGAAGCGAAATTCGCCGTAGCAGAATCGACTCAACTGCCTGAACTCACTCGACTCGAATCCGTTGACCATGTTGCAGAAACGCGCCACCACGCTCTATCCGCCATTTATTACGACACGGAAGATTTGCGCCTAACTCACGCCAAAATCACCTTACGCCGCCGCACCGGCGGCAATGACGATGGCTGGCACATCAAAATCCCCAGCGAGGGTGGCCGGACCGAGATCCATGCCGAATTAGGAGACCCAGTAGACGGCAAGTACGAGGTACCCCAAGAGTTGGTACAGCAGGTGCGCTCCATCGTTCGCCACAACGAGTTAAGCCCCATTGCGCAGGTGGATAATAACCGCACCGAGATGCTGCTTGCGGACGAGCACAATAATCCGGTCGCGGAATTCTGCGATGACCATGTCACCGCCTTTTCTTTCTTGCCCGGCGGGCAGCAGCAATCCTGGCGCGAATGGGAAGTGGAGCTGGCCGGTGAGCTTCCAGGCACTGAAGAAGGAAGCCAGTTCATCCGCCGCGCGACCTCTCTTCTCATCGGCGCCGGGGCTCGCGTTTCTTCGTCCCCGTCTAAGTTGAAGTCAGCTTTGGGAGATTCCTACAACAACGCTCCCCTCCCTCCCGCTCTCGTTACCCCAGACGTTGACGAGGATTCCCCGGCAGCCGCAGTGATTGCAGCTCTGCAGGCTAACCGCGACAAGCTCATTGATTATGATCCGCGCGTTCGCCGCGATGAGTGGGACTCGGTGCACCAAATGCGCGTGGCCACTCGCGAACTGCGCAGCCACCTGCAGACTTTTCACGGCATTGTTGTCGGCCCGCAGATTGAGAAGATCGAAGCTGATCTCAAAGAGCTCGCCGGCATTTTGGGCGTAGCCCGCGATGCAGAGGTCGTGGAAGAGCGCTGGCAAGAGCTCTTGGAGTCCGAGGACTCCGATACCTTAGATGCCGCCACCCGCGAACACATCTCCCGCGACATGGGCACCGCCTACCGCCGGGCGCACCGCAGGGTTATCGCCGCGCTAAATTCTGAGGAATACCTCGAATTGCTCGAGTCTCTCGACCGCCTACTGGCTGATCCCCCAACGGCCGGTGCCCAATCTGCAGAAGATGCCGACGGCGAGGACGATTCCGCTACCGTGGACGCGGACGGGGACGGGGATACGTCTGAGGTTGCAGCCGAAAGTTCAGCCGATGAATCCGCGGAAACGCACCCCGCAGAGGAAGAATCGACCGCTGAAAAGAAGACGGAAAAGTCACCTTCCACCGGCGATGCGGAAGCCGAGGACGTCGATGCCGTCATGGCACGCCACTTGGAAAAGGCCTATAAGAAGCTAGTCAAGCGGCATAAGAAGGCCGTGGACAATTGGGATAACGCGGAGCTTTCGCTGCACGAGCGCGAGGATTATTTCCACGATATGCGCAAGGCTGCCAAGAAACTGCGTTACGCAGCAGAAGCAGCCGGTTCCGCAACGAAGCTAAAGACCAAGCGCCTATACAAGGCCTGCAAGAAGATGCAATCGGTCTTGGGGGATTTCCAAGACTCGGTTACCTCGCGGGATAAATTGCTAGAACTGGCCCACACTTCGCACCGCCGCGGGGAAGATACCTTTGGTTACGGCCTGCTGTACCAGCGCGAACGCGCCATCGGCCTAGCCGCCTTGGATGATTACAACGAGTCTTTCAAAGACATCAAGGCCGCGTTTAAGCCGCTGCGCAAGAAGCTGAAGAAGTAGCGCGCGTCAGCGGCACCAGTTATGGCGCGTTAGGCCGTATTGGTAGCTGCTAGATGGTGGTTGGGAAGTTAACTAGTCCCAGCCATCATCTTCTTTATCTGCAGCATCGGCTGCCTTGGTGCGGGCGCGCGCGATTTCTATGGCGTGCTCGGCCTCTTCGCGGGTGTCATAAGGCCCCATGCGGTTTTCCCAGCCGGATACTTTGCCCTTGCTGACTTCCTTGGTGGAAGGGTCGTAATACCACTTCTCATCTGCTGTAGTCGCCACGGTAGTCCCTTTCGTCTATATACTTTGGACAGCACGTGTGCGCTGCCCGCCTGTGGTTGGTGCCCACACTACCCATGCATGAAAACACGCGCCCGCTAGAATATGAGGGCAGTATTTCTTTTCATGCCTCCCTTGCACCGTCAAGCAGAGCAAGGGAGCCGCTTTATCGGCTACTTTGTCCATGGCGCTAGCCCGCGCCACGTAGCCGCGTGATTTTTATCCGCCGAATTGGAAAAGGAGCTTTTGCCTTCATGCCACTGTGGTCGACGCCTAAGTCCCCTATCGCTGAGCGCGTTGCACAACAACACGCCTCTATTGTGGGAACGGAGCCCACCCATGTCGCCAGCGCGCCCGCGACCTGGCCGCTCATTGGTGAGCATATCGATCATTATGGAGGCATCGTCGCCGCAAGCCTGTCGGATCTCCGCGCGGCTGCGGCCGTCAGTTCGCGCACGGATGGTATCGTTTCCGTCCACTACGTGCCGGCAATTGGGGAGCCTGCGCACGATTCCATTGGCCTCCAGGAGGTGGCTGCGCTCGCTGCGGCGCAACAGCCCACGACGGATTCGGAGGGGCAACCGGTCATTCCGCCCGCACCAGAAGGTGGGCTGGCCGCGCGCATCGGCGGCATCGTACACACCATGGTCAACCGCCAGTTACTGTCCAGGGAGACGGCTGGGGCGGATATCACCATCGTGAGCGATATCCCCAACGATATCGGCTTAGGCGCTGCATCGGCGGCGGATGTTGCCGTAGCGCTTGCCTTAATGGGCCCAACAGACAACCTCGACGCTCCCTTGCGCGTGCGCGTTGCGGATGTCTGCACCCAGGCGGTAACCACCTTTGCCCATAAGCCCGCCCTACGCGCGCGCCACACCGCCGCGCTGCGCAGCAGTGGCGACGGTGTGTGCATCATCGACTATGCCGATGGCTCGGTCACCCATGCGCCCCACGTCGTGGACCAAGACGTGGTGGCCTTCGCGGTGGCGGTGCCCGGGAACACTGCGGAAGAGCAGTCGCAGGCAATTGACGCCATCCGCCAACGCCAGCAATTTATCGATGATGCCTGTCATTCCTTCGGCACAGAGTCGCTGCGCTTATTGCCCGATGCACAACAGCGCGTGGTGGAGTGGCTCAAGGCGGTGCACAAGGTCTACGGCGAGGAGGGCCGCCCCAGCATCAATGCGGCTACCGAGTGGATGGCATTTTATGAGGAAGAGACCTCCCGCGTGGAGAACTTTGTGCGCTACCTGCGCTCGCACCGCCGCAACGAGCTTTTCCCCATTGTCTTGCAATCGCAGGCCTCGCTGACCAATATTTATGGCTTCGATTCCGCAGAAAAACTCGCGGAGCTAGTCACGGTCCGCGGCGCGGTGGCCGCGCGCTCGGCGCACGCGGGGCTATCTGGAGCCGTTATTGCTTATGTCCCCAGCAACCGCGCGGAAAACTTCGCGGCGGATCTAGCAGACGATGGCTTCCTGCTGGTGAAGCTGGCCGCAGGCGAGCCAGCCAAAGTAGAAGATTAAGGGCGAATGAGCCGGCCTATAAGCCGGATTCTGTCTAACCACGGCGCCCCATTAAACGGAACGCCGCGCGGCGAACATCCATCTAGACCAACCGTTGCCAGTTGGTTCCAGCAGCTACCTTCAGGCTCGAGCGAGCAGCCTTAAAACGCCTGATCGGGCCCTGCAACGTGGCAGGGCCGTGATGCCTTGCTCCCGGTGGGGTTTACCCAGCCACCGCCATCGCTGACGATGCTGGTGCGCTCTTAACGCACCGTTTCACCCTTACCTTGTGTCCCCAACTTGGGCCGAAGCATAAGTGGAGGCACAAGGCGGTCTACTTTCTGTTGCACTTGCCCGCGGGTCACCCCGGGTTGCCGTTAGCAACCACCGTGCTCTGTGGAGTCCGGACTTTCCTCGGCGCCCACGTAGCAGCACCAACGCTGCCCGTTTGCGGCGACGCGATCGCCCGGCCGGCTCATTCGCGCTCCTTAGTCTAGCGCAGCCCCTCCAGGTGTCCCACATCGTTGAATCCATGCACCATAGAGCCGCCGTCCCAGAACTCGACATCCGATAGCGCCGCCAGATCCAAAAACAGGTGTTGGAAGGTGGCAGGTCCTGCGTTTAGGGCCTGGCAGAGGAAGGATTTGATGGGGTTGACGTGGCTGACAATCAGCACCGTCTTGCCGCTATAGCGCCGCTGCAATTCCTTGCGGGCAGCCCGCACGCGGCGGTTGACGGCCTGCAGCGACTCCCCGCCGGGGCACGGTGTAGCGGCATCGTGGAGCCATTGCTCGTGGATCTCAGGGTCGCGCCGGTGCGCTTCGGCCGCGGTCTTTCCTTCCCACTCGCCAAAGTCCACCTCGCTCAGGCCCTCTTCGGTCACTACGCCGATATCGCGGCCATGCGCGACTGCGGCCGCCGTTTCTTGGCAGCGCTTAAGCGGCGAGCACACGATGGCGTCGATGGTGGTACCGGCAAGGGCCTGCGCGGCGGCCAGCGCCTGCTTTTTACCCAGTTCCGTAAGCTCCGGATTGGCGCGGCCAGAGTATTGCTTGGCGGCAGACATTTCGGTTTGGCCATGGCGCAGCAGAATGAACCGGGTTGTATCGCCGCGCTCGCCCAGCCAGTCGGAAGGGTGCGGCGCGGAGGTATCCCATTCCTGCTCGCCCTTAGCTGGCGCGGCATCGGACAAGGATTCGGCGGCAGGCTCGTCGGTCTCGCTCTTGACGATGCCCACCTTGTGCCCCGCCGCGGCCGCGTCCATCGCGTCATTGGATAGCGCATCCGCCACCTTGTTTTTCGCGCGCGGGACCCACTCGAGGCTGAAGGAAGAAAAGCCGTCGATAAGCGTGCGGGCCTTAAGGGCCAGCTTTTGCATATCCGGATGCTTGATTTTCCAGCGCCCGTTGATCTGTTCCACGACGAGCTTGGAATCCATATAGAACTCCACCTCACTGGCACCGAGCTCGGAGGCGGCCTCGAGCCCGCGCAATAAGCCGTGGTACTCGGCCACATTATTGGTGGCCTTGGTGCCTACCACATAGACGATTTCGCGCAGGATGGTTGTGCCATCCGCGGCATAAACGACGGTGCCTGAACCGGCTACTCCAGGATTGCCGCGGGAGCCGCCATCGGCGTAGACGATGACTTTCATGATGCCAGGCGCACCAGGTAGGAACCGCAGTCGCTGCATTGCGGCAACTCATCGGCAGGCGCATTGCGTACGGCATTTTTATCGGCGGGTGGCAAGACGATAAAGCAGCCACCGCAGGCCCGGTTGGCCTTAAACTGCGCTGCGCCGACGCCGTTTTCTTGCCGCTGCGCGTCGTATTCCTCGAGGACATCGGAGGGCAACTGCTCGCGCAAATCCGCAATGCGCACGGCGGGGTCGGGCTGGTTATCCGCGGCCTCTTGGGCGGCGTCGGCGGCGCGGCGCAGCATGTCCAGCTTGCGCTCGGAATCCGAGACGCGCGCGCCGTGGACGTCCAAGTTGGAGCGCAGCGCGTGGATCTCGTTGTGGGCTTCTTGCAGCTCACTCATCAAATCCGCGATGCGGGACTTGGTGGCGTAGAGATCGTGCTCGATGTCCTTGCGCTTTTCGGTATCCAATTCGGCGCCGAGCTGGCGCTTGTCATCGCGTTCGCGCCGACGCAGCTTGCGCTCATCGGCCTGGATGCGCAGGATTTCATTTTCCATGTCATCGACTGCCATCTGCGCGGAACCGGAGGCATCGAGCAAGCGCTTGTGTTCCTGTTGTGCCTTGTCATACTCGACCTTTTCTGGCAGCTCTTTTTCCCCGCCAATGCCTTGCGAGCGTTCCAGGTTGGCCAATTCCAGCAGTACCGGCTGTAGTTCTTGCGATAGTTTCACTTATGACTCCTTTGGGTGCGCGGAGATAGTCCACGGATCAGTTCGCAGGCTAATAATTTCCGTATCTAGTTCTAATGCTGCTTCTACGATATCGCTTGCTTGCGCCGTCCAGGGAAATTCGCTGGCCCAGTGGGCCGTATCGATGACGGCCGGTCCCCCGGCGCGCAAATGCTCGTCCACTGGGTGGTGGCGCAGATCGGAGGTGACATAGACATCGACGCCCAGCTTTGACGCAGCTGCCAGGAAGGAATCCCCGGCGCCGGACGAAACCGCCACGGTGCGCACAGTCTGTTCTGGGTCGCCGGCGGCCCGGATGCCCCACGCGGTCTCGGGCAGGGCATTGGCCACCTGCTGCGTAAACTCCCGCAGGGTCATCTCGCGGGGCAGCTCGCCCAAGCGCCCCAGGCCCAGCGCGGTATCAAGGTTGCCGCTTCCGGCCGTTTCCACGATGTCATAGGCGGGCACCTCATACGGGTGCGCCTCGTGCAGCGCCGCAATCAGCGTGGCCCGCAAGGAGGCGGGAGCCACAAATTCCACCCGTACCTCGTCGCCGCGATGCAGCTTGCCGATGTCCCCTTCTACCGGGTCCGCGCCCTCCTCCGGCTTGAATTGGCCTGCTCCCGAGATATCAAAGGAGCAGTGAGAATAGGCGCCGATGTGGCCCGCGCCGGCATCGAAAAGCGCCTGCTTTACCTGCTCCGCACTGCCTGCAGGAATATGCACTCCCCACTTATCGATAGTCTCTGGGGCCTCCGGCACGATGGGCCGCCCCGGAGTAATGCCCACGAGTTCCGCGAGTTTATCGTTAACCCCTGGCCGGGCCTTATCGGCGTTGGTGTGGGCGGCAAAAAGCGCCACGCCATTTTTAATCAGGGTATGGACAACCTTGCCCTTGGGCGTATCGGCCGCCACTGATTCCACGCCGCGCAGTAGCAGCGGGTGGTGGACTACCAACATATCCGCGCCGAGCTCAACCGCGCGGTCCGCAACCTCTTGGGTGCAGTCCAAAGCAAAGGCAACGGTGCGCACCTCGTCTGCGGGATCGCCGCAAATAAGGCCTACGGCATCCCACTTTTCGGCCAAATGGGGCGGATAGGCCTTGTCCAAAACGCGGCGCACATCGCCCACTCGCACAGCAGACATGGGGATACTCCTTTATGCTCGATTCTTGTAAATTACGCTAGTGCTATATCCTGTCTCCCGCACTACAGTACTATCTGCGCAAAGGGTTTTCGCATGACTGAATCTTCTTCTCACTCGGGTCTCTACCTCGTCTTTGTGTGCACCGGCAATATTTGCCGCTCGCCCATGGCCGAAATCATCGTTCGCGATGAAATGGAAGATGACATGCTCGATCTCCTCGCCACCGTGGATTCCTGCGGGCTCGGCGGCTGGCACGTGGGGCAAGGCGCGGATGAGCGGGCCGTGGCAGAATTACGCCGCGCCGGACACGATGGGGCCTCCCACCGCGCATCCAAATTGGGCGAAGAGCACATGGACGCCGATCTCTTCATCGCGATGGACTCCGGGCACTATGATTCGCTCATCGATCTGGGCATCGACCCCGCCAAGGTTCGGCTGATGCGCAGCTTCGATCCCAATTCTCCGGAAGGCGCAGAGGTCGCAGACCCCTACTACGGCACCGAAGAAGACTTCGAAACCGCGCGCAAGAATATCGAAGCCGCCGTCCCCGGCCTGCTGGATTGGATTCGCGAAAACCACGACTAGACTTGGGGGCATGCTAAAGACGTTCCTCAAGCCTGGCTGGGTGCTCATGCTGCTTTTCGTGGTGGCATTTTCCTACCTGGCCTTTAGTGTCCTTGCCCCATGGCAATTGGGAAAGGACGATGACATTGTGGAACGCAATGAAAACATCACCCACGCCTACGAAGCCGATCCGCAGCCGATTGACCAGGTCGTGGACGCTGATGGAGCCATCTCTGGCGATGAATGGTCCCGCACCACTCTGAAGGGCCACTACCTGCCCGAGGATGAGGTGCTGCTTCGCCTGCGCCCCGCCGGTTCCGGCCCGTCCTATCAGTCCTTGGTTCCTTTCCGCACCGATGCGGGCCTGACCATGCTGGTTAACCGCGGATGGGTCAGCGCTGAGGAGGGCAATGCGGTGCCGGATATTCCGCCTGCCCCCTCCGAAGAGATAACGATTACCGGCATGGTGCGCTCGAATGAGGCCGAGCACAAAACCGCCCCCATCACGCAGGAGGGCTACCAGCAAGTCTATTCCATCCACACCGAGCAGGTGGGCTCGCTTATCGGTGCTGACTTAGGCCAAGACTATATCCAGCTCTCCGAGGATCAGCCGGGCGTCCTCAACGCCATGCCCATCCCGCAGCTCGACCGCGGCAACCACCTCTCCTACGGCTACCAGTGGATTGCCTTTGGCATCATGGCCCCGCTGGGTTTGGGCTACTTTATTTGGTCCGAGATCCGCGAGCGCCGCCGCCTGCGCGAAGAAGAAGCCGCCATGCAGGCCCTCGATGCGGATGCGGAATCGCTTGCCGATGCCCCCACCTCCAGCCCCTCCGCCAACGGCGAACCTGGCTCCGACGCCGATACCACTGCCGCTGCCAACACCGATCCCGCACCTCTTGCCACCGAGCTGCGCAGCCGCTCCCGCTACGGCGATTCCAAGCCGGACCACTACGCCAAGCTGAAAAAGCGCCGCCGCGAGCGCTACTAACTTTCCGAGCTCACCTGGCCCGCACTCGATTCTGTAGCGCTGGCAGACCGGTCCCACATGAGTAATGCGAAGCCTACGGCGATCCAGGCCGCGAATACCCACCACGCGTGTCCTGCGCCTTGGCCATCAAAATAAGACAAGGAACGCACGAGGTACCCCGTAGCGCCAATGGGCATCCACTGCCCCAAGGTAGCCCAGCCAGCAGGGAGCAACCATGGTCCGGTGGCTAGGCCCGAGAGTGGGTTGCCAAGGAAGATAGTAAGCACCGCGCCAATTCCCACACCTGCGGTACCGATCACCGCAGCTAGGCCTGCCGTGAGCAATGAGGTGGAAAGAATACCCAGCGCGATGGCCAACCATTCCATGCCAAAATTGAAGTCCCCCGAGTTTGAGAGTGTCTAATGGTTTGTGTGTAGGTTCCCAACCTGCATAAGGACATAAGCCGAGCAGGAACCTTCCGTTAGTAGGCATTTGACTCTGCAACTACTTCATCAGAATCGGGACCAAACAAAACAATTTTTTGTTCTATGGAGCTAGCAACTACTTCAAAAAGTCGCGCAGCCGCTCCAGTATCAGTTTGTTCATAAACATCGACAACCGTTTCATATTCGTCGATATCTGGTTTCAAATCCCAAAAAGCAGTTACATAAGCACCACTCGGAGTGTTGAATCTGTAAGTTTCCTGGGAATCATCATCAGATTTTAGGTTAAGGCACTCCCCAGCTGTATCGAGAATCTTAATTACTCTAGCCAGCCGAGCATCAGTAACAAAAGCTATACTTTCCGCCACGTTTCCGTTTCACCGCCTTATTATCCTGTGAAACAGTAATTATTTCCTAAACGCGATCATACGGTCCTGACCCCGGAAAGTGGACACACCAAGCAGCACAAGCCACCAACGGCCATGGAGACGACCGACCAGCATGTTTCAACAGCGGCATCGACTCTAGCTACAACCACTCTATGGGAATATACAAAGGTCACATGCTCTAAACCACACACCCCACCAACACAAAATGTCATTTAGGCCGGATGCCGCATGGTTGTAGTAAAAATATTAAAGATCCCCTCTTCGATTTTTCGAAAAGCGGGGTCTAATTTGGTGCGGCCTGAGGGGATCGAACCCCCGACCTATTGGGTGTAAACCAATTGCTCTTCCAGCTGAGCTAAAGCCGCATGCGCCCTTGCGCTGTTATGTACAGTAGCGCAGGATTGTGAAGCTACACAAATCAGCTGGTGAAGGCTATTTTTTGGTGTAGCCGCGCTGTACCAGGCAGGAACCCTGCCACTCGCCAAAGCGCTCAGCTTTGGTCTGCACCAAGCCGGCTAGCTGCGCCGATTCGGAGATGAGACCAGGCTCGACGGTGCCCGGCTTGCCGGCACCCGGAGTCAGCAACCACACGGAGCCATTATCCGCGAGGGGGCGGCTGGCATCCACCAAACCGTCCACGAGGTCGCCGTCTTCCTCGCGCCACCAAAGAAGGACTACATCGCACAGCTCATCATTTTCCTCTTCGAGGAAATCCTCACCGAGTACGGCTTCGATAGATTCAGAGATTGTGGTATCACAATCCTCGTCCCAACCAAGCTCTAGAGCGATTTGCCCTTCCTTGATTCCGAGCTTGACTGCAGCGTCAGCCACTATGCATTTCCTTCCTTATTCGGTGAATTCTTGCTCACGCCCGGCCCGTGCTTGGCAGGGAGGGCGTGTGTTATTACATGTAGTTTAACGCCCCAGGGCGTCTTTTACTTGCTATAGCACCCCTTTCCCCCCCAATTTGCAGGCCCTTTTCTGCTCACACCGGCGTCTGTTTTGTGGGACAACTAGCGCCGTTTAGGGGCCTACTACCCACGTTTGCACGCTGGGTGAGAGAAGCAAACCGCAGGTTATAGGGGGTGCATCGGAAAGCGCCGCGATTTAGACAGCCTAGACTCCCACTCGCGATCTGGGAACGCGTATCGTAGGAGATAAACTCTGCAGACCCTTAACTAGGAGGTTTACATGGCCGAGAAGGACCCCGCCAAGGGCGATTCCAACTTCCCGCTTATCCGCGATGGTGTTGCATCGTACCTTCACGACAGCGACCCAGAAGAAACTCGCGAGTGGATGGATTCCCTCGATGGTCTGCTGGACCATTCTGACCAAGAGCGCGCGCGTTACCTGATGCTGCGCCTTCTGGAGCGCGCCACCGCCAAGCGCGTGGAGCTTCCCTCGTTGACGTCGACGGACTTCGTCAACACCATTCCCACCAACATGGAGCCGGAATTTCCTGGCGATGAAGAACTAGAAAAGCGCTACCGCCGCTGGATCCGCTGGAACGCTGCCATCATGGTGCACCGCGCGCAGCGCCCCGGCATCGGCGTCGGTGGCCATATCTCTACCTATGCGGGTGCCGCCCCACTGTACGAGGTCGGCCTCAACCACTTCTTCAAGGGTAAGGACGATCCTTCAGGCGGCGACCAGGTCTTCTTCCAAGGCCACGCCTCCCCGGGCATGTACGCCCGCGCCTACATGGAAGGCCGCCTCTCTGAAGAAGACCTCGACGGCTTCCGCCAGGAAGTTTCCCTCGGTGAAGGCAAGGGTCTGCCCTCCTACCCGCACCCGCGCCTGATGCCATGGTTCTGGGAGTTCCCCACCGTGTCCATGGGTCTCGGGCCTATTAACGCCATTTACCAGGCACGCTTTAATAAGTACCTGGAAACTCGCGGCATCAAGGACACCTCCAAGCAGCACGTCTGGGCCTTCTTGGGTGATGGCGAGATGGACGAACCAGAGTCCCGCGGCCTGCTGCAAACCGCCGCTCTGTATGAGCTGGATAACCTCACCTTCGTGGTCAACTGCAACCTGCAGCGCCTCGACGGCCCCGTGCGCGGTAATACCCAGATCATCCAGGAGCTGGAGTCCTTCTTCCGCGGCGCCGGCTGGGATGTCATCAAGGTCATTTGGGGCCGCGGCTGGGACAAGCTGCTGGAAAAGGACACCGAAGGTGCCCTCGTCAACGTCATGAATACCACCTCTGACGGTGACTACCAGACCTTCAAGGCAAACGACGGCGCTTATGTGCGCGAGCACTTCTTCGGCCGCGATGAGCGCACCGCAAAGCTGGTAGAAGACGTCTCCGATGAGGAAATCTGGGCGCTGCGCCGCGGCGGCCACGACTACCGCAAGGTCTACGCAGCGTATACCCGCGCCCTGGAGAACAAGGGCTCCGGCAAGCCGACCGTCATCTTGGCCCACACCATTAAGGGCTACGGCTTGGGCCACAACTTCGAGGGCCGCAACGCTACCCACCAGATGAAGAAGCTGACGCTGGAGGATCTCAAGAACTTCCGCGATAAGCAGGAGATCCCCTTCTCTGATGAAGAGCTGGAAAAGGATCCTTACCTGCCGCCGTACTACCACCCGGGCAAGGATTCCCCGGAGATCAAGTACATGCTGGAGCGCCGTAAAGAACTCGGCGGCTTCCTGCCTGAGCGCCGTGCGGACTTCACCCCGCTGGAAGCACCTGCCTTGGACAAGCTGCGCTCCGTGCGCAAGGGCTCTGGCAAGCAAGAAGTCGCTACCACCATGGCCTTGGTGCGCACCTTCAAGGAGGTCATGCGCAATAAGGAACTGGGCAAGCGCGTCGTGCCCATCATCCCAGATGAGGCTCGCACCTTCGGTATGGACTCCTGGTTCCCAACCATGAAGATCTGGAACCCCCGCGGCCAGAACTATGTGCCGGTGGACCACGACCTGATGTTGTCCTACCGCGAGGCTACCGATGGTCAGATCCTGCACGAGGGTATTTCTGAGGCCGGTGCGGCAGCATCCTTTACCGCCGCCGCTACCTCCTATGCCACCCAGGGTGAGGCAATGATCCCGCTGTACATCTTCTACTCGATGTTCGGCTTCCAGCGCACTGGCGATGCCTTCTGGGCTGCCGGCGACCAGATGGGCCGCGGCTTCATCATCGGCGCTACCGCCGGCCGCACCACCCTGACCGGTGAGGGCCTGCAGCACATGGATGGCCACTCCCCTGTCTTGGCAGCCACCAACCCGGCGGTCATTTCTTATGACCCAGCCTTCGGTTTCGAGGTTGCTCACTTGGTAGCGCGCGGTATCGAGCGCATGTACGGCGAAGACAACGAGCCGGTCATGTACTACCTCACCGTGTACAACGAGCCGGTCCACCAGCCGGCCGAGCCGGAGAACTTGGACGTGGAGGGCCTGCACAAGGGCATCTACCACTTCAATACCGCCGAGAATGGCTCCACCCCGGCCAATATCCTGGCTTCGGGCGTCGGCGTGCACGAAGCTCTTCGCGCACAGGAGATGCTGGCTGAGGACTACGATGTCAAGGCATCGCTGTTCTCCGTGACCTCTTGGAATGAGCTGGCCCGCGACGGTGCCCGCCGAAATAAGGAAGCGCTGCGCAAGGGCGAGGAGCCCTCCGAGGCATTTGCTACCTCCCAGCTCAAGGACTTCGAGGGCCCATTCGTTGGTGTCTCGGACTTCACCACCGAGCTGCAGGAGCAGATTCGCCCCTACGTCCCAGGTACCTACATCACCTTGGGCACAGACGGCTTCGGCTTCTCCGATACACGCGAGGGTGCCCGCCGCTTCTTCAACAACGATGCGGAATCCATCGTCGTCGCCGTGCTCGATGGCCTTGCCCGCGATGGCAAGATTGAGCGCTCCGTCGTAGAAAAGGCGGCCTCCGAGCTGAAGTTGGATGATCCAACTGCACCTAATAGCGGCGAGTAATATCGCCCGCACCTCCACCATGGAGATGTAGCTCAGGCGCTTCCGGCTTAATGCTGGAAGCGCCTAAATTATTTTTCGCCCAATCCCCCTAACCAGTACCGCGTGAACCTATTTCTCCTATGTCACGCACCAATCGCTACTACACTGGTCACTATGGCAAATGACCTCAGCGCCCAATTGCAGGCAAAGTTTCAGGGTTCTGACCCGGATAAGGACCACGACCCAGATCGGGATACGCTGGGCGAGCTCATCGCCCTCATCGTCAAAGTCACCGGAACCGAGGCCGAACTTGGCAGGGACACCGCGCTTTCCGATGTCGGCGTGGAATCCCTCGAGCTTATAGAGCTCACCGTGCGTGCAGAAGAGCTCTTTAAGGTGCGACTTACTGAGGAAACAATGCTTAACTGCGAGACCATCGGCGATATCGTTGACTATTTGGAGGACCACCAATGATTTCTTACCTATCCGATATGGACGGCGTACTCATCAAGGAAGGGGAAATGATCCCCGGCGCCGATAAATTTATTCAAACGCTGAAAGATAACGACATTGAGTACATGGTGCTCACCAATAATTCCATGTCCACCCCGCGCGACTTGGCGGCACGGCTGCGCAATACCGGACTGGATATTCCGGCCGAGCGTATCTGGACCTCCGCCACGGCGACGGCAAACTTCTTGGCCACCCAGGCCAGCTCCAGCAAGGCCTACGTCGTGGGAGAGTCCGGTCTGACTACTGCGCTACACGAGGCCGGTTGGATCCTCACCAACGATGACGCCGATTTTGTGGTCCTTGGTGAAACCCGCACCTACTCCTTTGAGGCGATTACCACCGCTATCAACCTCATCCGTAATGGCGCCCGTTTCATCGCCACGAACCCAGACGTTACGGGTCCTGCTCCCGAGGGCGTGCTCCCAGCAACCGGCGCGGTGGCCGCATTGATCACCGCCGCTACCCACCGCGAGCCCTACTACGTGGGAAAGCCCAACCCTGTCATGATGCGCTCAGCGCTCAACCACATCGGCGCTCACTCTGAAAACACCATCATGATTGGTGATCGCATGGATACCGATGTCAAGGCGGGCCTAGAGGCCGGCATGCGCTCCATATTGGTGCGCTCCGGCATTTCCGATGACCGCGAAATCTCCCGCTATCCTTACCGCCCAACCGCCGTGTTTAAGTCGGTTGCAGATATTCCCGATAAGATCATGGATCCCTTCGCCGACGAGGAATCCTAAAACGGAGCCCTGCTGCGCGACCAACCTCGTGCGGCGGGGCTCAATTTGGCCGCGCTCGCGCCGATTCGCTCGTGCGTCTTAGCTAAAACGCACGGTGGCGCTAAAGCCATAGCGCTGCGCAAGGTAGCACACCGCGCTCTCAAGCGCGGCAAGCTCCACCTCGGTTCCGGTAAGCACCTGGTGGCAGCCAATGCCGATGCCAGAATCCATTCCAGAACCCGTCGCCTCACCGCGCACGAGCGCCTCCATAGAGATCTCGTCGCGGTACCACCGAGTACACCACTGGGCGGTCAGCGGGTCATCGCCTGGGACGATGAACTCCGATTCGGTGCGAATGCACCGATCCATGGCGCGTTCTACCTCTGGGCGCAACGCACGCGGCATCCCAGAAATTTTCAGCACACCAGTGACCACGACGGCCGCACCATTGCGGCTGGGCCACGTGTAGTTGGAGGCCGGTTGATCAACCGGCACTGGATTGACGCAAGTATTCATAGCCGATATCTCCCTCGACAAATCACCACTGCTATCCACACGCGTGGCGTGCGGCGCAGTGCAAGACGAGCTTCGTCTTCCCCAACGAACTGTCTTTTGCGTCTGCACCCAATTTTCCTGCGCCACACCACCCTCTACAACCCTCAACTTTCACTTCAACCCCCAAGATCTAAACCTCAACATAAAGTCCAGACTGTAATTAAAGTGACTAAAGAAATTGAAGTTACAACAGTGAAATTTGTGAAATTTACCCCTTGAACCGCTTTCTCTAAAACAACGTCCCGGTACGAGTCGCTCACAAGGCAGTTAGCAGCGGAAACACTTGCCCAATAGCGCTCACCCCCTAGGGCCTCGGCCGAAAACTACCCCAGTCCCCCTAGGGGCTAAGCTCTCCAAAAAGTCCCAAGTGGTAAACCCACGGCGGGGGTAGCCGGGCGCCAACCCCACTCTCATCCCCTGATTTGAAAAAGAGACGCACGCCCCATCAGTAGAACGGTCGATATTCATTTATTTTGTGTTAAGAAACAGTTTGACACGATCCACGCACTCTGCTTATACTGAGATAAATTCAAGCAATCCAGTTTGAATTCTCCCTATTGAAAGGAACCCCCTATGTTTGATCTTTCTTCTGCTCTCGGATTCCAGATTCTCTCCCTCGTTGACGGCATCTTCACCCAATTCGCCATGTTCCTCGAAGGCCTCGGTCTGCAGGTGTTCTAAAAAGAGCAGCTTTAAGCTCCCCACTCCACTGGAATGGGGAGCTTTTTTCGTTTTCCTATTAAGGAAAATCTGCGACGGAGCTCCTTACAGCGCCTCCCAGATCTTTGTATTGGTTTCATTCCACAGTGGCTTTGCCCAATCACCAAAATCTCGGTCTGTCAATGCCACCATGGCGTAGTCGCCGGCCAGCCAGAGGTAGGTTCCGGACATACCGAAGTGCCCGGTGGCATCGGCAGGCAGGGCTCCCATCCAGTGGTCTTTCTCACCGCGGATCTCAAATCCAAGCCCCCAGGTGCAATCCTTAAAGCTCCCGTAACCGGGTACGATGCCGCGCAAACCAGGAAAGTGAACGCGGCGCATATCGGCCACGGTACTGGGGTGCAGGAGCTGCGGGTCGTGGACCTCGGCAGCAAATGCAGCGAGATCCTCCACGGTAGAAACCAAGCCGTGCCCTGCCGAGTCCTCTAAGCGGGTAGAGGACATTCCAAGCGGCTCGCACACGCCTTCGCGCAGGTACTCTGCAAATTCGATGCCGGTGGCACCTTCAACGATCTCTGCACCCCACTCATAACCGGCAGAGGAATAGATGCGCCGCTCGCCCACTGGTTTTTGTTGTTCACGCGAATCGAACTTCACACCCGAGGCGTGCGCGAGCAGATGCTCGAGGGTCGAACCCTCCGGACCAGCGGGCTGCTTCAAATCCACCGCGCCTTCCTCCACGGCCATCATCACCGCGTACGCCGATACCAGCTTGGTAACGGAGGCAACCGGAAATTGGCGCGAAGTATCGCCTGCCTTGTCTATCACCTCACCGCTGTGGATCAATGCTCCGGCCACGGTATCTACGGGCCATTGATTTATCTGCTGCAACTCGCTCATATCTTCCAGCCTACTGTGCTCTAGACCTCTGAATAAGGCGTGCCGATCGGTGCGGAGGTAAACCCGTGGTTACTGATAAAGGAATTTCTGGTGTAATGCGGCCTGAGCGGTTGCAAGCCCTTTCAATCTTAGAAAACTTATGAATATGACTAGCAGAAACCACAGCATGCAATCAGAGATGTCTCATGTCAACCGCCGCAAATTCCTCCAAACCAGCGGCACAGTCGGCGCCGCCTTGGCGCTGACCACCACTGCCAGCACGGCTAACGCCAGCACTGCTCATGCACAAAGCAGCCTCTCCTCGCGCCCAGAACCACACATGGTAGAGCCCACGCTCGGTGAACGCCCCTTCCTGCACGGGGTAGCCTCCGGAGATCCCATTCCAGATTCTGTTGTCTTGTGGACGCGCGTGACCCCAGATGCAGATGCGATGCCTGGCTCCGGTGCAGGCGCGCCTACCACCGTGGAATGGGAGATTGCGCGGGATGAGGAGTTTAGGGACATCGTCAAGCGCGGCGAAGTCACCACCGATCCCGCACAAGATCACACGGTCCACGTGGATCCTCACGGCCTCGAACCAGAATCCGTGTATTACTTCCGCTTTCGTGCCCAAGATAAAATCTCCCCCGTAGGCCGCACCAAAACCGCACCAGCGGTTACTGCATCCCCAGAAGAACTAACCTTCGGTGTAGCCAGCTGTGCCAACTGGGAGTCCGGTTTCTTTCAAGCCTATGGCGATATCGCTCAGCGCGGACGAGCCGGGCAACTAGATTATATGGTTTTTCTGGGAGACTATATTTACGAATACCCACAGCGCGAGTACGCCGGTTTCGGTCCAGTACGCCTGCACCACCCCGCGCACGAGATTACGACACTGGAAGATTATCGCACGCGCCTCGGCCGCTACCGCACCGATGAAAATCTCCAAGCAGCACATGCTGCCCTGCCGTGGATCGCGGTCTGGGACGACCACGAAACCGCAGACAATTCTTGGAGGGACGGCGCCCATAACCACACGGAGGGAAAGGAAGGCGCTTGGATCGATCGCCGCAATGCCGCGATGCAGGCCTACTTTGAATGGATGCCGGTACGGGCAAGCAATCCATCCGATAATGGCCATCTCTACCGGTGTTTGACCTTTGGCGATCTCGTGGAACTGACCATGATGGATCTGCGCACATACCGCGATAAGCAAATTCTCTTTGGCCCTGCCAGGATGGCCGCCGAGGGGCGAAGCATGCTCGGTTCGGAGCAGTACGACTGGCTGGTCAACAAGATCGACACCTCCGCCGCCGCGTGGAATATGCTGGGCAACTCCGTCATGTTCTCCCCCATGAACCTGGCTACCCTGCAGCGCGACGACAAGCTAGCACCCGTATCGTCCTCACTGTCATCCAATATCACCGGCATTCCCGTCAACGGCGACCAATGGGATGGCTATTCGGCAGAACGCCGGATGCTTATCGATGCCCTTGCCAAGCACGACTCCCACGCCCTCTTTGTTACCGGGGATATTCACTCCGAATGGGCACACAATATCAGCAAGGATGGGCGCATCTTCGGAGCCGAAATGGTGTGCTCATCTATCTCCGCCCCCAATGTCAACGAACAGCTCCACCTTCCCGAGGACAACGGGCTTTCCACGTTGGCAGAGCGCTACCTTTTGGAGGCAAACCCCCATACACGCCACGTAAACCTCGATCACCACGGATATAGCTATGTCACCATCCGCCCGGATTCTGCGGAAATGCACTGGCTGCGCGTTGAGGACCTGCTCAACCCCACCGCAGCAGTAAACGAAGCCATTACGCTGACATGGCGCCCGGATGAGGGATTTAGTTCTTAATTTTTAGCGGGCAGTTGTTAACGCTCGCTGGGTGCACGTTCGATATAGAGAGTGAAAGATCCTCTCTGGGATATTTCACTCTCTATCACTCGCGCTCTCTTCCCCTACCTGCCGCGGACTACGCGTTAGTCCGCGGCAGTTTCATAATCAATGTAGCCGCGCTCGCCGCCGACGTAGAACGTGGCCTGATCTGGCTCATTAAGGGCCAGGCCTTCTTCCCACCGGCGTACCAAGTCCGGGTTAGCAATGAGCTGACGGCCCACTACAACGGCATCCACGTGGTCCAATTCCAGCTCGCTCTCGGCATCTTCCTTGGTGGTGACAGTGCCGAAACCATCATTCATCAAGACCTTGGTTTCGCCATTGGCACGGGCCTTCTTTGCCAAGGCCGAGATGAGCTCGCCTTCCGGCTCGGCGTGCAGGAAGGAGACATAAGCCAGGTTCAGCGGGGCAATGGCGTCCAAAAGTCCGCCGTAGGTGGCCAACATATCCGCCTCGTCATCTTCAACAATGCCTTGTACAACGTGGGCCGGGGAGAAACGCACGCCCACGCGGTCAGCACCAATTTCATCTACGACAGCACGAATGACCATCTCTGGCAGGCGCCACCGGTTTTCTGGGCTGCCACCAAATTCATCGTCGCGCTGGTTGGCAGACGGTGCCATGAATTCGTGCAGCAGGTAGCCATTCGCATTGTGGATCTCTACACCATCAACGCCGGCATCGACGGCCCGGCGTGCGGCAGCGCGAAATTCCTCAACGATGCGCGGGAGCTCATCAGCCTCTAGTGCGCGCGGCACCGGCGCATCCATCTTGCCTGCAAAACCGCGAACCTGGCCGTCCCAATCCAACGCGCTTGGGGCCTCTGCCTGGGCGCCATCAATGAGATCTGGGTGGCTGGTACGGCCGCCGTGCATGATCTGCATGAACAGCACGCCGTCCTTATCATGTACCTCATTGGCTACCTCGCGCCAACCAGCGGCTTGCTCGTCATCGACGATGCCCGCCTGACCCGGGAACGCGCGGTTAGTCCATGCGGGGAAGGTTCCCTCCGTCACCACGAGACCGGCGCTAGCGCGCTGGGAATAGTACTTTTTGTGTAGCTCGCTGGGGACACCGCTGTGACCTGCACGCTGACGCGTCAGCGGCGCCATGGTCACGCGGTTATTCAACGTATAACGGCCAAGTTCCAAAGGTGTAAATAATGATGTCATGTCTACTGAAACAGCCCGGGTATCAAATTTGTTCCGCCTTTCGCCGCATTTCCTATAAATCCACAGCTAGATGCTGGTTTAAATGCTAAAGTTTTCACCGTTCACACCGCCGATTTTTACCCGTTCTTATGATGTTGAAACGCCACACTTCCTTAATGCTTGCCGCCTTGTCCCTTACCATGCTGAGCGCCTGCGGTACCTCCGATGATTCCGATTCTGCCGAACCCGAACCTGCTTTTGTGCCCAGCGAGGCTTCCACGGCCCCTACGACCGTGACGGAAACCCTGGAGAATACTCCAGACTCCACCGCGGAAAAAGGCGATGAAGAAGGTGCCGAACATGGCGATGCCGGCTCGAATGATGACGCTCCCCCAGCTGGAAATCACACGATTTACGCTGGGAAAATTGGCGGCCACTGCGGATATACCGACCAGGGAGACACCATCGAAGCCGGCGAGCATACATCGTGCGAGTTTACCGGTGCTATTTTTGATGAGGCGATCAAGCACTCCTATCCATTCCGGCAGTCCGATCCGAAGGCCAACGGCGCGTATAGCACCGAGATTTCCGTCGCCAGCCCCACCACCGGTAAGACCTATGACCTTTACTGTTTTATCGGATCAGATGGTCGCGCACTCATATGTGGAAAACATGGCGACAATACCTTAAGAGTCACCTACCAAGACGAGAAGAACGATCGCCGTTGGCCCGACCGCCTCGAGGTATACGGCGGCTTGCACTAGCGTCTAGTGGGGTTCTGAAGGAATCGCGGTCTGCTGGCTATTTGCCGCGCCGCTATTTCCGTCTGCATCCGAGGCTCCATCTCCATTCCCTTGGCCATCGCCAGAATCGCTGTTCGAGTCAGCGGGTCCATCCTGATTGCTGCCGTGCCCATGCCCAGAATTAGGAGTCGAATTGGGGTCCTGGCTGGGGTAGCTAGGAACGGTCGGCGTATTGGTGGTCGTCGGTGTTGAATCAGCATCCGTCGGCTCAGTTGGGGTGCCGGTAGTAAGGGGGTCTTCCGAAGGCACAGTCTCTTCAGATTCCGTTGGTTGCTCGGAGGAAGATTGCGTATCGCGATCCTTCCAATAGTCCGGCGACAACCAGCCAGCCTCCCCTTCCTCTGGGTTGCTTGCCGCGAGGATGAGCAGGCCAACGACGATCAGGGCCGCCACGAGGCCTGTGGTGGAGGCACGCACGCGCCCGCCGATGGTGGCGAGCTTCTGGAATTGGGTATTGGTCTGAATCGTGCGCCAGATCTTTCGGCGTGATTTATCATCGTCTTCCGCGGCGTCTTCGCCCGCTTCATCCGTGACTGCTTGTTCGTCGACCTTGGTCTGAGCAAGCTCGACTTCCTCTGGGGCCATTTCCTCTTCCACCGTGGGGTCATCTACTGGCGTATTGGGGCGGGAGCCTTCCCCGGCATCCAAGGCGTCTTTGGCAGACTGCGCCGCGGCATGCTTTGGGCTCTCCGGCTTCTTCTTTTTCTGTTCCTGCAGCTCATCAAAATCGATGGCGGAACCGTAGTGGTCCCAGAATTCCGAAAGCAACGCCGAGCGGATAGCGCGCTCCACGGACCACTGGCGGGCGGGATTAACCGTCACCATGATGCGGTAGCCCACCTGCCACGGCTGGCCGGCAACCTGCGGGCTGACCAATTGCGTGGCGGGAAGAACCGTGAGCTCGCCGGCCACATCGACAGAGATCTCTGGGGCTTCAATAGCGCGCTCCGAAATCTCTTTGACGCGGCTCGTAATCTCCGGCAAGGATTCGCCCTCGTGCACCGGGACGTTGATATTGACCACCGCGCGGGACCATTCCTTGGAATAGTTGGTCACCACGCCCGCGGAACTATTGGGGATGGTCACCAGCTCACCAGTTGGGGTGCGCACCTTCGTGGTGCGCAGGGTCAGCGTCACCACATCGCCTTCCACCCCAGGAATGCCGGCAAAGGAGACATAGTCACCCACGCCGAATTGCTTTTCCGTCAGGATGAAAAATCCGGAGAGGAAATCCGAAATCACGGACTGGGCACCAAAACCAACCGCGGCAGAAACTATCGTCGCAGGCACCGCAGCACCCAGCGCCGGAACGCCGAGATTGGTCAGTGCGGCCGCGACCAATAGGAAGTACGCAACCGCTTGGACGATGTAGACCAATGCTCCGGTCAGTGCCAGCCGCGCCTTCGTGGATTCTTCTTGCTCATCCAAATTATGTTCGATGATCCGGATGGCTAGGCGCCCCATGCGGGGCAAAAGAATGCCGATTATCACGAATGCGATGAGCGGCAAGCCATGGTCAACGATGAGGCCCCACAGCTCAAAAAAGAAATACCTCAGGTTCATGGTTCTAGGATATGGCACCTAGCTGAAAAATTGATGCCAGTTTTCTGCCAGAAATCCAGACCCGGAATTTAGGGGGCATCGGCAAGCAGCTGCTTAGAAACCTAGTCGCGCGATTGATAACGGTCCATCAGGCGATCAATCAACTCATCGGTAAGTTTGTCATCTTCCAGAATCGTATCGAGCAGCCGCTGGGATTCCTCGCTGGAGGTCTGCTCCTCCGCCTCATAGGAATCGCCGCTAAAGTCCACTCCAAAATCCATGTCCTCGGACTCAGCTGAGACACTACTCAACTGGTCGACATCAGATTCGAAGGACTGCAAAAACTCGCTGGCCTCCTCCGCCGCATCCTGGCGGCGCTTTCCGGAACGCACTTGCTTTTCGATGCGCCGCTGCAGCGCCTCTTCCATCTGCCGGTGGCGCCAAGAGCGCACGCGGTGCGGCTCCAGCTTGCGCCCGACCGCGCGGCTTTTATTCTCAGCCTTTTTCGCCAGCGCCTTAACCTGCGCAGCCGTATCATTTATCGGCGCCCACTCCTGGTTCGCGGGCACGCGCCACCCGGCCCAAATGCCCAGCAGCGCCAAGAAAATAGACACCAATGGCCCCACGATCATGCCGACGGCCAACATATCGAAGTGGTTTCCCACGAGCACGATCACCGCACAAGCGATGGCCGGAATTACCGTCGGCTGATTATCGCCAAAGACCGCGGGCTCGCGCCCCATAGCAATATCGCGAATCATGGAACCGCCAGTAGCGGTAAACACACCCATCATGATGCACGGAATCGGCGGAAGCCCATAGGTAATGGCTTTCACCGCGCCAGTGCCGGCCCACAGGCCAGAAACGACGGCATCACCATGCGCCTGGATATAATCCCAGGTCTTTCCCTTGAAATAGACAAAGCGCGCGATCAACGCGCCAGTAAACGCCAGGTACAGGTACTCCGGCTCGCTCATCGCCGCTACCGTGCCGCGATTGATAAGCACGTCGCGCACCATGCCCCCGCCCAGGGAAGAAAACATCGCGATGAAGAAAAACCCGATGATGTCGTATCCGCGCTTGCGCGCAATGGTGCCGCCGATAATTCCCATCAGCAATACACCGCTGACATCGGACCAGCGATAGAGGGACTCAATGAGCGGATCTACTTCTGTCATGCCGTTTATTAGACTGCACTGCTCACCCGTGCGCAATTCGCCTGCCCACATGAGCTGCGGTGCTGCACTTTTCCTGTTCTACTGCCCCTTCTGTTTATCCCCTATATTCCGCATGAAAAAGATTCTCTCGCTCTTACCGGCGCTCCTGCTGGTTGGGTGCTCGTCCACCCCCGCTGACGACGAGCCCAATTTCACCGATACTAGCCCGCACAGCGCCAGTTCAGACAGCGGTGCGCTTGCCGATGCCGATTCCGATACCGATTCCGCACCTTCCGCAACTGCCAAGCTTTCTAAGCCGCAGAAAGCGGAGAAAGACGACGATTCCGCACTCGCTGCGCAGGTAGGCGGCATGTGCGGCATTCGTGACTACGCACAAATCATCGCCGACGATGCCACCGATTGCGCCTTTGCCCTGGACATTTATAAGCATGCAATGGATGCCACATACAGGCTCGAACCCCCAATCCGACCGTTACTGCAGCCTGGCAGAGCGACATTACTGTAAAGAACCCGAGCTCTGGTGAGAGCTACGATCTCCACTGCATCATGGCCACGAATCAAAAATCCGTCCATTGCAGAAACCCAGAAAACACAAATATCGGCACCCGCATCGAGCTGACCGCCAGACCGATTTTCTCCGAGCGTGTGCACACCGAATACTAAAAAGGAGGCGCCAGCATTGCTTGCCGACGCCTCCTTCTACCGTGGGGCCACCGGGGCTCGAACCCGGGACCGACGGATTATGAGTCCGGAGCTCTAACCGACTGAGCTATAGCCCCACACGGATGTCATGTCGTATATTACGACACTCCGCTCCCAAAAGATTAGTCAATAGCCCGCGAAAGACCAATTCTCGGCCCCTCATAAAATAACCCCAGTTGAGTGCGCGACGCCCAACCGTGGATGTCCGCGCTGCGACTGGATCCCACGTTAGAGCCTCAGTGAAGTTGAATTCGGGCCTGACCCCCGGAAAGTGGACACGTCGGGGGTTAGCTATGCTGCTTTAGTCAGTGTAGCTGAAGTCTCGGCTTCAAAGACATCAGGCGCTACAAGATTGCACCAGGAGTGCCGCCGGCGCGTGTTGTAGCGCATGC
>NZ_JASPIY010000008.1:0-117616 GCF_030232085.1 Corynebacterium sp. MSK073 | reverse complement strand
TCTGCTTGAGTCGATAGGATTTGGTTGATGAATCCTTGAAGCATCTCGCGCATGAGATCTGGGGATGCTTGGGCCAGCAATTCGTCTAAGTAGGTAGTCGGGTCTATAGAATATGGGCTAGCGGCCATCGTGGTTATCCCTTTCGAGGAAGTGTGGTTACGGAATCGAAAGGTACTACGGTGGTCGCCAGCCTCATTCATAAGGGGCCCACCGTCAGTTACAGATACACCACGCTACTGGACGCAACCCACGCGGAATTTGGTTAGCTCTTGGAACTGCCTAGGGATTTGAGCTTTGATTTCCTTTTTCGGGATAAATTCTGAGCCGAGGCCGTGCCTGTGGTGATTAACAAACTCTGTCCAAGAAATTAGTGACCGTTTGTGCCATTTGTCGAGGAATTCTCTGCGCATTCTATCGGTCATTTGCCCGAACCCCCATCCGCTCTGCAAAAACCTAGTGGACAGGAGTGGGTATTCGTTTGATGCTGCTCTTATGGCACTCAAGACGCTTGTATCGGCACCACTTTGGCTCTTTGAGGCAGGCCGAGTGCTACGTCTCTTACTTTTCTTTCCCATATCTAGTCGAAGTACTCTTTGAGGTCTGCATCAGAAACCTCGAGCCCCCGTTCTTCTTCAACGAAGTTTTTCTTCCAAGGCGACTCCGTGTGGGTTTTATTACGTAAAGCCCATGCGGAATAGGGCCCGTACTTATTCCATACTTCAATCAAGGTATCTTCCACAGGCCGGTAATCGTCCCAGTTGAAGTCATCAGAAATAAACGTATCGGGGTCGATGGGGCTCTTACCGTACTTTTTAAGCTCGTGGTAGATGTCTACAACGACAGGTCCGTGGGCCCATGCTTCCATCCGTTCATTGAAGAGAGGAACCCCTCCGGAGGCTGGCATGTAAAACCCCTTTGCATAGTAGAGGAGCTTTTGAAGTTTCAGTGGTGTCAGCTCGGCTTCTTCGGTTTCTTCAGCCCAAGCTACGAGCCATTCTGCGATTTGGCGGGCAGTGAATTGCTTCATTGTGCACCCCCTTCCTGCATGTTCTTAACGTTACAGCACCTAGATAGCACTTTCTATTCCTACCTACTCAGCAGGGGCTTGACCCATGCAACCTGGCTTTCGATGGATTCCATTGTCAAACTATTAGGCTTATGAAATACTAAGGTACTTAGAACCACGACAGTTATGCAGTATAGGCGCGACATGGAGGAGACCCCTTGCCCACCTTAGAAATCGACCATCTCAATAAATCTTTTGGCAGTGTTCGCGCGCTGCAGGATATGACCTTTAACGTGCAGGAGGGCGAGATCTTCGGTTTCGTCGGTTCCAATGGCGCGGGCAAGTCCACCACCATGCGCATCGCGCTGGGCGTGCTCGCGAAAGACTCCGGCGAGGTTTATTTCGATGGCTCCCCCATTAATGACGATAATCGCCGCCGCATTGGCTATATGCCCGAAGAGCGTGGACTCTACGGCAAGGAACCGCTGCTTAGCCAGCTGACGTTTCTGGGCACCCTGCATGGCATGAGCAAGCAGGCCGCCCAGAAATCCGGCACGGAGCTACTGGAACAGTTGGGGCTGGGTGAGCGCCAGGACGACAAGCTGGATGATTTATCCTTGGGCAACCAGCAGCGCGTGCAGCTGGCCGCGTCCCTCATTCACGATCCGGATATGTTGATTCTGGATGAGCCCTTTTCCGGCTTGGACCCCGTCGCCGTCAATGTCATGTCTGACATGCTGCGCGAGCGCGCCGCCCGCGGGGTGCCGGTCATCTTTTCCTCCCACCAACTGGACTTGGTGCAGCGCCTGTGCGACCACGTGGGCATCGTCACGCAAGGCCGCATGGTGGCAGAGGGCACGGTAGATGAGCTGCGCACCCAAGGGGCCTCGCGCTATGCGGTGGAAACCCCTGCCCGCGGTTGGTATCCGGAGGGCACCCACCTAGTAGAGGAAACGGACCAGGGCGTAGTGCTCGAAGCCGATGACGGCACCGATGACCAAGCCATCTTGCGCGCTGCCATGGCCGCTGGCCCCGTCCACTCCTTCGGCCTCAAGGTCCCAGACCTTACCGAGCTATTCCAAGACGTCGTCACCAGCACCACCACCGAGGAGGCCTAGCCCATGCAGTATTCGGCAATGAAGACCATAGGGACCGTCGCCAAGCGCGAGATGGCGGTTGCCCTTAAGACCAAATCCGTTGTCATCATGATGCTGCTGCTTATCATTGGTGCCATCGCCACCCCTATCATCATTGACTTGCTGTCCGGTGGTGACGATGAACCAGATTCCGTCGCCGTGGTGGGCCTGGAGGCAGACGCATTCGCTGATTCCGGACTGGAGACGCAGGCCGCAGATGACCGGGATAGCGCGGTGCAGCTTATCGATGACGGCGACGTCGACGCCGCCCTCGTGCCCGCCGACGACGAGGGGTGGGAGCTTTTGGCCAACGGCACCGTCTCCACCACGATCTCCACCACGGTCAATCAAGTGGTCGCGGCGCAGGCGCAGGCAGAGGCACTAGATACGCTGAATATTGATGCCCAAGACCTTGCCGACGCCACCCCATCGACCAAGGTGACCGCGGTAGATCTGGAAACAGATGAGGCCTCCGAAGAACAGATGGGCAATGTTGCCATCGTCCTTATCGCCGCCATCGTGGTGGTCTTTTCCATCATGACCTTCGCAGGGCTCATCGGCGGCCGCGTTACCGAAGAGAAGTCTTCGCGCGTGGTCGAAATAATCCTTTCCACGGTGCGCCCGGTGGATTTCTTGGCAGGCAAGGTCATTGGCAATACCATCATCGGGCTGCTCGGCACCTTCCTCATCTTGGCCGGCGGCGTGGCTTCCCTGGCATTTACTGGCGCAGCAAGCGAAATCCAGCTCGACTATGGTCTAATCGCTGCCCTGCTCGTCGGGGAAATCCTCGGTCTCTTTATTCTTCGGCAGCCTCTATGCCGCAGCCGGCTCCATGGTGCAGCGCACCGAGGATCTGCAATCGACGCAGATGCCCATCCTGCTCATCGTCTTTGCCACCATGTATGTCCCCATGTTTGGCTGGACCAACTTGGATGCCACCTGGATGCAGGTCATGGGCTGGGTGCCGCCGGTCTCCATGTTGGTCGCTCCCCTCCAAGTTGCTGGCGGCAATATGAGCTGGCTGGGCTTGGCGGGAAGCTATGCGGTCCTCGCTGTAGTTACCGCGCTGATCCTCATCGTTGTCGCGCGCATCTACCGCCGTGCCATCTTGAATAACGGCAAGAAGATGACCTGGCGCCAGGTGCTCAAGAAATAAAAATAAATCCGGCCTCCCACTTTCCAAGGGAGGCCGGATTTTTCTATTGCGCCGAATTACTCAACGATGAATTCGTTGGTGATCGGCTGGGTGATATCCAGGGTGCCGTGCTCGATGTAGTACATGCCAAAGAACATGGCGCCGAGCAGCACTACGGACAGCAGCATGCAGGGAATCCACTGGACAAAAACGGAAACCCAGCCCTCGGATTGCTGGCGGGCCGCTGCCTCGCGTTGTTCTTGAGCCTCGCGCTCGTTCATAATGATAAACCTCTCACTTCACCGAAGATTAACTAAAAGTATCTTAACAGTTTATGGTCTCCGCGGTGGCATTAGATCCCCGGATCTTCATCATTTAATAAAGCCTCGAGGAATGCCTCGCGGTCCGCGAACATTTTCTCGATATCCTCTTCCGCGCCCACGATCCAGGCATTGGCATCCTCATCAAAGGTCACCGCGGAATCGGGATAGGTTTCCAGGGCTTCCTCCATCGCAGCAAGCTGATCGGCATCGGCACGGTCCTCAGCAAAAGCCTCTGGATCGCCAATACGCTGGCCCAGCTCACCCAAGGCCGTCAAGCCATACGTTTTATGCTGCTTTTTCGGGTACTCGAAAAGTTCTTGGCCCATCATGGCGGTATTATTTTCCTCCATTCAATAAAGAATCCGGGACGAATCCCGAATAGCCGGGGATATTATTGACCTGCAATACCCCATGGAAAAAGCGCTTGAGCGCGGGAACGTCATCCTCGTGGAGGTGGTCGAAGACCAACCGCCGGACGGATTCCACGTGCTCGGGGGCCGCGCGCTCGAGGTGGTGGAGCCCAGCCTCCGTGATGTGCACGTTGACCCCGCGGCCATCATCGGTGGTCTTTTCCTTGACCAAGAGCCCGCGCTTTTCCATGCGCGTGACCTGGTGGGAGGCGCGCGAGCGATCCCAGGCCAGTTCCGTGCACAGGTCGCGCAGGCGCAGGTGCTGATCTGGGGCTTCCGAAAGGGATGCCAAGACCGCGAATTCCGAGACGGAAATCTCCCCGCCCGCCTTAAGGGTCTCGTCCATGCCCCTATCTATCTTGCGGGTCGCAGCCAATAATAGGCGCCATAGCTCCTGTTCATCATCGTTTAACCAGCGGGTTTGTTCAGACATAAGGACTAGATTACCCCCTTCAGCATGGCGATGTCGCGCTCGCTGCGCCCGAGCACCCGCGAATAGCGCTGCGGCATGCAGGTAAAGACCAAAACCTGGTTCTCGCGGCCCACCTGTGAGAACAAGGTGGACATGAGTTGCAGGCGGTGGGCGTCGGTGGAGCCTAGCGCATCATCGACGATGACCGGCACGGTTTCCTCCCCCGCCACCAAGCGCGCGATGGCAAAGCGGGTAAGGATGGCCAGCTGCTCGCGCGCGCCGCCAGACAGGCTGGTCATGGCCACCGTTTCATTATCGCGGGTGCGCGCGGTAACAGAGAGATCGTCCGCCAATTCAAAGCTGATATCCCCGCCGTAAATAGTGCGGGCCAGCTGGGCGAGCGCCGCCACGAAGGGCTCGGCATAGCGCTGGCGCGCGGCATCGCGGTGCTTGAGCAGCAACTCGCGCAGGTAGCGTGCCGCCAGCGCGCGCTTTTCCACGCTTTCTAGCACCGCCTGCGCCATTTCTGCTTCCGCTTGCGCCTGCTGCTCGCGCTCTGCCGCGCCGGAGTGATAATTAATTTCACTCGACAGCTTGCCCAGCTCCACCTTGGTATCTTGCACCTGGTTCTGCAGGTACTCTAGGTGCGATTGCGCACCCTCCACCAAGCTCTGAGCGGTGGCCAGGTCCACGGCCTCCATCTCAGATAGCTGTTCCTGCAGCCGGGTCACCAGCGCACCCAACCGCTCCGCTTCTTCTGCCAAGCCGGCATCGGAAGTTTTCTCCCGCGCTTCGGCCAGCTCGCGCTCGGCGCGCTCGGCCTTCTCGTTGGCGGCCTCAAGCTCGGCTTCTAAGCGCACCACGTCGTGGGCGATGCGGCTATCGCGGAAGGGAATAAGCTCGCGGTCGAGGGCATCGACAAGCTCGCGCGCCTCTTCCTCCGCCTCCTCCGCAGCGGATAAATCCTTGGCAGGGGCATCATCGAGGCCGGCGACCTTCTCCTTGAGCGCCGCGTGTTGGGCGCGCAGTTCACCTAAATCATCCGGCCCCAACTCGCTTTCGAGCTTGCGCGTTGCCACATCCAAGGCGGCATTCTGCTCGCTGTGCGCCTCGTGCAGGTTCTCTGCGGCGGCGATGGATTCCACGCCGGTGGCATCGAAAAGCTCCTGCAAACGCGCCTCGGCCTGATCCACCTCGCGCTGGGTCTTATCGGAAGAGTACGCGCCAGCCACGAAGCGGGCGGTGATATCGCCGATGGTGATCTCGCGGCCATCGACAAGCTCAATTGCGGGCTGCTTGCCGATGTCCACCTGCGTCCCATCCACCCCAATCTCCGCGCCCTCAGGCCCGGAAAATTCCACCTTAGCGGCGGTGGCATCGTGCAGGCGCTTGGCCAGCGACAGATCGGCATCCGCCTTGCGGAGTTCCTCGACATCCGCGGCGGTCATCTCGCGCCCGCGCTGGGCTATCTCCGTTTGGGCCTTCTCCACGCCACGTACCAATTCTTCTACCTTGAGCAGGCGTTTATCCAGGCGCTTAAAGGTCTCCTTGTCCTGATACGCCCGCGCCTGTTTGAGCGTTGCGCGCGCGGTGGCGTAGTCCTCCTTCGCGGTGGACAGTTTCTTTTCCACCGCTTCTTTCTTCTCGTTTTCCTCTGCGGCCTTCTCGCGGGCGGCCGCGAGCTTATCCGAGGCGCTCGCCTGCGCCGTGCCAGCGGCCTCGAGCGCCTCTGCCATCTCCCGGCGCTGGGTTTGCGCATCCTTCGCGCGTTGGAAATCCTCCTTGGCGCGGGTGAGCTCGGCCTTGTGTGCATCCACCTGGTGCTGGGCCTTCACGGCCTCGTCCGCGGCGGACTGTTTCTCTGCGAGATCCTTGCGGGCAGCGGGAAGCTGCGCTTCCGCCTCTTCTTGCTGGTGTTCCAGGTGCTCGTAGCGCTCCACCACGGAATCGAGCCCGCGCACCGCAGCGGTTGCTTCCTCCAGCTCTTGCTCGGCACGCTCCAAGGTCTCCTGGGCCTTCTTGTATTCGCCAGCCGGTTTGCCCCACCTTGCTCCGTAGTAGCGCTTATATTCCCTATCTACCTTGCCCAAAAGTTGGGAGTCGTCGCCGGATACCTCGTCTTCAGCCAAGCCGGACTCCTGCTCGAGGGCCTGCGTCAACGTGGGAATGCCCGCTGCGGAGATGGCGTCATTGGAGTCATCCTGGCGCATAAAGAGGACATCGAGAAGCTGGCGGTCCAGGTTCTCGCTTAAGATCTGATCCAGCTCATCATCGGCCTGGCGGCCGGTATACTGCGCGTGGCGCGGGGACGAGATGGCCAATTCACTGTACTTCTTCTTCAGCCAGCGCTTGGCAATGCGAAAGCGGTACTCCCCCACTGATATATCCGCGATGACCTCCGGTGAAACGTCCTTGCCTACCGGCTGCAAGTCCTTTGTAGCTTTCGTCCATGTGTGTTTTTCCGTCAGCACCACATCGAGGGCCTCCACGATGGTGGACTTACCGGCCTCGTTCTCGCCGTGGATGACCACCACCCCGGTTTCTGGAAGGTCATCTAAAACCAGGTGCTCGATGCCGCGAACATTTTTAATCTCTAAGCTGTGGATGCGCATGTGGTTTATCCTTCCAGGCGAAATAGCAGGTTGGCGGCGTCGCGGGCCACCGGATCCTCGCGGTTATCCAGCAGCTCCTGCAGGGCGTCGGCGGCATAGCCGGAAATATCCAGGTTGGCTAGTTCGTCTTCGCTCGGTTCCAAGAACAGGTACATGGTCCGCTCGCGCGGGCGCAGCGAGGCGAAGACCGCCTCCAACTCATCCAGCCCGCGCTGCAGCCGGGCGTGCGCCGCAATACCGAGGGTCCCCTGCAGGCTGTATTTAATCGCCGTGCGCACCTTATCCGGGTACTCCTCCAGGCTGCGCAGGAAGCGCTCGACGTCCTCGGTGGAATTGACGGAGGCATCGAGGGCTTCAAAAGTCCAGCGCCCGATGCTGCGCTTATCGATGTCTATGTCCTCCCCCTCAATCCTTACCACCAGCGCATTCCCGGAATCGGCCTCGCCGCCACCGGTGGAACATTCCTTAAAGTCCGTAGTCTCCGGGCTGCCAGAGAACCAGACGCGGCCGGTCTTTCCCAGGCTGGCCGTCGAGTGGGTATCGCCCAGCGCCAAGTAATCGATCACCCCGCGCTCCAAGCACTGCTCTACGAATTCCAGGTCGATGGTATCGGCATCTCCCCCGCTAGAGCGCGAATCCACCTGGCCATGGCCCACGGCAATTCGGATTCCTTCCGTGGGTTCAAGCGGCTCCAACGCCTGGCGCACCAAATCGTGGTTGGCGCGCTTAGACAGGTACGGCGCGCCCACCAATTCCACGCCCTTGCCCACCTCGATGGGCTCTGAATCCGCGATGACGTGCACATTATCTGCGCTGGTACGATAAAATACCGAGTCCGCGACCAGCGGATCGTGGTTTCCCGGCAGCACATATACAGGCACGGGCAAGCGCTTAAACATCTCGGTGGCACGCGCCAAGATTTCCCGGGAGAGCGCATTGTGTTCAAATACATCGCCCGCAACGACGATGAACTGCGCGCCAACCTCCTCCGCGAGCTGGCCTAGGTGCATGATGGCGGACTCGCGGTCATCGTTGAAACGACCTTGCGCCTCCCCCTTTAAGAACCAGCGGGTCATTCCCAGCTGGAAGTCGGACGTGTGGATAAAGGTCGTTGCAGTCATAATCAGTGCGTTAAGTGGTAGTAGAGGTCTTCAATATCGGACACGGCGCGCAAGAGATCAATATTGGTATGCGATACGGCTCGAAGGGCCTTGCGCAAGAGGTCAGGATCGGAATCTTCCAATGCTGGGGCCACCTTGGGGTGCGGCAGCTTAGGCATCTCGCGGCCATTCCAGAACACGTCGTTCTTTTCTTCCGCGGATAAATCGCTGGCGCCAAAGCTTTCACGGGAGATCTGCTGCGATTGCTCCATGACGGCCTTTTCCAAACGCGCAAAATCCAGCCCGCGCATATTGAAAATCACGGCTGGATCCGCATCCGCGCGGGTGGCGAGCCTATCTCCCACCGCCACAATGTGCTTGCAGGTATAGGCGGAATCCGGGCACGTGCAGGATAGACGCAGTTCTTCGGCCTCGCTGGCAAAAAGCGTATCCAGCGCTTCCTCAGATAACAGGCCCTTGCGCGCATTCGCTACGGAATTAGGGGTGCGCGCGAATTGGCCGGCGAGTGCCGCAATATCGTCATTATCGCGGTACGGCAGCTGAATGAGTATGGAAAAAGGCTCGTTTTGGGAACCAGCCACGCGCCCATGGATGGCACCATTGCGGATCTCCAAACCAACGACGTGACCGCCTTCGGCGTACTGGCGCCCGCGGCTAATCCGCCCCCGGTCCGCATCATAGCTGGTAAAGGACGAAATCCGGGCGGCGGTCTTGGACAGCAGCCGCCCGCTGCGGTCGACATGGTTGACCTCGTCCGGGGTACTCACGCGCTTGCGGGTACCAAAGTTCGCGTAGATGACATTGTCATCGCCCTTAACGGCCATCCGCTTACTCCTTTCCCCGGTAACTCATGAGCTCTGCCAGCTGGTCCGGCTCCAGTTCCGTGAGCCAGCCCTCGCCTTCGCCGACGACGGCGCCAGCCAGCTGCGTCTTGCCATCCAAGATGTCTTGGATGGATTCTTCCAACGTGCCAGCCGTAATCATCTTATACACCTGCACGTTGCGGCGCTGACCAATGCGAAAGGCGCGGTCCGTGGCCTGGTTTTCCACCGCGGGGTTCCACCAGCGGTCCATGTGCACCACGATGGACGCCGCGGTTAGGTTCAGGCCCGTGCCGCCTGCCTTGAGCGAAAGGATCATCGCCTGTGGGCCATCATCGGCCTGGAAGTCCTCCACCATCTGGTCGCGCTTATTCTTGGTCACCCCGCCGTGCAGGAAGGGAATCTCGTGGCCCAGTTGCCCGCTCAGGTAGGGCTGCAAGATATCACCGAAGGCCTTGTACTGGGTAAAGATCAGCAGGCGCTCGCCGGATTCGGTGGCGGCATCGACAATCCGCATCAGCTCCTTCACCTTGCCCGAGCGGTGCTTGCCCTTGATAACCACCGGCGAATCGTCTCCCAAATAATGCGCCGGGTGATTGCAGATCTGCTTAATGCGCGTCAGGGAGGCCAAGACGATCCCGCGCTTGCTGATGCCCGTAGCATCCTCCAAGCTCTTCTTCACCTCATTGACCAGCGCCTTATACAAAGCCGCCTGCTCTGTAGTCATGGATACCGTAAGAATCTGCTCGGACTTTTCCGGCAGGTCATCGATGATATTGGGATCGGTCTTGACGCGGCGCAGGATAAGAGGTGCGGTCAGCGCGCGCAGGCGCTCGGACATCTCCTCATCATTATTGCGCTCGATGGCCTTGGCAAAATGATTGCGGAAAAAGGACGCCGTGCCCAAAATGCCTGGGTTGCAAAAGTCCAAGATGGACCGCATCTCGGACAGGCGGTTTTCTACCGGCGTACCGGTCAGCGCCACGCGGTGTTCAGACGGCAGCGATCGCACCGCCTTGGAGGAACGCGTGGCCGAGTTCTTAATGGCCTGCGCTTCATCAAGGACCACCCGCTGCCAGGACACCTCACCCAAGAGGTTGAAATCCCGGCTCACGGTGCCATAGGTAGTAATGACGAGATCTGCTTTTCCTGCGGCCTCGAGGAACTTCTCCCCGCTCGGCCGTCCCGCGCCGTGTTGCACCATGACCTCGAAATCCGGCACGAAGCGACGGGCCTCGCGAGCCCAGTTGCCCACCACGGAGGTGGGTGCGACGACCAAGGTAGGCCCGGTCTGTTCACCGCGTTCCTTCTCCACCGCCAAAAGGGACAGTAGTTGGAGTGTTTTGCCGAGCCCCATGTCATCGGCAAGCACGGCACCAATATTATTGCGCGACATCCAATACAGCCAGTCCACGCCAGTGCGCTGATACTCGCGCAGCTCCGCGTGGACGGCCTCCGGAATGTCCACGCGCTTCGGCGCAACCGTATCCATGCCGCCGAGCAACGCGGTATGCCACGTGCTGCCAGTAAATTCGATGGGCTCCTGAGCCATCGACTCGAGCGCCAGCTCCCGCAGCTCCGCCACCGTGACCTGGTGCTCGCTCTTCTCGTTGAACTCTGCTCGGCGACGCTCGACCTCTGCCATGAGCTGCTGCCAGCCCGGCTCACCTAGCTTCTTGGCCATCTCCGCCGAGGCCGCCAGCTGCTCGAGCTCCTTCTTGGCGCGCTCGCGGGACTTATCCGCCAGCTCCTCCATATAAAAAGAAACCTTGGACACGACCTGGGTATCGGCCATGACCCACTTGCCGCGCAGCTGAATGAGCCCGGACTTGGAATTGACCAGCTCATTCATCTCGGATTCGGTAAGTTCCACATCGCCCACGGACATGCGCCAGTTATAGTCCACCAGCTGGTTCATACCGATGTGCTTCTTTGTCGCGGCCTCTGCCGGATCCCGTGCCTCGCGGGTTTCTAGCTTGGCCTTCGTATCCATCTGCGCCCACGATTTGGGCAGCATGACGGTAATGCCCCGCCTCTTCAGCTCGGGTACCTCGTGCGCAATAAACTGCGTGAGCTGTTCCGTGTCCAGGTAGACGTCCCAATCGCCGTCGCCTGGCTGGGGCATTTGCGTGCTCTGGCCCAGGCTCGGCGCCGCGTGCAGGGCCTTGCGGTGGTTTTCGCGCAGCTTCTCGATGCTCGCCCGATCCAGCTCCTCCGCCAACACCGGCCGCGGCGAATCCGTTCCCGAGCGCACCCGCACCCGAATCGGCCACGCTGCATCCTCGGGGTCCTGTTCTTCAGGCTCCTCCACGATGTAGACGAGTTGGAGTTCCACCTGGTAAATGGAATTTTTCCATTCATTGAGCGCGCGCAGTAGTTGCGCGCGGCCGCGGCGAATGGGCGACGTCGTCAGTAGTGCACGGGCGAAGTCGTGCCACGGCATTGACCGGGGTTCATTGAGCAGCGGCTGCAATTCCCGGTTGGCAATCCAATGCGTCAGTTCATCCGCTAGGTCATCTGAAAGGGCTCTATTATTTATATGGAGAATCCCGGGTGCCGCGGCCATCATCTCTGCGAGCCAACCGCGCTCGCCCAAACCTGAGGCCAACTGCCACATGGGGAACCACTCGTTGGCCTGGTAGGCCAGCCGGAACGTCACCCTGCCCGCGCGGACAAACTTGCTCAGGCCGCTATATGCGTGAATGAGCCAGTGCAGATCCGGCGCAATTGATGCCGGTGGATGATGATCCAGGTATTCCAGCTGGGCTAGGGCTTCTACCGCTTCTTCCGGGGCAAACATGGCCATGGGCACCATGAGCGAGACGTCCTTACCCTTTGGCGTCCGTAGTGATACTCGCGCCCGGTTCCGGAATGATTTCTTAGCCAAGATGGCATCAATAGCCTGCGGAAACGTCCCTTCTGGCACGGCCGAAGGCATAACAATCTTGTGCCCTTCTACCTGCTCAATCCATAGACCAAGCCCCGAGACCGGCAGCCAAAGGCCATGCACAAGGTAAGAAGCCATAGCCGCCAGCATAGCAGCCCGGCAAAGTTTTGTTACAAGCTCGTTATATTCACGTCTTTACGCAGTTAAACGGTGAAAAATATCACCAGAGATCTATGCCACAGCTGGATTTTAGCTTGGTTGAACCTTAAGTCACCGTTAACGTAAGAATGTCCGACAAATCACTACAAGGAGTGAAACGTGCAAGAATCAACTTGGTACGTCATTGCGATGATTGTCTATTTCCTCGTAATGGCAGCCATTGGCTACTGGAGCTACAAACAAACCGACGAATACGACGATTATGTTTTGGGCGGCCGTGGCCTGCACCCATTCGTAGCTGCTCTCTCCGCCGGTGCATCTGATATGTCCGGCTGGCTGCTCATGGGTCTGCCTGGCGCGCTCTTCCTTTCCGGTTTTTCCGAGCTGTGGATGCCTATCGGCCTCCTTATCGGTGCATGGGCAAACTGGAAGTGGATTGCGCCGCGTCTGCGCGCGTACTCGGAGGTTGCGGGCGATTCCATTACGGTCCCCTCCTTCTTCGAGAACCGTCTGCGCGATAAGTCGCGCCTGCTGCGTATTATCTCCGCAGTTATCATTATCTTCTTCTTTACCTTCTACGTCTCTTCCGGCATGGTCTCCGGTGGTCGTTACTTCGAGTCCACCTTCGGTGGCGACTACATCACCGGTATGTTGGTCATCGCCGCAGTGACCATTTTCTACACCTTCATCGGTGGCTTCTTGGCAGTGTCCTACACCGATGCTATGCAGGGCATGCTCATGTTCGTCGCCCTGCTGATCGTGCCAATCATGGCGCTTTTCGCTCTTGACGATGCCGGCGCGATCTTCTCCTTCGCTACCGAAAACAACTACGCTACCGACGGCGCACTAGAGCCAAACGATAACTACTTCTCTCTCTTCGCTGGCGTTTCCGCTGGTGTTATCGTTGGTAACGCCGCTTGGGGTCTTGGCTACTTTGGTCAGCCGCACATCATCGTGCGCTTCATGGCGCTGCGTAAGCCTTCTGACGCCAAGCAGGGCCGTTTCTACGGCATCACCTGGATGGGCCTTTCCGTCATCGGCGCTATCTTCGTTGCGCTGACCGGTACTGTGTACTTCACCCAGTTCGGTGAAACCATTACTGACCAAGAGAACTTCGAGACCATCTTCTTGGATATGGCTCAGGCCATGATGCACCCATTGCCTGCTGGTTTCATCTTGACCGCAGTCTTGGCAGCGATCATGTCCACCATGTCCTCCCAGATGCTCGTGGTTTCCTCTTCCCTGATTGAGGACCTCTACCTCATCATCGCAAAGCGCAAGCCTGACGAGCGCATCCTGATTAACCTGTCCCGTACCGCCGTTGTGGTCATCGCGGTTATCGCCGCACTCCTGGCTATCAACCCGTCCGACTCCATTCTTGGCCTGGTCGGCTTCGCATGGGCTGGTTTCGGTTCCGCATTCGGTCCGCTGGTCATCCTGGCTCTGTACTGGAAGCGCCTCAACGCAACCGGTGCAATCGCCGGTATGGTCACCGGTGCAGTCGTCGCCATCGGCTGGGGCATGTCCCCGCTCGGCGATTCCCTCTACGAGATGGTTCCGGGCTTCTTCTCCGCACTCATCGTCACCGTTCTGGTCACCTTGGCTACCAAGCAGCCAGACCAGGAGGTCTTGGACGAGTTCGAGGAAGCCGAGAAGCTTGCCAAGCTCGTTGAAAAGGACGACTCCCTGGACTTCGAGGAAGCAGCAGAAAAGGTTTCCGATAACAAGTAGGAACCTTCCCGCACCTCGCGGAGTCCAATAGGACATGAAGTCCTATTACCTGGCCGCGCTATCATGCATAACCGCTCTCGTTATCGCATGGTATGCGTGGCCTTTTCCGCGTTTTGATGTCTCCACCGTGCCAGCTCGCACGGAATTGCAAGGCTACGACCGCGACGAGTTCGGCGGCTGGCAGCCCAACGGCGCATGCACTACGCGGGAGGCCATCATGGAGAACCAAGCCAGCGAGGCCTTCGCTGACTGCCGGCCACAATCCGGCACGATCTATGACCCCTACGCGGGCGAGACGATTTCAGCCACCTCCCCCATTGAGGTCGACCACATCTTCCCTCTTTCTGCCGCCTTTGACATGGGTGCCGCAGAATGGGACCAAGACACCAAGAGGCGTTTTGCCAACGATCCTCTCAACTTGGTGGCCACCAGCCGGAAGCTCAATCAAGAAAAGTCCGATTCCCTTCCTTCCGAATGGTTGCCGCCTGCCAACCGCTGCGATTACTCGCGGCGCCTCGCAGAGATCGCGCGGAAGTACGAGCTGCCCTTGTCCCGCGCGGACGTCCGTGCAATGAGAAGGCAATGTCGGTTCGATTTCTAGCAGGGAAATTGATTAGGGTGAACAAGGCAACTTTTCTTAACTGAAGGGCATCCTCCATGACTACTTTGTTCATCTTCCTGCACGTGGCAGCGGCCATCGTCCTACTTGGCCCCGTGTGCATTTCCACCTCCATCTACCAGACTCAGCTGCAGGGCGCAGCGCAGGGCGATAAGACGGCCCTCGGAGCCGCCCGCAACCTGCACAACATCACCAATACTTACGGCTACATTTCCGCCCTCGTGCCGGTCCTTGGTCTTGCTGTGTTCCTGTCTGATATCGAAACCTTTAAGAGCCAGGTCAACTTCCACATCGCCATCCTTGTGGCCATCATCGCGTGGTGCCTGCTCTTCTTCCTCATCCTTCCTAAGCAGCGCACGGCGCAGGCAGCCCTAGAGTCCGGCGATACCGCCAACCTGGGCTCCATTAAGAAGTCGCTGTCCGCTTTCGGCGGCGTCTTCAACCTCCTGTGGATCATCTGCCTTATCCTGATGTACCTCTAGGAAGCCATTTACTTTTCGGGGACAGTGTCATCGCTGTCCCCTTTTTCATGCGTGGACTCCTCCCTAAGCTCTTCTTTTAGTTGCTGCGCACCTGCATGCGCATTCTCCCGCCGCTTCTGCGTGGCCTGCGCCACCGTCTGCGCCCACCTGCGGTTCTTCGGCGCCAACGGTCCGCTCGCGGAGTCGTAGACCCACGTAGAGTCATCGAAAAGCCAGACGATGTCCCCACTTATCGGGTCCTTGATATAAAACGCCCTCCCATCGGTCTTTATATTGTGATGGTGCTGGCACAGGCAAGTGAGGTTTGCCGCCGAGGTCGGCCCACCATCTGCAAAGTCGTGCCGATGGTCCATCTGGGACGCCACCGCCGGCCGCGTACAGCCTGGCCACCGGCACGTGCCATCCAAGCCCTCTACAAACGCCCGGATATCTGGCGGAGTCACATAATTCGGGCTCTCCGCCTGACCGGCCTTCTCCATGTCCCTTGTCGTTGTCGCCCGAGCCTCTAGGTCATCCGCGGTCTCCGGGGATACCCAGCCTAAGTTTTGTACAAACGCGGGTGCATCCGGCAGGTCGCAGCGATACATATTCAACACGACCTTGGCCTTTGGTTGCGCCTTTCCGGTCAGCAGCTCCACTGCGGCCTCAGCCATCGTGAGGTCCTTGTCCGTAGCGATATCCCGAATATTGCGGTCGATTATCTCCGCGGTTTCTGACCCGACGTCCAGACAAACCGCAGCCCACTCCCCGCCTGTAGGTTCAACGCTATAGGCTTGCTTGCGGCGCGGATCCCGCGCGGCAATTGAGGGATCGAGGCGCACGATGAGCTCGCGTAACTTGCGGCGGAGATTGCGGTGCGAGGGCAGCTTTTGATTGGGGCGGGTTGGGGTCAAGTAGTTGGTCAGGGCGTCATCGATAGTAAACTTCTTCTCCGCATCAATGGCGCCGAGCTTGGCTAGGGTTTGGTCAATCGTAATCAGGCGGTCTAAATCTAAATGGAAATGCTGTTCTTGCCGGGCGCGCAGCCGCGGCAGCTCCTTTAATCGCTCGAAGGCGAAGATAATATTTCTAATTCGGGACTGACGCGCCCCAGTTAAGTCAGACAGGGATTGGCTAATAACTTCGATATCATCATCCGGGTCAGGGTGAAGCCTCTCCCAGAACTGGTATTCCGCTTTCCTAATCTCTGTAGCTGCACGGGAGGTAGAATTTTCCGGATTAGTATTGGCATAATATGGCGCATTCATGGACTTTCTTTCGAGAGATTTACTAGAACATGCTTTCGCCATACACCATACAAAACCGCCCCGACACACTACCCCCATTTATAGTAAAAGCGCAGGTCACAGGGCATGAAAAAAGGGCCTCTAAAAGAGGCCCTTTGGAGGTTTAATTAGTCGCGGAAGCGACCACCATGTTTGCGTCCACCGCCGCCGCCATCACGGCGAGGCGGGCGACCAGTATCCTTCTGAATCTTGATGAGCTGCCCAGAAATCCGGGTATCCTTCAGACGGTCCAGCACAGCTGGGTCCATGTTCTTCGGCAGGTCCACGAGAGTGTGTCCCACCGCAATGGTAATGCGGCCGAAGTCCTTGGCGGACAGGCCACCTTCGTTGGCGATTGCACCGACGATGGCACCTGGGCGGACATTCTGGCGCTTGCCGACGTCCAACCGGTACGTCTCAAAGTCACCATCCGGCCGCTTGGAGCCGCCGCGGTTCTTGCCGCCGCCCTTGAAGTCACGGTCGCGCTTGCGGTCATCGCGATCGCGGCGGTCCTTCTTTGGCTTGGGCAAAGGCTTGTCTTCCAATAGGAAGTTCTTGCCACCCTGGTGCATGACGGCCAGCGCCGCGGCGATGTCATCCATCGCGACGTCATTTTCTTCCGAGTACTTGCGCACCAAGTTGCGGAAGAAATCGGCCTGCTTGTTGTCCATGGACTGGGTGATGGCCTGCGCAAACTTTTCCTTGCGCTTTTCATTGACCTCATCGACGGAGGGCAGGTCCATCTCTTCGAGGCGTGCGTTGGTCACGCGCTCGATGGAACGCAGCATGCGGCGCTCGCGCGGGGTGACAAACAGGATTGCCTCACCGGAACGGCCAGCACGACCGGTGCGGCCAATGCGGTGCACGTAGGACTCGGTATCGTTCGGGATATCGAAGTTCACCACGTGGGTGATGCGCTCCACGTCGAGGCCACGTGCGGCGACGTCAGTGGCCACGAGGATGTCTAGGCGGCCATCCTTGAGCTGGTCGACGGTGCGTTCGCGCTGCGCCTGGGCGATGTCGCCGTTAATGGCAGCAGCGCTGTAGCCGCGATCGCGCAGGGCCTCGGCCACTTCTTCGGTCTCGTGCTTGGTGCGGCAGAAGACGATGATGGCGTCATAGGTAATGACCTCGAGGATGCGGGTGAACGCATCCATCTTTGCACGGTGCGGAATCAGCAGGAAACGCTGCTTAATGTTGTCGTTGGTACGGCGCTCGGACTTAACGGTTACTTCCGCCGGGTTGTGCAGGTACTGCTTGGACAGCCGGCGGATGGCATTAGGCATGGTGGCGGAGAAAAGCGCCACCTGCTTGCGGTCCGGGGTGCTTTCGAGGATGCGCTCGACGTCTTCCTGGAAGCCCATGTTCAGCATCTCATCGGCCTCATCGAGGACGAGGAACTGCAGCTGGGACAGGTCAAGCGAGCCCTTTTCCAAGTGATCGATGACGCGACCCGGGGTACCCACGATGACCTGGGCGCCGCGGCGCAGGCCAGACAGCTGGATGCCGTAGGCCTGGCCACCGTAGATGGGAAGAACCTCGATACCCTTGAGGGTTTCTGCGAAGGATTGGAAGGCATCTGCAACCTGCAGGGCGAGCTCGCGGGTAGGCGCGAGGACGAGTGCCTGCGGGTGGCGCGCATGCGGGTCAAGCTGGGACAAGACCGGCAGCGCGAAGGCTGCGGTCTTGCCGGTACCGGTCTGTGCAAGGCCCACGACGTCGCGGCCTTCCATCAGGATCGGGATGGTTTCTGCTTGGATGGGGGACGGCGTGGTGAAGCCTACTTTCGCAACGGCTTGCAGAATTTTATCTGGCAGGCCGAGGTGCTCGAACCCCTGGGAGTTGTCGTTGGCCGAGTCCTTGGACTCAGCGCCGGTGCCCTCAGAAGTATTCGCAGCCCTGGTGTCCTGGTTGACACCTTGCGAGTTGTCCTGAGATTCCGACTTATTAAAATCTTCCGGCTCGTTTACGCCGCCGGTGGCGTTATCGGTAATGCTCATTGCTCATCCAACCCTACGCGATACCGGCGGCAAACTCCATTCCTCGCTATACCCCCGCCACGAACGTGCGGTAGCTCAGCGGCATGCCCGGCCGGTAGGCCAAGTGCACCGCGCTGGGAGCATCGAGCACGTGCAGGTCAGCGGCAGCTCCTTCCACCAGGGTGCCCTTCGCGGGGCGGCCCTGCGGGTCGAGTCCGTTGCCCACATTATGGCGGCGCAGCGCCGTGGCACCACCGGTGGTGGCGGCGTGGATGGCCTCGTCGACGGATAGGTGCTGCTGCAGGACGGCCGTGGTCACGCAGTAGTTCATCGACGAAGTATAGGAGGTACCTGGGTTGAGGTTGGAGGCGATGGCGAGGGTGGCGCCGGCATCGAGAAGCGCACGGCCAGGCGCCAAGGGCTCGCGCGTGGAGAGATCGCAGGCCGGGAGCATGGTGGCCACGGTCTCGGATGCGGCGAGCTTTTCGATGTCACTATCGCTCAGGTAATTCACGTGGTCCACCGAGGCGGCGCCGAGATCGACCGCGAGGCTAACCCCCGGGCCCTCGCCAAGCTGGTTGCCGTGCACGCGCAGGCCAAGCCCCAACTTTTTACCGGCTTCGAGAACCCGGCGCGACTGCTCTTCATTGAACGCGCCGCGCTCGCAGAAGACGTCGATCCACTGGACGTATTCGGCAACCCTGTCCAGCATGGGGCCGACGACCTCATCGAGGTAGTCTTCCGCATCCGCTCCCGGCGGCACGAGGTGGGCACCCAGGAAGGTGACGTCATCGACATGCTGGGATGCCACGCGCGCGGCTTCCACTTCAGATTCCGTGTTGAGGCCGTAGCCGGTCTTGGTCTCGAAGGTGGTGGTGCCACCGCGGCGGCCGGCTGCCACGCGCTCGGCGACGAGCTTATCCAAGCGGTCTGCCCCCGCCTCCCGGGTGGCGTCCATGGTCACCGCGATGCCGCCTGCCTCGTAGGAACCGCCGGACATGCGGGCCTCGAACTCGGCGGAGCGGTCACCGTCGAAGACCATGTGGGTGTGCGAATCCACCCAGCCCGGCAGGACGGCGCGCCCGCCCAAGTCCACCTGGTCATCGGCGGCAGGCGCCTGGGAAGCGGGGCCAATCCAGGCGATGGTGCCGTGGTCGGCGATAAGGGCGGCATCGTTAAGCGTGCCGTGCTCGCTGACCGTGCGGAGTTCAGAAATTCCGGTAAAAAGTGTGCTCATTTAATCCCTTGCCTTAAATTCCATGGGAACGCGAACGCCGCGCTCCTTGGCTACTTCCTCTGCGCGAGAGTACCCGGCATCGACGTGGCGGATAACACCCATGCCTGGGTCATTGGTCAGCACGGCGCGCAGCTTGGCGGCGGCGAGATCGGTGCCATCGGCAACCGTGACCTGGCCGGCGTGGATGGAGCGGCCCATGCCCACTCCGCCGCCGTGGTGGAGGGAGACCCAAGTCGCGCCGGAAGATACGGCGGTCATGGCATTAAGCAGCGGCCAGTCAGCGACGGCATCGGTGCCATCGAGCATGGCTTCGGTCTCGCGGTACGGGGAGGCAACCGAGCCGGAGTCGAGGTGGTCGCGGCCAATGACGATGGGGGCCTTGATCTTGCCCTCGCGCACCAAGTCATTGAAGAGCAGGCCGGCCTTGTGGCGCTCGTTGTAGCCAAGCCAGCAGATGCGGGCGGGCAGGCCCTCGAACTCGACGTATTCTTCGGCGGCGTCCAGCCAGTTGTGCAGGTGCTCGTTCTCTGGGAAGAGCTCCTTCAGGGCTTCGTCGGTGACCTTGATGTCTTCGGGGTCGCCGGACAGCGCTGCCCAACGGAACGGGCCCATTCCCTCGCAGAACAGCGGGCGGATATAGGCGGGAACGAAGCCGGGGAACTCAAATGCGCGCTGGTAGCCGGCGTGGCGCGCCTCATCGCGGATGGAGTTGCCGTAGTCAAAGACCTCGGCGCCCTCGTCCTGGAATTCCACCATCGCCTGGACCTGTGCGGCCATGGATTCGCGGGCCTTTTTGGTAAAGGTCGTGGGATCGGCCTTGGCCTCGGACTGCCAGTCATCCACGGTGATTTCGGTGGGCAGGTAGGACAGTGGGTCGTGCGCGGAGGTCTGGTCGGTGACGATGTCTACCTTGAATTCCCCGGCGCGCTGGCGGCGCAGCACCTCGGGGAAGACCTCGGCGGCATTGCCCACCAGGCCGACAGAAAGGGCCTTTTTGTTTTCCTTGGCATCGAGAACCAAGCGCAGGGCCTCGTCCAGGTCGGTGACCACTTCATCGAGGTAGCGCTTGTGCTGGCGGCGGCGCAGGCGGTGTTCATCCACGTCCACGATGAGCACTGCTCCGCCGTTCAGCGTCACGGCGAGCGGTTGGGCACCGCCCATGCCGCCGCACCCGCCGGTCAGGGTCAGGGTGCCGGCCAGGCTGCCCTCGAAGCGCTTCTTGGCCACGGCCGCGAAGGTCTCGTAGGTGCCCTGCAGGATGCCCTGGGTGGCGATGTAGATCCAGGAGCCGGCCGTCATCTGGCCGTACATCATCAGGCCCTCGTCCTCGAGCTTGCGGAAGTGCTCCCAGTTGGCCCAGTCGCCCACCAGGTTGGAGTTGGCGATGAGCACGCGCGGTGCCCATTCATTGGTCTTCCAGATGCCCACCGGCTTTCCGGATTGGACGAGGAGGGTTTCATCGCTTTCTAAGTCCTTCAGCGATTCCACAATGGCATCGAAGGCCTCCCAGCTGCGCGCTGCACGACCGGTACCGCCGTAGACCACGAGGTCCTCGGGGCGCTCGGCAACCTCGGGATCGAGGTTATTCATCAGCATGCGCAGTGGCGCTTCGGTTTGCCAGGATTTTGCGTTGAGTTCGGTGCCGCGGGGTGCGCGGACTTCGCGTGGTTCAGACATGGCTTCCTTTCGCTCGTGCTTATCGACGCCGTGCCCTACCCCAAGGCCGGTTTCCCGGGGCTGTCTCCCGGGGGCTTGGCGAGCGTCACAGATATCAATTTAGTGTGATACACAACGTATTTAGAGCATTCACAATCACCAACTGTCTGGCATTTCAGACTCGACGGCTACGATGGCAGTCATGCGCCACGTATTGCCCGCCCTCGCCGCCGCCTGCCTGCTGGCAGGATGCTCCTCGCAGCCGCAAGAAGCCCAAGAAGCCACAGAAGACCCCGAAAACTATGTGGCCCTCGGGGATTCCTACGCGGCGATGGGCTCGACGACGCTCCCTCTCGATCCGCCCGATTCCTGCGCACGCGCACAAGATTCCTATCCAGAACTCGCCGCGCAGGAGATCACCACCAGTTCTTTCCGCAACGTCGCCTGCCAGGGCGCGAGCACGCTGGATGTTTTATCCTCCGCGGGCGAGCACCCCGCCCAGGTGGACGCACTGGCCGCGGATACATCCCTTGTCTCCTTGAGCATCGGCGGCAACGACGTAAGCTTTGTGCGCCTGACCCAATGCGCAACGGACGATATATGCCAAGACGAATCGGGAGCGCAGATAGACCTGGAGCTACACGATCTACCCCAACGCCTGGACAAGGTCTACGGGGAAATCGCCCACCGCTCGCCCGAGGCAAAGGTCATTGCCACCGGCTATATCCCCCTCATCAACCCCGGCGAGACCTGCCCCTTCATAGAAAAAATCCCGGCCACAGACCGGGAGTGGTTGGCAAATACCATCCAGCGCATCAACCAAGCGGTGCGCGAGGCCGCCGAGCGCAACGGCGCCACCTACGTGCTGCCTGACGATGCCCCGCAGCACTCCGCCTGCTCAGGCAAACCGTGGGTGGACTTTACGGGGCAGGATACCGATTCCTTCCCCATGCACCCCACCCACGCGGGCCAGCGGGCTATGGCCGATGCGCTACGCGCTGCCCTCTAGTCCGGCGCGCGCGGCGTCGTCGGAGCCGGGCACGCGCATCTCGAATTTTTCTGTGACCACGGTGTAGTCAAAGTAGCCCATGCGCGCGATGGGCTTAATCTTGAGGATGTCAAGCTTGCCTTCCTCATCGATGACAGATTCATCGATATGGATAGTCTTTACATCCGCCACCACGAGGTCGATGCTGCCCACCTTGGAATTGCCAGGCACGCGCAGCGTGGTCTTGTACTGGCACTCGAACTTCACCGGCGATTCTTTCACCATGGGAATGCGGTAATTGTCCGCATATTCCTTGGTAACGGACAGGCGGTCCCACTCGCTGTCGCCATAGTCGAGCACCTGGGCGGATTTATTGACTTCCTCGCGAAGATCATAGGTGGCCATATTCCACACGAACCAGCCGGTCTCCTCCGCGTTAAGCACCGTGTCCTTGCGACGACCATCCGGATACTGGTTGGCCGAAAACATCACCATGGGCGGATCGAAGGTGAGGTTTTGCCACTGGCTATAAGGAGCGATATTTTCGCGGCCCTCACCATCCACGCTGGAAAGCCATCCAATGGGGCGCGGTACCGTGCTGGCTTTGAAAGGGGAAAACGGCAAAGGGTTGGGCTCAGATTGCGGGTGCCAAGAGATGGTCGACATATTAATCACGCAGCTTTCCAGTAGCATTCTCGACAGCTTCGACAAGCGCGCCCTCCTTGACTAGGCGCACGGTCTCCTCGATTTCCGGCGAGAGGTAGCGGTCCACACCTGGCCCCTTGACGGTTTCGCGCAGCTTGGCGATTACCGCGCCGGTTCCCTTGGCCGGGGTACCCTCGCGCATGTCGATAGCGCGGGCAGCGGTGAGGATTTCTACGGCAAGCACGCGTTGTAGGCCATCGACGGCCTTGCGCAGCTTGCGGGCGGCGGACCAGCCCATGGATACGTGGTCTTCCTGCATGGCAGAGGAAGGAATGGAATCGGCCGAGGCCGGGGTGGCCAGGCGCTTTAATTCGCTGACGATGCCAGCCTGGGCGTATTGGGCGATCATGTGGCCGGAGTCGACTCCGGGGTCATCGGCAAGAAAGGCGTTCAAGCCGCGGTTGCGGGCCGGATCCAAGAAGCGGTCGGTGCGGCGCTCAGAAATGGACGCTAGGTCCGCGGTGACGATGGACAGGAAATCGAGCGCATAAGCCACCGGGGCGCCGTGGAAGTTGCCGTTGGAGACCACGCGGCCGTCCTTAGCCACGACCGGGTTGTCCACGGCGGCGGCGAGCTCGCGCTCTGCCACCTGTGCGGTATGCGCCAAGGTATCGCGGAAACCGCCGGCCACCTGTGGCGCGCAGCGCACGGAGTAGGCGTCTTGGACCTGGTTCTTCTTGAACTCCTCCAGCGCTGCGGCGAGGATCTCGGAGCCGTCCGCCACCTGGCGGATATTGGCGGCAGAATCGGCCTGGCCCGGGTGCGGGCGCAGCTGCTGGAGGTCATCGGCAAAGACCACGAGGGTGCCAAGCAGGCCTTCTACCGTCATCGCGGTGGCGATATCGGCGGTCTTGGCGGCCGCACGCAGGTCAGTAATGGCCAGGCAGAGCTGGCCCAGCATGCCATCGGTTCCGTTGATAAGCGCAAGGCCCTCCTTCTCGCGCAGCTCCAGCGGCTCGATGCCGGCGGCGGCAAGAGCCTCGTCGGCGTCCTTGAGCTCGCCGCCCACGCGTACCTCACCCTCACCCAACAGCGCTAGGGCGCAGTGAGCCAGCGGGGCCAAGTCGCCGGAGCAGCCCAGCGAACCGTATTCGCGCACCACCGGCACGATGCCGGCGTTGAGCGCCTTGGCATAAGTTTCTACCACCACGGGGCGCACGCCGGTACGGCCGGTACACAGGGTGGATAGGCGCAGCAGCATGAGCGCGCGAATTACTTCTTCTTCCACCTCAGGGCCGGTGCCGGCCGCGTGGGAGCGCACCAGGGACAGCTGCAGCTGCGCGCGCATCTCTTCTGGAATGTGGCGGCGGGCAAGCGCGCCGAAGCCGGTGGAGATTCCGTAGACCGGCGTGGGATCCTGGGCCAGTTCTTCGACCCGGTCGCGTGTGGAGGCGACCTCGTCCAAAGCCTCGGCGGAGATTTCTACCGTGGCACCGTAGCGGGCAACGGCCACGACTTCCTCAATGGTCAGCGCTCCGACGCCGACTGTAACGGTGGATGGGTATGCATTAGGCATGATGACTCCTAGTGTCTTTAGGGCAACAAAATATAGCTCACGTCACAGCCTAACGCGCTAGCCCGCATGGTACCTCACTTTTCGCGCTGGCGATACATTTTCCCCGCAACTTTCTCCGCGGCCTGGCGCAGCGCCGCAATGAGCTCCTCTACCCTATCCGCCGGCGTGGACACGGGATAGGTCACCGCAATGGCCGCCGCAGGCCGCTCCAAGTGGTCCAGGATGGGCACCGCCACCGAGGCCTGGCCCCGCGAGATTTCTTCCACCTCCTGATCCCACCCGCGCGCACGGGCCAGGTGCAGCTGCTCTTTGAGGAAACCAAAATTTTCCCCGCCCGCGGTATCAAAGGCGGCCTTGACCTCGGATTCCGGCAGGTGCGCCAGCATCACCCTGCCCGAGGCCGTCTTATGCGCCTGCAGGCGCACCCCGACCTCCGTAACCAACGAGGTCGCGCCCGGCGCGCGGACCTCCTGCAGGTATAAAATCTCCGAGCCCGCCATACGCGAAAGGTGCCCAGATCCACCTACCAGCCGCGCGCATTCCTCCAGGTCGCGCGTTGCCATGCGCACTAGCGGCTGCTGGGTTACATAGGCAGAGGCCATCGAATACGCGGCCAGCCCCAGGCCGTAGGTCTTGTGCTCGGGCAGGTGGGCAACGAAGCCGGCATCGACCATCTCCGCGAGCAGGTGGTACGTGGTCGAGCGCGGCAGGCCGAGCTCGCCTTGGATGCGGGCGGCGGAAATCGGGACATCGATAGTCGATAGCAGCTTGAGGATGTCCAGGGCATGGCGCGCAGCGGGGACTCGATTAGCACTCACAGCGCCCAATTATATTCCGCTACTGCCAGACAAACTCACCGCACGCTTCTAGTATCGGCACTATGAATACCGAATCAGCCCCACTTTTTACTCCCGCCCCCGAGTGGTCCGGCCGCTCCGATGGTCCCGGCCCCGAGCACGCGCGCTGGCATAGCGTTATCAACCAAGCCGAATCCGCGCCCGTAACCCTGCTGGGGTTTGCCTCCGATGAGGGCGTGCTGCGCAACGGCGGCCGCCAAGGTGCTGCCGCCGGCCCCGCCGCCCTGCGCACAGCCCTCGGATCCCTCGCGGTTCACCACGGCCATGCGCTTGCCGATGCCGGAACCATCACCACCCAAGCCGACGATCTCGACGGCGCCCACGAGGCCCTATCTGACAAGGTCGAAGAACTCGTCCGCAGCGCTACCCTGCCGATTATCTTGGGCGGCGGGCACGAAACCGCCTTCGGCTCCCACCGCGGCCTGTTCCGCGCGCGCGGTGCCACCCCGATCATCAACCTGGATGCCCACTTCGATCTCCGCCACGCGGACCACGCCACCTCCGGCACGCCCTTTACCCAGATTTCCCAGCTCACCGATGACTTTGAGTACACCGTCTTCGGTATTTCCCGCCCCAATAACACCGCGGTGCTCTTCAACGATGCCGATAAGCTCGGCGTCAACTACACCCTGGATGAGGAGCTGGTGAACCTCACCCCGGCCGAATGCGGCGCGCTCGCCACCCAGGCCACCGCCGCTGCGGACAAGGTCCACCTCTCCATCGACCTGGATGTCCTTCCCGCCTCCACCGCGCCGGGTGTATCCGCTCCGGCCAGCCTCGGCGTTGCCTACGAGCGCATCCGCGCCCTGGCGGTCGCCATCGCCGCGACGGGCAAGCTCGCGCTTGTCGATGTCGTCGAGCTCAACCCCACCTTCGACATAGACAACCGCACCGCCAAGGCAGCGGCACGGCTTATCGATGACATCGTTAACGCTCACCTCACTGCGGTAAGCGGGCAATAAACCTCAAAACAGCAGGTGCGCAATCGGGGTCGCAATCACGATGGTGAGGGCCACCCGCTCAAACCAGATGATGACCAGGTGAGATAGCTTCACCGGAATCTTGGTGGCCAAAATGCACGGCACCAGGGCGGAGAAGAAGATGATGGCAGAGACCGCCACGACCCCGATGACGAATTTCAGCACCATGGAATCGCTGTCGGCCACCGCTGTGGCGGGTAGGAACATCTCCGCAATGCCCATCGCCGCGGCCTTGCCGCCAAGTGCCGGCTCCGGCAGCTGCACTATCCAAGCAAAGGGATAAAACAGGTACCCAATCCATTCAAAGATCGGGGTAAACCGCGCAAGCAGCAAGCCAATAAGGCCCACCGACATGATGGACGGCACGATGGCCGCGGCCATGCGCACGCCATCGCGCAGGTTATCCCAAATGGCCTGCGGCAGCGACGGCGCGCGCTGCAAAGCCAGCATCGCTTCGCGCCACGCATTCTTAAAACGCGATCCTTCCACCGGCTTTTCTGGGTCAGGCTCTACACCCGCGCAGTATTCATCCGGAATCGTCCGCAGCGGCGGGATGCGCACGGTAATGGCCGTAACCAGGAACGTCACCAGCAGCGTGACGGCGAAATAGGTGCCCCAGATATTCATCAAATCCAGTTGCTTGGCCACGATGACCATAAACGCCGCCGATACCGTGGAAAACCCCGTGGCAATAACTGCAGCCTCTCTGCCGGTATAACCGCCCTTTTGATAGACACGGTCCGTGACCAAGATGCCCAGCGAATACGACCCGACAAAGGATGCCACCGCATCGATGGCGGAGCGCCCCGGCGTCTTCCACAGCGGACGCATGATGGGTTGCATCAGCACCCCAACAAATTCCAAGAGCCCAAAGCCAATGAGAAATGCCAGGAAGGTACCGCCGATGGGCACGATAAGCCCCACCGGTGTGGCAATGGAGTTCCACAAGAAGGGAACCAAGTCCTCATCGCCCAATACCCACGGCAGCGCGTCAATGACCATGAGGAAGGAAATGACCGCACCGGCGATATTGAGGACCGCAAAGACCGCCTGCAGCGCACTTTGCTTAAACGCCCCAGTGCTAAAGCTACGGACCGTGCCATACACGGCGAGCGCAAAAATAAGCCACGGCACCACCGCCGGAATGCTATCGCGCACGATGGTGACCATGTGGTCCAAAGGAATGGAGTTCTTTTCCTTATACGTCACAGGAAAGAAGAACACGAACGCGCCAATGGCGCTATAAACAAAGAGTTTCCACCGTCCCTCAGGCCGCGGGACTTCCCCGTCATGGCTCTGGATGGAGGAATTAACTGAATCAGTAGAAGTCACGATAGACCGCCCCTCAAGCTTGCATGATGATCAAGCCCGCGCGACAGCCTGACGCGAACATTGCGATTATGTTAGCTAAATTACATCTTCTTGTCTAGCGTTTCTTAGCTCAAGGCACAATGGGACTATGTCTAACCCCATCCGCGTCGTCGGCGCCGTCTTTCACGATGGCGATCGCTTCCTCGCCTGCCGCAAGAAACCCGGAAAACCCCTAGAAGGACATTGGGAATTTCCGGGCGGAAAAATCGAACCGGGAGAATCACCCGAACAGGCTTTAGCCCGCGAAATTCGCGAGGAACTCAACCTTACTGCCCGCGTAGGCAGCAAACTCACGACGACCATCTACGAGTACGACTTTGCCACCATCGAACTAACCACCTTTTATTGCACGCTCACCAGCGGCGAGCTTCGCCTGAGCGATCATGACGCAACCAGGTGGGTTACCCCCGCAGAAGCAATGGAGCTGACCTGGGCGCCAGCAGATATTCCAGCCGTGGAAAAACTTTGCCCTTAGAATCTTGTAGCTATGAGTCATTCCTTGGATTCCTCGCTCCCCTTCGGCGTTTACGAAACCCCGGTGACCTCGCGCATTCGTGAGCGAATGGAGGAAACGCAAAGCCGACACCCATCGGCGGGATTCGGGGTAGGAAACGGCACAGATGATAGCGCTCGCGGGCGCTATACCTCGGCCATGTCTCAACACATCGGCGATTTACTAGAGCAACGCCTCATGGGGCTCAAATCCTCAGCAGACCGAGTAGCCCTTATCAATACAATCGCTGGAATGCTTGGCGAGGACGAAGATATTGATACCGAGCAACTCCTCTACGCCGTCTACAACACTTCTTTAGCCGAGCCTCCGCTGCTTCCGGATGTATCGCTGACTAAGAGCGCGCTTTTTACTAATGCCCAGGGCGAGACCAGCCTGACCAGCGAGGTTGAGCGGGAGATAAAGACAGCCGATTCCGTCGACTTATTGTGTGCCTTCATCAAAAGCTCCGGAATCAGTGTCCTTGACCAGCAATTGCAGTTCCTGCGCGACAACCAGATTCCATTCCGCCTATTGACCTCTACTTACTGTGGGGCTTCCGATGCGGCGGCTCTTAAACGCCTGGTAGAAAAATATCGCGCCGATGTAAAGATTTGCTATGAGCATAAATCCACACGCCTGCACGCCAAAGCATGGCTATTCCGACGGGATTCTGGCTTCGACACCGCTTTTATTGGAAGCTCGAACCTTTCGAGGTCTGCTCTTATCGATGGCTGGGAATGGAACGTGCGCGGCTCTGCTACGGCGACGCCTGAGGTCATCGAAAAATTCATAAAGACTTTCGACAGCTACTGGCACGATAGCCACTTCAAGACTTTTGACCCCGCCAGGGATATGGATCGCCTGCAGGAATCCCTGCGCATTGCAAAAGGCACGGAGTCCCCACAAGCTTTGCGCCAATTAGAGCTTTCTGGCCTAGAAGTTACTCCCTATCCTTATCAAGAAGAGATGCTCGAGGCGCTGCGGTCCGAACGTGAGGTAAAGGATCGCCACAAAAACCTACTCGTTGCGGCGACAGGCACCGGCAAGACCGTCGTAGCTGCCCTGGATTACCTCAATCTTTGCCGGCAGTGGAAGCGTCGCCCACGTTTGCTCTTCGTCGCACACCGCAAAGAAATTCTTCACCAAGCGCGGCGTACGTACCGCGAGGTGCTCAAGGATGCCAACTTTGGCGAGTTGCTTGTCGATGGCACCGAGCCCCGGCGCTGGGACTTCGTATTTGCGAGCGTTCAGTCGCTCAATTCCACTCGCTTAGAAAAGCTCGCGCCGGATCAATTCGATGTGGTGGTCATCGACGAATTCCACCATGCAGAAGCTCCAACATATAACGCGCTTCTTAGCCATTTTGAACCAGACGAATTACTTGGGCTGACCGCAACACCTGAGCGCGGCGATGGCAAAAATGTCCAACAGTACTTTGACTACCGCATTGCCCATGAGCTTCGCCTCTGGGATGCTTTGCGCCTGCAACTTTTGGTTCCCATGCATTATTACGGAATTGCAGACGGTACGGATCTTTCTTCGCTTACGTGGAACAGGGGCAAGAAAGATTACAACACCAACGAGTTGTCAGAGTTTTATATCAAGTCTGGTGAAAAACGGACGCGCTTTATTCTTAATGAACTGGATAAACGGATTTTCGATCTTTCTGAAATGAAGGCGATCGGCTTTTGCGTCTCCATTGCCCACGCAGAGCATATGGCCCAGCAATTTCAGCACTTTGGAATTCCAGCCCAGGCCGTAACGAGCAAATTAACTTCTTCTGAACGCGCAGAAGCCATTCAACAACTCGAAAGCGGCGCCATCAAGGCTCTCTTTTCCGTTGATATTTTCAATGAGGGCGTCGACATCCCAGCGGTCAATACACTGCTCTTGCTCCGGCCAACCCAAAGCCCGGTTATCTTCCTACAGCAACTTGGCCGCGGTCTTCGCCTTGCTCCCGGAAAGGATTCTTGTACCGTATTCGATTTCATTGGCCAACAGCATGTTGAATACGATTTTGAGCGTAAATTCAATGCATTAACGAGAAAACGCGGGAAACATCTACTCACCGAGATAGAGCAGGGCTTTCCCACCACGCCGCCGGGAACGCACATCCAATTCGATGAATCGACGACGGAACAGGTCCTCAACAACGTAAAGAAGACGACACGGAGCAACTTGCGGAAAGTGCGTGCGCTGGTGGCGGAATTGCGAACTACCGATCTCAAAGAATTCCTCGACGAGGCAAACCTCGAATTGGAGGATATTTATCGCCCCAACAAATACTCCTGGACCCGCCTCCTGCGCGAGGAAGGCCTCCTCGAGCCACGTGACGATGAGATGGAAAGCTTCTTACTCAACCGGATTAAAGTTTTCCTCCACGTCAATGATGCGACACGCATTGAGGCTTATCTTCGAATCCTAAAATCCTCCACTTCGCAATTCGGCGATATGTCGCCCACTGATCAAGCCTTTGCACGAATGCTGGTCTTGGGCTTTTGGGCTAATTCCAATGCACCCAGCCCGTCTTCTTTTGACCAAGCGCTGGGGATATTGCGAGAGCACCCGCGAGTTATTTGGGAACTTGAACACGTCATGCGGCTACAAAACGATGCTTCGCGCATTATCCCGCAGCCTAGTGACGACACCGTTCTGGAAACTCACGCAGACTACTCTCTGGCAGAGTTAGTCGGCGCCTTGCAAACTGGCGAATTAGAAAAACTGGTCAGCCTTCCGCGCGAGGGAGTGAAATACTTCCCCGAGATGAACATGGACTTATTCTTGGTGACTTTCCAAAAAGACGATCAAGTTAGCGCCACCACGAATTACCGGGACTACCCGATTTCACCGGATCTCCTCCACTGGGAATCGCAATCGACAACAACTCTAAAATCGAAGGCCGCACGTCGTTATATTCGGCATGATGAGCTCGGCGGGAAGATTCTTATCGCCTCTCGCTTTACTAAGAAGAACTCAGTGGGCACCGCGAGCGCCTATACATTTTTGGGTGCTGTGGATTATGTTTCCCACCACGGTGAAAAGCCCATTCAGTTCCAATGGAAGCTGCAAAGAACCATGCCAAAGGCGCTGTACGCTGCTGGCCGGACCGTCGCTTAGCACGCATGGTTGAATAATTGGGCTGCACTCTACCAGTCAAGAGTGATACATTTCTCTTAAGTGATTCACACCATAGCCACTTAAGGAAGTGTCATGAGCCATTCAGATAACCACACCGGCGTAACATCCGCCGAAGGCCAACAGACACACAACTCTGAGCCACAAGCAAAGGTGAAATGGACCCTCGTTGGTCCGGGTTTGGTCGCCGCAGCTACCGGCGTCGGTGCCGCCGACCTGGTGGCAACCATGATTGCCGGCCAGCGCTACGGTTACGCACTGTTGTGGGCCGTCATCGTCGGTACGATTATGAAAATCGTGCTGGTGGAAGGCGTCGGCCGCTATAGCTTGGCCACCGGAAACACCATGTTCCACGGCTGGCGGGAACTAGGGCGCTGGACCTCGTGGTACTTCGCGCCCTACATCGTCATCTGGGGATTGGTATATGGCGCCGCCGCCATGTCCGGCACCGGCTTGGCATTGAGCGCACTCTTCCCCGGGACAAGCTTGACCATGTGGGCTATCCTGACCGGCGTATTGTGCTTTGCGCTTACGTGGTTGGGTCAATACCAGCTCTTTGAAAAGCTTGCCGCCGTATTAGTTGGCATCATGTTCGTCACTGTGGTGGGCATCGCCGCAATTACAGCGCCTAATTTGCCAGAGATTCTGCGCGGCCTCGTCCCCACCATCCCGGATGGGTCTTTCGTCTACGTGCTCTCCATCGCCGGCGGTGTCGGCGGCACTATTACCCTTGCTGCCTATGGCTACTGGCTGCGAGAAAAGAAGTGGTTCACGCCCAAGTGGATGAAGGTCATGCGCATGGACAACTCGGTGGCCTATGCCGTCACCGGTATCTTCGTCCTAGCTACGCTGGTCCTTGGTGCCGAGCTTTTGTACAGCGCTAATGTCGCTGTCTCCGATAACGACCAGGGCTTGGTGGACATGGCGGACGTGCTGGAGGCTCGCTACGGAACCTTTATTTCTAAGTGGTTCATCGTCGGATTCTTCGCTGCCGCATTCTCTTCCTGCTTGGGCGTGTGGAACGGTGTGTCCCTCATGTTTGCGGACTACGTTGGGCACCTGAAGAACCTCCCACAAGGCCACCCCAGCACCAGCACGGGCGGTAAGTACTACCGCGCTTACCTCATCTGGTTGACCTTCCCACCGATGCTGCTCCTGCTGCTGGGCAAGCCCACCGGGTTGATCATTGGCTACGGCGTCTTGGGCGCATTCTTCATGCCCTTCCTGGGACTTACTCTCTTGGTTCTGCTGAATACCAAGCACACCCCGAAAAAATGGCGCAATGGCTGGTTCATCAACACCCTGATGGGCATCATTTCTGCGGCCTTTGTCTACCTGTGCGTGTCCCAGGTCGCAGGGCTCTTCTAGCCCTGTTGCTCGTAATCTTCAAGGTACGCGCCGATCACCCTTAAGCTCTCGACCTCGTAGAGAGGGATGCGCCGGCGTGTACCGTCCTCAAGCCGGCGAAGCACCCAAGTATTTTCTTCCATCCACCAGGCGCGGCCTACAACTACGTCTGCATTATGAAGCCGTACCCAAATAATCAAAGCGTTATTAACCGCATCAAGAAAGCGCGCGTTTAAGTCATCCACACGCGCATAACTTAGCCGGCACTGAGCGGTTGCCGTCAACTATTTTTTCGGCATTCGCTCTACTTCCACCGTGGACTCCTGGCGGGGTTCGCGGCCGAAGAGCCAGGCGATAATGCCGAAGATGGCAATGGCACCGCAGACGGTGAAGGCTGTGGGGAAGCCATAGACATCGGCAAGCAGCCCAATGAGCATGGGTCCCACGATCTGGCCGAGGTCTCCTGCCATCTGGAAGGCGGACAATACCTTGCCGCCGGAGCGCTCGTTGCCCACGATGTCTGCCACCGCGGCGGTCTGGGAAGGATTGATTAGGCCCGATGCTGCACCCGCAAGGGCGGATACGAGCAAGAGGAACCACACGCTGGTGGCCAGGCCCATTAGCACCATGAAGATGGCGGAGCCGACCAAGCCAATCAAGATAAGCGGCTTGCGGCCATGGAGATCGGACCACCGGCCGGAGAACTGAAGAATAATCGCATTGCCTGCGGCGAAGGCGGCGAGGGCTAGGCCCGAGGCTGCGGCGCCATTATGGAAAATCGCGGCGGCGAAAAGCGGCAGGACGGACACGCGTACGCCCATATTGATCCAACCGTGGGCGAAGTTGGAGGTCAGCACCGCGCGGAAAGCGGTATCACCCCAGGCCTCCTGCAGGCGCATGGGAGGCAGGTCCGACGTAGTGGATTGGGAGTGGTTGACCCGCGGCATCTGCCACCAGACAACGAACGCAGCAAGCATCACGCCAATGCCGTAGATGAAAAATGGCCAGCGAAAGCCCAGGAAGGACAGGCTGGCGCCGAGCACTGGGCCGGCGACATTGCCCAGCAGGAATGCCGTGGCATAGGTGGCGGAGCACTTACCGCGAATCGACGGTGGAGACAGGCGCACGATAAGGCCCATCGCGGAGACAGTAAACATGGTCGAGCCAAGACCTGCCAGGGCGCGCAACACCACGATGTGCCAATACTCTTGGGCAATGGCGACCAAGCCCGTGGTCACGGCAACGGTCATCAGGCCCACCAGGTAGACGCGGCGCGAGCCGACGCGGTCTACCAACGAGCCAGACACGGGCGCGAAGATCAGCCGGGAGGCGGCGAAGATAGAGACCACCAGGCCGGCGGCGGCCATCGAGACATCGAAGCTGACCACGAACTGCGGCAAAAGCGGTGCGATAAGGCCATAACCTAAGGCGATAATGAACGCCGCCGTTACCATTACCCAGATTTCCCGCGGCACCTTGGGCTTTTCGTAGGGCGCCGGTTCGGCATTAGCACTCTTCATAGCACGTGCAACCTTATGCCTTTGAAGGTCTGAAATCTATTTAAGCTACCTTTTCGAACTTGTGTTTGTATTGTTCGAACTCGTGTCGGCCTTGCGGTTTAGAGTAAGGGCCATGCACAACGTAGATAAGAACTTTTCGCACACAGTACCCAGTCAGCCCAGCGCCACGGCTACGGAAATCGCCGCCGACTTGGCCTATCACCACTATGAGACCGTCAGCTCAATTTCCGCCATCATGCACCACCCGCGGTCCTTGGCTCGCCCCACCCCGACGTGGCGCCCGCCCATAAAGCAACTGCCACCCACACCAGGCGGCGCGGACTACAGCATGAGCATTACCCGCCACCGCGTGGGAGCACGAGTAAAGGCGCGGATCCGCGGGTTCGGCGAAAGCCGCATCCCCGCCTACCTCATCACCATTCGCATCACCGATAACTTTGGGCAGATAGTCGATCCCGCCACGGCGGAAGGATGGGTGCGCACGCTTGTCCCCGCCGAGTTAGCTGGCGCCGTCCACGAGATTTCCCGTGGACCCAATGCCACCTACGTGTGGCTGGTGGATAGCGCCTTTAAGCCCGTACGCTCTCCGGAATCCCTTTTCGCGGGATTCCAGCAAGCGGCTTAGGGGCTTAGTTGTTGTCGCCCTCGTCGTCAGCGTCAGCGTCGTCGTCTTCGGTGAAGGTATCGAAGAACTCAAGGGCCTCGTCCGCGTCATCATCGGCGTCTTCGCAGAAGATGTCGTAGACGTCTGGTTCTTCGAAATCGTCCTCATCGAAGTTGACGAGCTGGGCTTCCCAGTCCAGGGCCTGCTCCGAGACCAATCCGAGCACGTCAAAGAGGCGGTCGAAATCGGTGTAGGTGCCCAGTTCCAGGGCCTCAGCGGGGACTTCCACGATGGGGATGTCATCGGAGTCAGTGTTGTCAAAGAGGGCAAGGCGCTCGTTTTCATCGAGGTCCTCGCCTTCCTCGTCCACCTGCCACAGCTCCGTCACGGCCTCATCCTCGAGCTCTTCCATGTCTTCTTCATCGAAGTCGAAGGCCAAGAAGCGCACGATGGCAGAGGGCACGCCGTCGATGGTTTCTACCAATACGCGCAGCTCAGAATCGTTGCCTACTTCCGCGACCACCAGGTGCGGGTTGAGTTCATCCTGGTCAAACTCCAATTCCGCGATGCGCTCATCGGTGCCTTCCAAGAGGTCCCGGAGGACGGTAACAACCTGGTCGGTGGCGATGTGGCGGGAGACGGCCTCTACGGCGTCGTCGACGGAAAAGGCGACGGAGACCAAGACGGCCTCGAATTCTTCATCGTCTTCATCCACATCCGCGGCAGCGATGTACACATTGGCCGCCGGCAAGAGAGGATCGATTTCAACAAACTGGATTTCCAAATCAGAGGTGATTGGAACGAACATGACGTCTTCGTTGACGCGGGACTCAATGCCCTCGGCGTCCAATGCGGAAGCGATATCTTCGAAAAAGCTCATGGTGGTGAAAAATCCATCCTTCGGAAGCAGAGGTCCCCGCGGTGGGCAAGACGCCGCCCGCGGTCACCCTGGATTCTACCGCTAATCCCGCCGGTGTGGTTGGAAACCAAGGGAGCGCACCAGCTCTGGGCGCCCACTTCCCCACTCCACCATGTGGTAATCCTCCCACGCCTTGCGGCGACCGTCATTGGGGGCGTGCACGATATAGGCCTGTTCATCAAAGATCATGGTCGCGCGCTCACCGCCCTCATAGCGCGGCCACTGCGCCTTCGGGCTGCCGCCGTGGATGAACGCGGCCCAGTGCTCCTGCATGGTGGAGGTCAATTCCTCCATCTCAGCCCGCGAGCCCCAGCCAGTTAGCAAGGAGGCGCGCGAGGATCGGGGATCACCAAAGACATTGCCCAATTCCATCGAGTGCATGGCGCCTAAGCCCAGCCACTTCAAGACGGCAGAGGCGAAGTCGAAGCGGTACATCCACGTATCGGCCACTTCAGAGTGGGCGCTGGCGATGCGGGTGGAAGGTGCCCAGAAGAGGGCATCGGCAAGCAAGTGCGCAAAATCTTCCCGGCGGACCGCACCGCGGTAGGCGGCGACGACCTCGGGGGCGTGGTGGGGATCGTAGGAGGCCAAGAGCCGCAGGGCGGCGCGCTCTCGGGCGCTTTGGCGCTGAAAGAGGAACTTGCCAAAGCTGGCTTCGTCCGAATTCGTGCCTATCAGCAGCGGGATTTTGTGCTGGTGGCCCTGCTCAAAGGCGGTGATGGGGTGCTCGGGCAATAGCTCGCCGTCCACCGTGGGCGCGTAGCAGGAGTTTAAGTGCAGTAGCTCGCCGGCGCGCCACATCATGGATTGGCCGGAGCGCACCACATCCGCACAGTCTTCCTGGCGCAGGTCATCCACGCTCACCCGGCGCGGCAGGCCCACCCGGCGTGCGAGTTCGCGGGCCCACAAGGTGGATTGGGCGCGGGAATGCACCAACGCAATGGGTGGGGACTGGGCAATGGCGCGGTGGAAGAGCCCTTCGGCGGGCGGGCTGGTCATCAGTGCCAGCACCGCGGCGCCGCCGGCGGATTCGCCCATGAGGGTGACCGAGTCTGGGTCGCCGCCAAAGGCAGCGATATTCTCCCGCACCCATTTCAGGGCCAGAATCTGATCCGCCACGGCGGGGTTGGCGCTGCACTCGCCGCCGAGGCTGCGCAGATCGAGATATCCCAGGGCGTTGAGGCGGAAGTTGATGGATACGTAGACCACGTTCATGCGGGTGGCGAGCTCAAACCCGCGCAGCATGAGCATGTGGGACGAGCCCATGATGAAGCTGCCGCCGTGCAGGTACACCACCACGGGCAGCTTTTCCTCCGTGCGGGGGCGCACGATGTCGAGGTACAGGCAGTCCTCGGAGCCGACAATGCGGTCGGTCCAGGAGTACGTGGGTTGTGGGGCAATTGGCCCGAATTGGCTGCAATCGCGCACGCCCTCCCAACGCGGTGCCGGGCGTGGGGCGCGAAAGCGGCTGTCGCCGGCCGTAGAGGCACCGAAAGGAATGCCGCGCCACGTGCGCACCGGCCCGGCGCTAATGGGGCGATCTACTCGCAGGTCTTCTTCGATGACCCCGCGCACCCAGCCGGAGGTCGTGCGCACGGTGACCTCATCCGCGTAGGCATTCTGTGCCCGCTCGTGGGCCTGACGGGCGCGCTCGTGTGCGCGCATGGCCCGCAAGCGCGCGGCAGCGGTGGACTCTTCGGAATAAGAGTCCCTACTGTCGCGTTGACCATCCTGCGGGTAAGGCATACTCCCTACCTTAGGTAGGTTGCGCGCCGGTGGCGATCTGAATCGCACCTGGCGGCCCCTTCTTTCAAGGTCAGGGCTATGCTAGGTAAAAAATCAATTGATACCACTACCCCAACAAACTAAGGATTGGTGTGGGAGAAGGCATGTCCATATTTAAAAAATCCACCCCGGATAAAGCAGCTACTGACACATATGACATCGATCCGGAGCACAGCGGCCGTTTTACCAAGGCGCTGCTGAATTCCTTGGACCGCGCCGTATCCGTGCAATCTGGTGTTATTTCCAAATACGTCACGAGCCTAAAGAAGCACCACCCAGAAGCCACTGACCAAGAATTGCAGGGCTTTATTAACAAACACTTCATCAATATCACATCCGGCACGGGCGCGGCCGCTGGTGCCTCCGCATCCGTGCCCGGCATTGGGCTATTTACGGGCGCGGCCACCATTGGTGCGGAATCCGTAGTCTTTCTTGAAGCCGCTGCGTGGTACATCCTGGCGTCCGCGTACCTGCGCGGCGACGATATCTCCTCGCCCGAGCGTCGCCGCGCCCTCGTACTGGTGGTATTGACAGGCTCGAAGGGCTCCGCGGTGGTCGATACCTTCGTTGGAGACCTCGGCACGGTCACGGGGGCGCGTTCGGTTGCCTCGCTCTCCCGCTTTTCCGGGCCCACACTATCTGGCATCAATGGCAGGTTGACCAAGGTATTTACCAAGCAGATCACCAAGCGCATGAAGTGGGCATGGGTGGGCAAGCTCATGCCTATGGGCATCGGGGCGGTCATCGGTACAAAGGCCAACCGCAAGCTGGCCAATCAGGTCATCGAATACGCCCGCCAGCAGCTCTCCCCTCTTTCCCACACAAAGGCGGGTTAGTGGTGATCGTTTAGAGCGAATTCGCTACCCCTGACATAGTGAAGGTGAGGGATTGGCCCGTATCATATAGGCAGACACTTTGGCGGGTGAGAAATGCGCTCGTACAAAGTCCGGACTAAAGTCGAATAAACGACCATTTTAAAGCAGAGAAATGAGGCGAATACCTGCCGTGAGCACATCGAGCATCTTCGGCCCGAATGCGTGGCTGATAGACGAGCAGTTCCAGCAGTACTCCAAGGATCCTAGCTCCGTAGACAAGGAGTGGCGCGACTATTTCGAAGCAAACGGCGCGCCCAAGGCGCAGCCAGAAGCTGCGGCTCCTTCTCAAGCATCTAAGCCACAGCCAAAGAAGGCACAGGCAGAGTCTAAGTCCTCGGCCAAGAAGACCGAAGGCACTACCACCGCCCGCAAGCAAGAGGCCCGCGATACCAACGTGAAAGAGTCTGTATCTAGGGCCAAAGAAAAGTCCGCGAAGGCAAAGCATTCTGCGGGCAAGAATGCGCAGTCTCCGCTGGATAACCTAGAAGATTATAAGGGCGGCGACGAGCGCCAGCTCAAGGGCATGTTCAAGGCTATTGCTAAGAACATGGAAGAATCCCTTGAGATTCCTACCGCTACCACCGTGCGCGATATGCCGGTCAAGCTCATGTGGGAAAACCGCTCCATGATCAATGACCACCTGAAGCGCACCCGCGGTGGCAAGATCTCCTTTACCCACATTATTGGCTACGCCATGGTCAAGGCCGTACAGCTGCACCCTGGCATGAACGTGCGCTACGAGGAAAAGGACGGCAAACCCTTCGTCGTCCAGCCTGAGCACATCAACCTGGGCCTGGCAATCGACCTCCCGCAGAAGGATGGCTCCCGCGCCCTCGTGGTTGCCGCCATCAAAGAATGCGAGACCAAGTCCTTCGCTGAGTTCATTGAGGCTTACGAAGACATCGTTACCCGTTCCCGTAAGAACAAGCTCACCATGGATGACTTCTCAGGGGTCACCATTAACCTGACCAACCCGGGCGGCATCGGCACCCGCCACTCCATTGCCCGCCTGACCAAGGGCGCAGGCTCCATTATCGGCGTTGGTTCCATGGATTACCCGGCAGAGTTCGCCGGCGCCTCCGCTGACCGCCTGGCTGACCTCGGCGTCGGTCGCCTAGTCACGCTGACCTCCACCTACGACCACCGCGTCATCCAGGGTGCAGAGTCCGGCGAGTTCCTGCGCACCATCGGCAAGCTCATCGTTGATGACGCCTTCTGGGACGAGCTCTTCGAGTCCATGGGCGTTCCTTATGAGCCCTTCCGCTGGGCTCAGGACATCCCCAACTCTGGCGTGGACAAGAACACCCGCGTCATGCAGCTCATCGAGTCCTACCGCTCCCGCGGGCACTTGCTTGCCGATGTCAACCCGCTCGGCTGGTCCCAGCCCGGCCTGCCTAGCCCCGATCACCGCGACCTCGACATCGCTACGCACGGCCTGACCATCTGGGATCTGGACCGCGTCTTCAACGTCGGCGGCTTCGGTGGCAAGGAACAGATGACCTTGCGTGAGGTGCTCTCCCGCCTGCGCGCTGCTTATACCCTGAAGGTCGGTTCCGAATACACCCACATCTTGGACCGCGACGAGCGCAGCTGGATGCAGGACCGCCTCGAGGCCGGCATGCCAAAGCCGACCAATGCCGAGCAGAAGTACATCCTGCAGAAGGTCAACGCCGCCGAGGCATTCGAGAACTTCCTGCAGACCAAGTACGTGGGCCAAAAGCGCTTCTCCCTCGAGGGTGCCGAGACCCTCATCCCGCTGCTGGATTCCATCATCGACACCGCTGCGGGCCAGGGCCTCGACGAGGTCGTCATGGGCATGCCGCACCGTGGCCGCCTGAACGTGCTGTTCAATATCGTCGGCAAGCCGCTGGCAGATATCTTCGGCGAGTTCGACGGCAACTACAAGGGCGGCCAGCTCGGCGGCTCTGGTGACGTGAAGTACCACTTGGGCTCCGAGGGCGAGCACCTGCAGATGTTCGGCGATGGCGAAATCAAGGTCACCCTTGCCGCCAACCCGTCCCACCTCGAGGCCGTCGACCCAGTCATGGAGGGCATCGCCCGCGCCAAGCAGGACATCTTGGACAAGGGCAAGGACGGCTACTCCGTCGTTCCCGTCATGCTCCACGGCGATGCGTCCTTCACCGGCCTCGGCGTCGTGCAGGAGACCATCAACCTCTCCCAGCTGCGCGGCTTTACCAACGGCGGTACCGTCCACATCGTGGTCAACAACCAGGTGGGCTTTACCACCACCCCGGACTCCGGCCGCTCCACCCACTACGTCACCGACCTGGCCAAGGGCTTTGACTGCCCGGTCTTCCACGTCAACGGTGATGACCCAGAGGCCGTTGTCTGGGTAGGCCAGATGGCCGCAGAATACCGCCGCCAGTTTGGCAAGGACGTCTTCATTGACCTCGTGGTCTACCGCCTGCGCGGCCACAACGAGGCCGATGACCCATCCATGACCCAGCCGCAGCTGTACTCGGTCATCGAGAACCACGAGCCGGTGCGCGAGCACTATACCAACGAGCTCATCGGCCGTGGCGACTTGTCTGCTGAAGACGCCGAGGCAGCGGCGCGCGACTTCCACGACCAGATGGAGTCCGTGTTCACCGAGCACAAGGAAGCCGAGAAGGCCGGCCCGAAGGAACAGACCGGTATTACCTCCTCGCAGGAGCTCACCCACGGTCTGGATACCTCCATCACCGCTGAAGAGATGGTCGAGCTTGGCGATGCCTACGGCAACCCACCCGAGGACTTCGAGTACCACAAACGCGTGGCCAAGGTAGCCAAGGACCGTGCGAAGTCTGTCCGCGAAGGCGGCATCGACTGGGGCTGGGGCGAGCTGCTCGCCTTCGGTTCCCTGGCTAACCAGGGCAAGGTTGTGCGCCTGGCCGGCGAGGATTCCCGCCGCGGTACCTTTACCCAGCGCCACGCCGTGACCTTCGATCCCCGCAATAGCAACGAGTACAACCCGCTCAACTCCTTGGCCGTGTCCAAGGACAACGGCGGCAAGTTCATGGTCTACAACTCCGCGCTGACCGAGTTCGCCGGCATGGGCTTCGAATACGGCTACACCGTGGGTAACCCCGATGCCCTCGTGGCATGGGAGGCTCAGTTCGGCGACTTCGCCAACGGTGCCCAGACCATCATCGATGAGTACCTGTCTTCCGGTGAGGCCAAGTGGGGCCAGCTGTCCAGCCTGGTTCTCCTCCTGCCGCACGGCTACGAGGGCCAAGGCCCGGACCACTCCTCCGCCCGCATCGAGCGCTACCTGCAGCTGTGCGCGGAAGGTTCTATGACCGTGGCCCAGCCGTCCACCCCGGCTAACCACTTCCACTTGCTGCGCCGCCAGGCTTTGGGCGAGATGAAGCGTCCGTTGGTCGTCTTCACCCCGAAGTCCATGCTGCGCAACAAGGCCGCTACCTCCTCCGTTGAGGAGTTCACCGAGGTCAAGAAGTTCCGCTCCGTTATCAATGACCCCCACTTCGTGGACGTCAATAACAAGAAGGTCGGCGACACGGACAAGGTCAAGACCATCATGCTGGTCTCCGGCAAGCTCTATTGGGACTTGGAGAAGAAGCGCGAGGCCGACGGCCGCGATGACATCGCCATCGTCCGCGTGGAAATGCTCCACCCGATTCCGTTCAACCGCCTAAGCGAGGCATTCGAGATGTACCCGAACGCCACCCAGGTCCGGTTCGTACAGGATGAGCCCGCCAACCAGGGCCCATGGCCGTTCTACAACGAGCACCTGCGCGACCTCATTCCGGATATGCCGGAAATGGTCCGCGTCTCCCGCCGCGCCCAGTCCTCTACGGCTACGGGTAACGCCAAGGTACACCAGATTGAGCAGAAGAACCTGCTTGAAGAGGCCTTCGACGTTTAACCACGTGTAACCGCTGAAAAGGCACCTAGCGCGCTGCAGCGCTGAATGCCCCAGTGAGGTTATTTCCTCACTGGGGCATTTTCATGGTTTCTGCTGCCTTCTCCTCGGTCCTCCTACCTCGCCGCCGTTCCTGCTCTCCCTACCTTCAGCTCCCCTCCTTCGCCTCACACCGGTCACCTACTCGTCCTTCGCGCTCACCGGCGAGATGGTAGGGGCATCGACAAGCTGCGCCCGTGAGCGCGAAGGGCGGGGCGGTAGCTGATGGCGACGCCGGGCGCCCTTCGCGGTCACGGAGGGGGCGATCGCATGTTAAAGGGCGGCTGCCCGTGAGCGCGAAGGGCGGTAAGTGGGTAGCACGGACCGCGCCGCTTACTTAAGAACTGCTCAGATCCGAGCCACCGGAGGAGCCGGAGTCGCTTTCTTCATTGACAATGTCCAGTCCGGAGGCTTCCATCCATTCGTGGACGACCTTCTTCAGCTCTTCGCCATCCTCTAGAGCCTCCACCATGTCAGAGATGTCTTTTTGCGTGATGAATTTGGTGACCGCGGCGACGGATTTTTCTTCTTCGCGGTCAAAGAGGCTGTCGCTATAGATGACCACGAAGTTTTCTGGCAGCTCTGGTTGTGCATCCTCACAACCGTGAGCGCCGGATGGCTCGACGGTAGCAAGTTGGGTGGGCAAGGTAGACATGAGCGCGATATGGGTGCGGGCAAGAAAGTCTTCCCCGCCCGGCTCACTGTCTTCTTCTGCCTTTTTATATTCCGCCGAGATATCGCGCGCCTCACCGGGATTAAAGTGGCTTAAAAAGTTGCCGGTGCAGCCGACGTAAAAGTTGCCTTCCGGGTTTAGGGAACTGCCCTTGCCTCCATGTGTTTTGAAGGTTTCTTCTTCCTTCAGCTCGGCTGTGCGTCCTTCCTCCAAGAGCGACTGCCGGAATACCTCGCCCAAGATGAGCTGATCTGTTTCTGCAGGGTCAACGACGATCTGCACCTGTTCCGGCTCGGATTGTGCCGCAGCGGGACTGGTATCGACTTTGTCTGAACACCCAGCAAGCAATGCAGCGCCTACCACCGCGGTAACAGTAGCGCGGGCATATCGACGGGCGGGGCTGCGCTTCACTGAGTGTGCTCCTTCTGATTCTGCTAGGTCACCGATACAAACGGATGGATTTAAGTGTCCCACAGAGTCTACCGTGCAAGCGTGTTTACCTGAGGTAGCGCCGTGACTAAGATGGCAAGAGTTATGTCTAGCTCTATTACCGAATCAGTCGTACGCGAGGCTCTTTCCCACGTACAGGATCCAGAAATCGGCCGCCCCATCACCGAACTGAATATGGTGAAATCGGTCGATATCGAAGGAAACGACGTCACCGTTGGCGTTTATCTGACCATCGCGGGCTGCCCCATGAAGTCCACCATCGAGACCAATACCCGCGCCGCGGTCGAGGACATCGACGGCGTTGGCAAGGTTACCGTGACCATGGACGCGATGAGCGATGAGCAACGCCGCGAGCTGAAACAGAAGCTGCGCGGCGGCCAGGCCGAACCCGAGATTCCTTTTGCGAAGCCCGATTCGACGACCCGCGTCTTTGCGGTGGCGTCGGGTAAGGGTGGCGTCGGCAAGTCCTCGATGACCGTCAACCTAGCCGCCGCGCTGGCGGATAAGGGCCTGAAGGTGGGCATTGTCGATGCCGATATTTACGGCCACTCCGTGCCCAGCCTGCTCGGCTCGACCGACGGCCCCACCGTGCTTGATGATGAAATGCTGCTGCCTCCCATCTCCCACGGCATTAAGCACATCTCGATTGGGCAGTTCGTGGAGGGTAACGCGCCCGTCGTCTGGCGCGGACCTATGCTCCACCGCGCACTGCAGCAGTTCTTGGCGGACGTATTCTGGGGCGATCTCGATGTTCTCCTCCTCGACCTGCCTCCGGGTACCGGCGATGTCGCGCTGTCCGTTGCGCAGCTCATCCCGAATGCAGAGCTGCTCATCGTCACCACGCCGCAAGCAGCTGCGGCAGAAGTGGCCGAACGCGCCGGTTCCATCTCCCAGCAAACGCGCCAGCGGGTGGCCGGCGTGATTGAGAACATGAGCGCCATGGTCATGCCGGACGGCTCCACCATGGACGTCTTTGGTGAAGGCGGCGGCCAGATTGTTGCAGACCGCCTCGGCGTCATCCTGGGCCACGAGGTGCCACTGCTGGCCTCCGTGCCGCTGGATCCGGCCCTGCGCTCGAATAGCGATGCCGGCACACCCATCGTACTCGAGGCACCTGACTCCCCTGCCGCCAAGGAAATCAGGGCGGTGGCTGATCAGCTCGCCATCCGTTCCGATTCCCTCGTGGGCAAGAGCCTCAACTTGGGTGTGAACTAAGAGCGCGTTGTATTAGGTAACGTCGCTCCACTCAGAGCCGCCGCCGGTGGAATCTTCCCCACCGCGCTGCGGCTTTTGTTGTTGCTGGGGCGGCTGCTGCGCCGGCTGCTGGGTCGTTTCGGTGGTATCGCCATATACCTCGGCATAGTTAAAGGTGGGCCGGGTAGCACCACTGTTGTCCTGCGCGCGCTGTTCGGGTTCTTTCGGCGCGGTGCCGGATTTGATGTCTTCGGCCATCTTCTTGGGGTTGAAGTCGTCCCAGGCGGAATCATCGCCATCGAAAAGCGCCTTGGTAATAGCGCCTTTGGGGCCTAGCCGCGTCCACTGCGCCGCCTGATTGAGCGGGCCGCGGATATCATCGAATTCCGCGGAGATCGACCCCATTTCGCCATTGAGCTCGGCCTTCGCGTTGTTGATGGCCTTGCGGGCGGCATAGATGGCCGCGCGCACGTCCTTGATGACCTCCGGCATGCGCTCCGGGCCGATGATGACGATGCCGAGGAGGACAATGACAATAATCTCAGGCCAGCCAATGGAAGAAAACACGATTAAATCCTCGCCCTCCGTTTAGTTCTGCCCGCGCTGATTGTGTTTAATCGCGCGTACCACCGTCTCGACTTTATCCAGAAAATCCTGCTCCGGCCGGTGCGCCGGGGTCGACGCATCGGGCCCCGGCGCCACGCCCTCCGTAGCCATTCCCGCCAGCTTAGCCAATAAGGACTGCGGGGCCTTCACCGCGGAATCATCGCTGCAGTGACGTACCCACTCGGAGGCGTGGCGCTGGTGGTGCACGTCGGCGCGACACTCCGCGCAGTGTACTAGATGGATGCGCACGCGGTGCATGGCTTTGGGTTCCATCTCCCCATCGACGAAGGCAACGACGGCCTCTGGGCCAAGGTGACCGATGGAATCGCTGCGCCGCGCCCGCGCCTTTGCCTTATCCCGGGCCTTCGCCTGCGCGGGGGTGAACTCGCCCCGTACGCTGAGCCTGGAGAGGGTGCGGCGTCCTCGCAGTGAGTCCATCGACACCCTCCTCACGTTCATTCCACAGACGGATTACTCACACTTAAGTCCCCCTGCCACGCGGCAGGGGAGGTAATGATTCGATTCTAGCGCGTGCGCAGCAAGATGCGCGCTTCCGCATTGGTCTGTGCCTCTTTTTCCAGCGCCGCGCGCAGTTGGGAGCGGCCGCGGTGGATGCGCGAGCGCACCGTGCCCATCTTTACGCCGAGGGTCTCGGCGATTTCGTCGTAGCTCATGCCTTCGATATCACACAGAACCACGGCAACGCGGAAATCCGGCGCCAAGCTATCCAGCGCGGACTGCAGCACCGGGTCCAGGTTCGCCACGGTATAGGCCTGCTCCGGGGTCATATCCGTCCCCGGAACGCGCTCATAATCCTCTGGCAGGGACTCCATGCGAATCTTGGAGCGGTGGCGCACCATATCCAAAAAGAGGTTCGTAGTGATGCGGTGCAGCCAGCCGCCGAAGGTACCCGGTTGGTACTTATCCAAGGAGCGGAAAACACGCATGAAGGTCTCTTGGGTGAGATCCTCGGCATCCTGCTGGTCACCGGATAAACGGTAGGCTAGGCGGTACACGCCATCGGCATGCTCTGCCACCAATTCGGCCCACGAAGGCATCGTAGCTTCCCCAGCATCGAACGCCGCGGTACCGGTCAACTCCACGTTCGCATCGGTGGAGGCAACGGACTCGGCATCGCGCTTCGTTTCTGTCATGGGTGTCATTTTTCTATACTCGGCGCGGAAACTCCAGCTGCTGCGCTGATAATATCCTGTGAGTCCGTCACATACTTCCCACAGACCACAATTTCGCTGGCTAGGCGCGTTTTTGCCACCCTTGCGCGCAACTTTACCTATTGTCTTAATCGTGACTACTACCGCATATGACGCACTGCGCTCCTATATCGATTCCACCAGTGAGCCTTCGGCGGCTCTCCGCGGCGCCCGCGACCACGCCGAGGAATACGGCCTGCCCGTCCCGGATGAATCCACCGGCCAGCTTCTCACGACGCTGACGGCGACGTCTTCCGGTGTGGTAGACCGCCCCCAGGCCGTGGCGATTACCCCCGCCGCCTCCGTCGTGGGCCTCTACCTGTTCGCGGGCATGCCGGATAACGGCATCCTCACGTGCATCGACCCTGAGGCCGAGCATCAGCGCAGCGCCAAGGCCGCCTTCCGCGAGGCCGGCTACGCCCCCACCCGCGGTCGCTTCCTTCCCTCGCGCCCCCTCGACGTGCTCGGACGCCTGGCTACCGAGGCCTACCAGATCATTTACGCGGACGTCGCTGCCCTCGACCTCCCTGCCCTCATCAAGGCGGCCTGGCCCCTGCTGCACCAGCACGGCACGCTGGTGCTTGCCAATGCGCTTCTCGATGGCACCGTTGCCGACACCTCCCGCACCGACCGCGATACCGCCGCCGCGCGCGAAGCCGATGAATACCTCCGCGAGCTCGAAGGCGCCACCGTGACCCGGCTCCCACTGGGATCGGGGCTGACATTGGTGACGAAGCTTTAAGGGAGCATCGGCAAGCAAGGGCCCCTGCACGCGCTAAAAGATATCCGTATTCTGGGTGTACATGACAGCCGGACACTGGCCCATAAAGTTCGCGAAAGCACCGCGTGGCAGGTCAACGAGTTTCCTCCCCGGCGTAGCTGCCACCCCAACCCAAGCTTGTAACCCGCACCTGATTTAAGAGAGGAATGCCGTGACGACTCACCGCCCCGAACTCCACTTCATCCCCGATGCCGGCATCCTAGACGCGCCCGCCGGCGTCCTTCGTGATGGCGATACATGGCACATGTTCTACCAGTACCGCCCCACTCCCGATGCCCCGGCCCGCTGGGGACACACGTACTCGGAGGAAGTACCGTTTAACTGGCTGGACTGCGATGACGTCCTCGCGCCCGTCGGCGGCGAGCTCGCCCTCCGCGCGGGTTCCGTGGCCCAAGGTGAGGACGCCATCAACCTCTATTTCACCTCTGTGACCGCGACCGGCACCTCCATTCGCCTCGCGCGCTATTCCGGCATCGACGATGTCTGCGAGGTCTCCGATGACTCCTCAGCCCTCGACCCCAACGTCGTGCGCTTTGGCGAGGTGGCCGGCAATACCACCGACCACACCCGTTTCCGCTCGCCTTCCGTCGTGCCCGATTGGGCCACCGATGACCGCGAAGACGGCCACATGGGTTGGCTCATGCTGGCGCTATCCGGCCGCACCGAAACCCCGCAGCCGGTCATTCTAGAAAGCCACGACGGCATCTCATGGTCCCTGCGCGGCAGCCTCACCTTCGAGGGTGACCCAGGCTTCCTCGACGGCGAGGTGCCCGCCGATTCCCCCATTCCCCCAGTGGTTTCCCCGCGCATCGTGCGCCTGCGCGATGAAATCGACGAGGAAATCTACGACGTGCTTTTCGTCACCCTCGAGCGCGACGGCCGCGATGTCTCCGGCTACCTCGTGGGCCAGCTGGAAGATACCACCTTCACGGTGGTCTCCGGTTTCCGCCGCGTGGACTTCGGCCACGATTTCTCCCGCCCGCGCAATACCAACGCCACCGCAGGCACGATTCCTGAAGAAAGCCGCTACGAGCGCGCCGTCATCCTCGGCCTGCTCAACGGCAACGGCCGCGGCGATGACGCCACCCAGCACGCCTCTTGGGATGCCGAAGGCTGGTCGAATGCCCTCTCCCTGCCGCGCCAGGTCACGCTCGAGGGCGGCGTCTTGTACCAGGCACCGGCCACCGGCCTGCCCGAGGCGGTCAAGCTTTCGGATTACGCGCGCTCCTGGACCGGCGTCATGGAGGTTCCCACCGGCTCCAGCGTCACCATCACCCTTCGCGATGGCAACGGCAACCCCGCCGCCACCATCTGCCACTCCGGCGAGGAAATCAGCCTCGATCGTTCCATGAACAAGGCCTTCGATCACTTCTTCGCCGATTCCGCTCCCGCCACCGCCACGCTTGCCGATGGCGACTCCGACACCCTCACCATCATCCAAGACGGCTCCACGGTGGAGGTCTTCGTCGACGGCGGCCTCATCGCCATGGCCTCCCGCGTCTATTTCGACGGCGGCTGCTCCGGCATGGATGTCGAGACCACCGGCGACGCAGTCATCGAACAAGACTGGCAGCGCTCCGGTTCCAAGCTCTAATACTGCTACCCTCCCCCTGCCGCCACGCGCCTTTTGGCCAGCCTCTCGCCACCCGCCTTTCGGCGCCCGCCCTTCGCGCTCACCGGCGAGGCGTCGCGACATCGGCAAGCAGCTCCCCGTGAGCACCAAAGGAGGCAACGGTGGCTGGCTGACTCCACACCCACCCTTCGCGCTCACCGGCGAGCGACTCCGGCCATCAGAATGTGCTTGCCGTGAGCGCGAAGGGCGAGTATTCCTTCCATCTGTCCCTAGGACCGACCGCACGAGTCAAATGATGCCGTCCTTAGCCGCATTCTGCACCCTCGTTTTCCGTCAGCCACCGCCCTGCCGATGCCACCAGCTCTTCGCGCTCACGGGCAAGGTGGAGGGGTATCGGCAAGCTGTTCCCTGTGAGCGCCAAGGGAGGGTACGGTGACTGGCCTATTCCACACCCGCCCTTTGCGCTCACCGGAAACACAAATGAACCGCCCCGGGCGCTGCTGGTGAGCGCGAAGGGCGGTATGTATGCCGAAGGCGAGGTGAACCTGCGTTTATTAAACCGCGCGGAGGCGGTCTAGGCGAGCGCGGGCGGTGACCGTCAGCGTGGGAGGAAGGGCGGCCATTCGCTCGGCGAGCTCATCGGCGCTGATGTGGCGGGCGGACGGGCTCATTCCTACCTGTGCGGCGATGGCCGCTTTATCCAGGTGAATGGGGAAGGAAATATCGACCGGGTCGGCCGCTTGCTCGAGGTGGCCTTCTGCCTGCTCATACATGCGCTCGACCTTGCCCTCTTCCACGCCGAGGATGCCGAGGGGTTCGCGCAGCTCATCGAGGTGCCCCGCGCCCGGGGTCAGAACGATGACCTGGCCGCCGGGGGCGAGGACGCGCTGGAATTCGGATGGGTTGCGCGGGGCGAAGACCACGGAAATCGCGTCGATGGATTCATCGCGGATGGGAAGTTGCTGCCAGACATCGGCAACCACGGCACCCACGCGTGGGTGGCACTTAGCCAAGTGCTTGGCCGCATGCGGGGAAATATCGAGGCCGACGCCGCGCGCGCCGTCGATGGAGTCAAGCGTGTGGGCCAGATAGTAGCCGGTTCCGGCGCCGACCTCGAGAAGCGAGGCGGGCGTAGAGGCAGACAGCGAGCTGGCATCGAGCGCGTCTTGTACTGCGCCGGTCACAGACTCAACGAACGGCGCGAAATGGCCGGTGGCTAGGTACGCTTCGCGGGCGTTGACCATATCCATGTCATCGCCCTTGTGCTTCAGGCCAGCACCGGCCGCTAAGGTCACATACCCTTGCTTGGCCACATCAAAGGAATGGCCGGATTCCGAAACGAGGCGGGAAAAATCATCGGCGCCGGAAAGCGCCGTGCCGTCGTTTGGATCGGCCAGAATGTCGACGATATGAGAAAGCATGTATCCAGACTAGCTAGAAACCTCGGTCAACAAAGAACCGAGCTCCGCGGCCTCTTCTTTGTTCAGCTCGATAACGATGCGCCCGCCGCCGTCGGATGGGATGCGCATGACGATCTTGCGGGATTCCACCACCGCTTCCATTTCGCCGCCAGTGGTACGTGGCTTCATTGCTGCCATAGTTGGGCTCCTTAACTTTCTTCGTTTCTTTCCAGCTTAGTCCCTTTTTGCCCGCTTTTCCGCGCGGCCGCTAATTCCAGCTCCAGTTGCGCGAGCAGATCATCAACCTGATCTTGGCGGTACCCACGCGGCACGACCTCGAATTGCACGTCCTCAAAACGGCCCTGAGCTGCGGCGGCGCGGTTATTTTCCAGCACCTTCTGCGGCTCATCGGGCGGGTCCATCACGGTCCCGGGGCCAAAAATCGAACCCCACAGCCACGTTCCGATCACAATGAACGCAATGAGCACCACGATGAGCACAATCCAGGACAGCATGACTTAAATCCTACCTAGCAGCGGTGGGCGCTGAGCAATCGGCGCACTCACCCCGGCGCGCGAGAGCAGCGTGCGCGCCACGATATCCGCCATCGGCGCGAGCTCATCAAGCGGCCGATTGCGGTGGACACGAGTGCCTAGGTCGACTTCTGTCAGCCCGCCGCGCTTGCCGATGTCCACCAGCAGCCCCGCTTCCACCCCATAGCCCTCCACGAAGGGCACTTCTAGCGCGGCAGAGCGGCGAAGCGCGTACTCGCCGCCCAGAGGCTGATCGATGTGGGCTAGCTCCGGGAAGAATTGCCGGATGAGCGGCTTTGCAGTCAATTCGGTCACGCGCCCGCCGCCGGTGGGTTGGCCATTGAGACTACGGCGATAGCGGGCCTTGACCATGTTCACACCCGGATCCTTAAAGGGCGCCGCGAGCGCTGTGACCATGCCGGGCGCGGCGGATTCTAGATCGGCGTCAATAAAGACGACGATGTCCCCGCGCGCGGCGGCGACCCCGCGCCACAGGGATTCCCCCTTGCCGGGGCGCGGCGGTTCGGGCAGGATATCGCGCCAATTGCGCACGTCGGCACCGGCTGCGCGCGCCACTGCGGCGGTGTCGTCGGTGGAATCGGCGTCGATGACGAGCACTTCGAGGGGGTCATCGGCAAGGCAGGCGCGGATAACGCCGGCCACGGTGGGCTCCTCGTTGAGGGCGGGGATGATGACGGAAACGCTCATGCGAGTCCACGGGTGGTGTCAAGGGGCGCGGCCGTGCCCTGGATGGCGGCGGTCATGCGGATGACGTCTATGGTTTCAGCAACCTCGTGGACGCGGAAGGCGGCCACCCCGTGCGCTGCGGCCCAGGCGGTGGCGGCGAGCGTTCCAGCGACGCGATCTCCTACCCCGCGCGCGAGGGTCTCACCCACGAAGTCCTTATTGGATAGCGCCATGAGCACGGGCCAGCCGGTGTCGACGATCTCATCAATGCGCCGCAAAAGTTCTAGGCCGTGATAGGTGTTTTTACCAAAGTCATGCGTGGGATCGATGAAGGTGAGATCTTCCGGGCAGCCAAGCCCCGCAGCCTTTTCTGCCAGGGCGGTGGTCTCAGCAATGACATCGGCAACGACGTCATCAAAGTGCACGCGGTGTGGGCGGGTGCGCGGGGTAATCCCGCCGGTATGCGAGCACACGTAGCCTACGCGGTGGTGGCCGGCGACCTCGATAAGCTGCGGATCCCAGCCGGCCCAGGTGTCATTGACCAGCCCGGCCCCGGCGGCGATGGCGGCCTCGGCGACCTCGCTGCGCCAGGTGTCCACGGAAATGAGTACCTCTGAGTGGCGCTCGTGCACGCGGGCAATGGTGGGCACGACGCGGTCGATTTCCTCCGCGCTATCCACCTCCTCGCCCGGTCCGGCCTTGACCCCGCCGATATCGATGATGGAGGCTCCCGCCGCAATGGCCTCATCGCAGCGCTTGAGGGCGGGGTCCATGTCAAAGGTGGCCCCCTTGTCATAAAAGGAATCCGGGGTGCGATTGACTATCGCCATCACGCGCGCGAGGCTCAACGCGGCTCCCTAATGCGCTTATCGCTCATCACCTTGTGGCGCTCGATGATGTGGGCGACGGCCTCATCGGGGTCATCGGTAAGCAGGAAAAGCTCTTGGTCATCTTCGTTGATGTACCCGCCAGCGGCGAGGGTATTTTTCATCCACTCCAGCAGGCCAGACCAATAATCGGTGCCCATGAGCACGATGGGATAGTTGGTGACCTTACCGGTCTGAACCATGCAGAGAACCTCGAAGAACTCATCCATGGTGCCCATGCCGCCGGGCAGGCAGACGAAGGCCTGGGAGTACTTCAAGAACATGGTCTTGCGGGCAAAGAAGTAGCGGAAGTTCAGGCCCAAGTCCACGTACTCGTTGAGGCCCTGCTCGTGCGGCAATTCGATGCCGAGTCCCACCGAGAGGCCATCGCCCTCGTGCGCGCCCTTATTCGCGGCCTCCATGATGCCGGGGCCGCCGCCGGTGATGACGGCGTAGGCGCACTCGGCGAGCTTGCGGCCGAGTTCTTCGGCCATCTGATAGCTCGCATCCTCAGGCTTGGTGCGCGCGGAGCCAAAGACCGTCACTGCCTTGGGCAGCTTGGCCAGCGCATCGAAGCCGGCGACGAATTCGCCTTGGATGCGCAGCACGCGCCACGGATCGGCATGCTGCCATTCGTGGTCCGCGCCGGATTCCAACAGGCGCTGGTCAAAGGTGGAGCCTTGTTCTCCTTCGCTGCGCAGCAAGAGCGGGCCGCGCAGGGTACGCATGTGGTCAGGGGTCATTTTTATCCCTTCAAGTAATTAAGCAGAGCGGTAGAAACTTCGGTGATTTGCGCCGTGGGCACCTGCTCGTCCTTCTTATGCGCAAAGCCCGGATCGCCGGGGCCAAAATTCACGGCCGAAATGCCCATCTCAGCAAAGCGCGAGACATCGGTCCAGCCGAACTTGGCGCGGACGTTGCCACCGACGGCATCGACAAGCGCACGCGCCGCAGGCTGCCCCAGGCCAGGCAGGGCGGCGCCAGCAATGTCGTCGATCTCGATGGTGACGTCCTCATGCTTGCCGATGACCCCCTTCATGTACTCCAGTGCCTCCTCCGTGCTGCGGTCCGGGGCGAAGCGGAAGTTGACGAACATCCAGGCCTCGTCCGGCAGGGTATTGGTGGCCACGCCGGCCTCGAGGTGGACGATGTTCAGCCCCTCGTGGTAGGTGCAGCCATCGATGGTGACCTCGCGCGGCTCGTAGTCCACAATGCGCGTCATGACGGGGGCAAGCTTGTGCGCGGCGTTGGAGCCGAGCCACGCGCGGGCCGAGTGCGCGCGGGTGCCATGCGCCGTCACGCGCAGGCGAATCGTGCCCTGGCAGCCGGCCTCGACCATGGCGCCGGAGGGCTCACCCAGGAGCGCGAAATCGCCCTGCAACCACTCGGGGTGGTCCTTTTGCAAGTGGCCCAGCCCATTAAATTCAGTGGATACCTCTTCGCCCTCATAAGCGATGACGGTCAGGTCGTGCTGAAGCTCTTCCGATTCATGCAGGTGAGCAAAGGCGTTGAGGTATACCGCCATGCCGGATTTCATGTCCACAGTGCCGCAGCCGAACATGATCTCGGCGCCATCTTCGGCGGTGTCCATGCAATGCGGTACGTTATCTGCCAATGGAACGGTATCGATGTGGCCTGCAAGAACCACGCGGGAATCCATCCCGCGGTTCGTGCGCGCGCACACGGTATTGCCAAAGCGGGCGACCTCCACGTTGAGACCACGCAGGGCTTCTTCCACCGCATCCGCGATGGCCTCCTCGTGGTGGGAGGGGCTCGGGATATCGACGAGCGCCTTGGTCACTTCAATGGGGTCGGCATATAGATCTAAAGTCACAAGCCGCCATGGTAGCGCCCCGCTGGGTCCGTTGCATTGTGTAATGTTCACTTCACTGCAAAAAATAACCTCTCACAAGGTGGTAATTATGGCCGAAGCCACACAATTGAAATCGCGACACCTCACCATGATGGGCCTTGGCTCCGCGGTGGGTGCCGGTCTCTTCTTGGGCGTCGGATTGGGAATCCAAATCTCCGGCACCTCGGTGCTCATCTCTTATGCCGTCGCCGGCGTCCTCATCGCGCTCATCATGTGGATGCTCGGGGAAATAGCCGCGGCGCGTCCCTCCCTGGGTTCCTTTTCCACCTACGCCGGCCAAGCTTTCGGCCACTGGGCGCGCTTTACGATGGGCTGGATCTACTGGTTCATGCTCATCATGGTCATGGGTGCCGAGATCACGGGCGCCGCCGCGATCATCGGCAGTTGGTTCGATATCGCCCCGTGGATTCCCGCGCTCATCGCGGTGGCCTTTTTCGCCGTGGTGAATTTCGCCGCCGTCCGCGGTTTCGGTGAATTCGAGTTCTGGTTCGCCATCATCAAGGTCGCCGTCATCCTCGCCTTCCTCGTCGTCGGCATCCTCATGGCACTCGGCATCCTGCCCGGCATGGATCTCTCCCGCGCCGGCACCAACTTCACCGATAACTTCCTGCCCAATGGCATGCCGGGCTTCGCCGCGGGGCTGCTCGCCGTGGCCTTCGCCTTCGGCGGCATCGAGCTGGTCACCATCGCCGCCGCCGAGTCGGAGGACCCCGCCCGCAACGTGGCTACCGCAGTGCGCGCCATCATCGTGCGCATCATGATCTTCTACATCGGCTCCATCGTGGTCATCACCATGGCCCTGCCATTTAGCCAGATTCAAGATGCCGATGCCGCCGCCGATTCGCCGTTTACCTTGGTGCTCGAGGCCGCCAAGATTCCTTTCGCCGCAGGCTTCATGGAGGCCATCATCGCGCTGGCCCTGTTGTCCGCCTTTAACGCCCAAATTTACGCCACCTCCCGCTTGGTCTTTGACATGGCCAAGGACCACTGCGCGCCCAAGTTCTTCCTCAAGACCAACCACTCCGGCTCCCCCATCAACGCCGTCATCTTGTCCATGATCTTCGCCTTCGCCTCGGTGGGCCTCCAATTCTGGAACCCGCCGGGACTGCTGGCCTTCCTCTTCAACGCCGTCGGTGGCTGCCTCTTGGTTGTGTGGGCGTTTATCGTCGCCTCCTTCCTCAAGCTTCACCCGCAGTTGAAAGCAAACGGCGAGCTCACGGATATCCGCGTGCCCGGCTACCCCTGGTTGCCGTGGGCGACCGCCGCCGCGCTGGCCGCGCTGACCATCTTCATGCTCTTTGATCCCTCCGCCCGCAACCAAGTCATCGCCGTCATCATCCTCTTTGCCGCACTCGTCGCCTTGTCCTTTGTGGTTCCCGCGGGCAAGCGCGAACAAGTACGACAGTAATTGCTAAGCTAGCCACCATGACTTCTGCATCCGCACGTGGCCTGGCAACCATTACCCACGACGGCACCGTCTTGGACGTTTGGTTCCCAGCAGTTCATACCGATAAGCAAGTAGAGACCACCGGCACGACGCGTTTGGAGGAGACTCCGCAGCAGTTCTCCGCCCTCGTCGGCCCCGATGAGGAGCGCGGCGTGGCCCGCGTGGCGGTGGAAACCTCCATCGCTGACCTCGACGAGGCCCCGACCGATACCTACGACGCCTACCTGCGCCTCCACCTGCTCTCCCACCGTGAGGTAAAGCCGCACGGCCTCAACATGGACGGCATCTTCCGCCACCTCAATAACGTGGTGTGGACCAACTACGGCCCCTGCGCCGTGTCCGATTTCCAGATGGTGCGCGGCCGCCTCGCCTCCCGCGGCCCCGTCGTGGTCTACTCCGTGGATAAGTTCCCCCGCATGGTGGACTACGTTGTCCCCTCCGGTGTGCGCATCGGTGACGCCGACCGCGTCCGCTTAGGCGCCCACCTCGCAGAGGGCACCACGGTCATGCACGAGGGCTTCGTCAACTTCAACGCCGGTACCCTGGGCGCTTCCATGGTGGAAGGTCGCATTTCCGCGGGCGTCGTCGTGGGCGATGGCTCCGATATCGGCGGCGGCGCCTCCATCATGGGCACCCTGTCCGGCGGCGGCAAGGAAGTGATTTCCATCGGCGAGCGCTGCCTGCTCGGCGCTAACTCGGGCATCGGCATTTCGCTTGGCGATGACGCCGTTATCGAAGCCGGCCTCTATGTCACCGCCGGCACCAAGGTCGCCGTCTTTGGCAAGGTGGCTGAGGCCCTGGGCGTCGGCAATGGCGAGGCCGTCAAGGGCTCCCAGCTCTCTGGTGCCTCCGGCCTGCTGCTGCGCCGCAATTCCGTCTCTGGTGCCGTCGAGGCCGTGGAGTGGAATGCCGAGGCCGTCGCGCTGAACGAGGACCTCCACAAGAATTAACGCCACCCCAATTCCCGTGCCCTGCGGCCGAGAAATACCATGGAGAAGTGTCTGATAACTCTTCTGCCCTTGGTTCTGGCCTGAAGGTCCGCCACCTGACCATGATGGGGCTTGGCTCCACCATTGGCGCCGGTCTCTTCCTTGGCACGGGCGTCGGCATTTCCGCCGCTGGCCCAGCGGTGATCATCGCCTACGCGATCGCCGGCTTCCTCGCCATCCTCGTGATGCAAATGCTCGGAGAGATGGGAACAGTCATCCCCGCCTCCGGCTCCTTTTCCGAATACGCCGAGCACGGCATCGGCCGCTGGGCGGGCTTTACCCAAGGGTGGATCTACTGGTGCGCCACCGTCGCCGTCCTCGGCGCCGAAATCACCGGCGCCGCGGGCTTCATCGGCTCGTGGTTCGACGTCCCGCCCTGGATCCCCGCCGCCATCTGCGTCGCCGTCTTCGGCCTCGTCAACCTGCTGCGCGTGCGCACCTTCGGCGAGTTCGAGTACTGGTTCGCGCTCATCAAGGTCGTCGTCATCATCGCCTTCCTCATCATCGGCGTCCTCCTCATCTTCGGCCTCCTGCCCGGCCACACCTTCGTGGGCACATCCGTCTTCCTTGCCGATGGCTTCATGCCCAACGGCCTCGGCGGCGTCGCCGCCGGCTTGCTCGCCGTCGCCTTCGCCTTCGGCGGCATCGAGGTCGTCGCCATCGCCTCCGCCGAATCCGAGGATCCCGAAAAGTCCCTCGTCAACGCCGTGCGCTCCACCATCCTGCGCATCTCTGTGTTCTACTTGGGCTCCGTCCTCGTCATCACGTTCCTGCTTCCCTATTCCAGCCTGGACGCCGCCTCCACCGCCGCCGAATCGCCCTTTACCATGGTCCTCGACCGCGCCGGCATCCCCGGCGCAGCCGGCATCCCCGGCGCAGCCGGCATCATGGAGGTCATCATCGTCCTCGCGCTGCTATCCGCCTTCAACGCGCAAATCTTCGCCTCCTCCCGCATGATGCACTCGCTCGCCTCCCGCGGCGAGGCCCCGCGCATCTTCGCCGCCACCAATACCGAGGGCGTGCCCACTACCGCCATCGCCTTATCCGTCGCACTGTCCGCGCTCATGGTCGTCCTCAACTACGCCGATACCGGCTGGTTGCTCACCTTCATGCTCAACGCCGCCGGCGCCTCCCTGCTCATCGTGTGGGTCTTCATCGCAGTCAGCCAGCTGCGCCTGCGCCGCCAACTCGAGGCCCTGCATCCCCTCCCCATCCGCATGTGGGCCTTCCCCTACCTCACCTGGTTCGCCCTCGCCCTCTTCGCGGCCATCGCGGTGCTCATGCTTACCGATGCCACCGCCCGCACCCAACTCCTCTCCGCTGCCGCCATGTTCACGGTGCTCGCCATCGCGGGTGTGCTCAATTCCAAGGTTCGCGGCATCGACCCGACCTCCACGCTCCCGCTGACCTAGCGGCCGCTCCCCGCCTCCGGCCCACCATCACTGCCTCACACCCCGTTACCCCGCCCGCACGCCCTACCGCTGACACCCGTCCCTGCCCTCACGCCCCATTACCCCGCCCTTCGCGCTCACCAGCGCTGGGCGGGGCACTGCGTTTTCACCTCCCGGTGAGCGCGACGGGTGTGGGACCGCCCCTCGCGGTCACGGGGATGAGGAAATGGACATCGGAAAGCGTGGGCGTGAGCGCAAAGGGCGGGCTGGGACCACACTCGCCCTTCGCGCTCACCAGGGGACGCTCCAGCGCATCTAAGTGGCCCCCGGTGAGCGCGAAGGGGACGTCGAGGGAGGCATGGAGGGAGTTATCCACAGGGCGGCGACGAAAATGGACCGTGGGACCGTGAAATGGGACGGTTATCCACAGGCTGGCGAAAGCCGTATGGACGGGGAGGCGGCTGCTTCTTTAGGTTGAAGCCATGGGGGCATGGACGACTGCGCAGTTGCGCGAGCAGGGGCTGGGCAAGGACGCGATTCGCCGGCGGGTGCGCGCGGGCAAGCTGCACCGCGTTCACCGGGGAATTTATACCGACGAGTGGTCGCCGCTGGCGGTGGCGAAGGCGCTAGTGCATGGGCTGAGCCGCATTCATTTTACGGGGAAGACCGCGCAGGAGATTCACCTTGACCGGCCGCTGACCTTTCCGCTGGAAGCGGAGGGGCCGCGGACGCTGAGGGGCAAGAATTTCCGTGTCTCGCATTCCCGGCTCAAGGCAACGAGCCTGGTCAAGGGGCTGCCGGTAGTGCAGGTCCTGTGGGCCGCTCGGAAGATTGCTAGGGCCTGTAGCCCGCTGCTGGAGGAGTTTTATCGCGGAGAGAAGGGGCCCGGCCGGCTGGAGCGGGACCGCAAGCGAATGGGCCGGACACCGCGCGCGTTGAAGGAGACGATTCGGATTTCGGCCATCGGCGCGGATAGCCCGCCGGAGCGAAAAGTCAGCCGCGCGCTGCGCGCAGAAGGCATTTTCCCTGTTCACAACGCCCTGGTGTGTGGGTACCGGTTCGACCTATTGATGGGCAAGCTCATCGTGGAAATCGACGGCTGGACCTACCACAGCCACAGCGTCGCGTTTCAGGCCGACCGCTCCAAGCAGAACGCCGCAACCGCGCACGGGTACACGGTTTTGCGCTTTACTGCCGATGACGTCACGCACCACCTTGACCAAGTCATTCTCCTCATCAAAGCCACCCGTGACCTGCTCAAAGGCCGCAAGCCACAGCTGCCTATATCCGCCACCCAGCCATATTGGCGCTGGCATCTGTGCGTCTAACCCTTGCCATAATGTAAAGTTTGCTTTACATTAGGTCATGTAAACACGACACGAGAGGTGATGTTGTGGCCGGACAACCCAACATGGTCCGCAAGTGGCGGCGCTGGCGCGAATGGTCGCAAGGCGAACTAGCAGAGCGCGTCGGCGTCTCCCGGCAAACTATCGCAAATATCGAACGCGGCAACTACTCCCCGTCCGTGCACCTCGCATTGGACATCTGCCACGAACTAAACAAAACAGTCGAAGAAATCTTTGGAGCTGAACAACATGATTAACGCCATCGCCAACATATCCCTCAACCAGATGGAGCGCGCCTCCACCGACGAGTTCGAACGTGACATCCTCACCAAGGCCTCCGCCATCACCCTCACCCCAATCACCTTCCTCGAGCTCATCGTCGCCGCCATCCTCGCCTGGTCCCTCCCCGGCCGCCTCAGCCTCCTCGCCCCCTCGCCATCGTCCCTTCCCTCGCCGGCACGTCCCTCAGCGCCGCCTGGATGCGCAGGCACATCGCCACCCCCACCGTCCACTCCAACTGGACTTTGACCGCCCTCTACCTCATCCCGATGTTCCTCTGCTTCGCCGGCATCGCCTACCACGCCTTCACGCTTTCCGATGTCCCTGCCGCCCCCCCCTACCTCATCTGCTCGACCGTAGGCGCCGTCACGGCCGTCCTCATCTCCCCCGCACTCCGACGGAAACAAAACCGCCGCGACCAGTCCCGCCTCGACGCCGAGCTCGAGGACTAATGCTCACTCCCACCGCTATCACGCACTCCACCACCCGCCCTTCGCGCTCACCGCGGACGGCGGGTGGTTTCCGTTTTCTACGCCCCGTGAGCGCGAAGGGGTGCTAGCGTCAGCGGCTCCCGGCCTCCCCACCCTTGCCGCTCACGGGGAGGAGATTTCGCCGACGGCAACCGTTGGCGGTGAGCGCGAAGGGCGAGGCCTCCCGTGCCGCTCACCGGGGGCGAGCGCTGCGCACGAAGTCCACCTCCCCGTGAGCGCGAAGGGAAGGGTGCCTCACACGCACCTGCTTGGCGATGCCCCTCCCTGCCCTTGCCGCTCACCGGCGGGCACAAAAAGACCCCAGCGCCCCACGCTGGTGAGCGCGAAGGGCGGCTGGGGCGGCTGGGGCTGTGCGGATGGCAGGGCCGTGGCCGGCGGCGAAGGGCGGGTAGTTAAACCGGCGCGACCTCGTCGACGACGACTGGCTTATTGGGCTTGGAGCGGAACGTCCAGAGCTTGTTGATGATGAAGTTGATAGGCATCGCCACGACGATGGAAATGGCCTGCGCCCAATAGGACTTGGTGCGCAATCCGGTGGAGTTATCAAAGACATCGGTGGGCAGGCCCACGGGCGAGTTGGGGTTCATTAGCAGCGTCAGGATGACCTGGCTGACGATAAACGCTCCGATTCCCGCCAAAAGGAACGGGAAGAAACCGCGAATCCAGGACACTTTGGACACGGTCCGAAAGGTCCACATGCGGTTGAGCTGGTAGTTCCAGGTATTGGCCACGAGGAAGGAGATGGTGGCAAAGACGTGGTACCAGCGGATGTGGAATGCAGAACCGAAGAGGTTCATGAAGGGGTCCTCGGCAAAGATATCCGCCGCACCAAAGAGTTTCTGCGCGAGAAAATACACGAAGAGGTTAACCGCGGTACCCGAGCCGCCGACAAGACCGAACTTAAGGAATTGCCCAAAATTGGACGCAAAGCGCGCAACGCTGAGGTCTGCCATGGGCCGCCTTTCTTGCCGGAGGTTAGTAATTACCTGATTGTAGTTCCTAAGCCCCGCGAACTGAAAAACTGACGCTCCGAATGTGATAAAGGATCTCTAAAAGATATAGTTTCGTGCAGCAAGGAAAGCGGGCGCGAGAAATCGTAGAGGCTGAGCGGACGCGGCGTGGGATAGGTGTCATCGCCGATGAGCGGGCGCCCAAGATGGTTCAGTAGCACCCGCAGCTGGTGCGTATGCCCCGTCCGCGGCCACATGGTCACCTCCCGCCCCGCAGCGCGCACATACGTCGAGGTCGGCGTGCCATTATCAGCCACGAGCACCTGCCTGCTGCCCCGCGGCTTGTGCATAGGCAGCCTGATTTCCTCATCGCAGAAAAGCGGCTGCTTGACGATGCCCCTATACCTCTTCACCGCCCTCCCCTCCAGGAAGATGCGCTGGTAGGGCGCGCGGGTCGCGGGATTGCGCGAGCAGATGACAAGGCCTGCGGTGAGGCGGTCAAGGCGGTGGAGCGGCACGATTTCGTCTTCGCCGAAGTCCACGCGCAGGCGAGTTTGCAGGGTTTCGCGCTGCAAACGGCCATTCGTGGTGGTGGGAAGAAAGTGCGGTTTATCGGCAACAATGATGTTTTCATCCGCGTGGACGACGGTGTAGACATAGGGGATCGGTTCCTCCGGCGGGACGAAGGGGTGATACCACGCGGGAATGGGCCGCGAAAGTACCGTGTCCGCGGGAAGGAGGGTTCCCTCCGGAAAGGGTGAGTCCCCGGCACGGGCGGCCCAGTACTCGCCTTCTAAAGGAACGCGATCGCGCAAGACCACCTTGCGGGGAGAAATCCCCTCCCGCGCAGGCGGGCGAAACGCGCGAGGCGAGTTAGGCACTGGCGAGGCGTTCGACAGCGGCGCGCACCCGCTCGTCGGTACCGTTTAAGCCGATGCGCACGTGTTGCGCACCCGAGGGGCCGTAAAAGTCGCCAGGTGCAGCGAGGATGCCCAAGGAAGCCAACCAGTCGATGGTCTCGCGGCAGCCTTCGCCGCGGGTGGCCCAGAGATACAGGCCGGCATCCGAGTGGTCGATGGTAAAGCCCGCTTTGATAAGCGCCTGCATCAATTCGGCGCGGCGCGCGGCGTAGCGCTGGCGCTGGAGGGCTTCGGTGGGGTCATCGTCAAGCGCGGCAACCATGGCCGCCTGAATCGGGCCTGGCACGATGAGGCCGGCGTGCTTGCGCAGCTCCAAGAGCTCCGCGATGAGGTCGTTATCGCCGGCGAAGAATCCGGCGCGGTAGGAGGCCATATTCGCGGACTTGGACAGCGAATGCATGGAGATAAGGCCGGTGTTATCGCCGTCGGTCACGCGCGGATCCAAGATGGATACCGGCGGGTTGTCATCGTTCCAGCCCAAGCCCATGTAGCACTCGTCGGAGGCGATGATGGCGCCCGTCGAGCGGGCCCAAGCCACGATGCAGCGCAGCTCCTCTACCCCAGCGACGCGGCCGGTAGGATTGGACGGGGAGTTGATAAATACCAGGGAGGCGTCCTGGAAGTCGTCGTCGGCTCGCAGCGGAGTGGCCCCAGCGAGGAGGGCGCCGACCTCGTAGGTGGGATAGGCCACCGAGGGGAAGGCGACGGTCTCGCCGCGCATGCCCAACAGGGTGGGCAGCCACGCGATGGCCTCCTTCGTGCCCACCACGGGCAGGACGCGGTCCACGTCCATGTGATAGCGGCGGCGGAGAGCGGAGGCGATGGCTTCGCGCAGCTCGGGCGTGCCCTGCGTTTGCGGATAACCGGGGGTCTCGGCGGCAGAGGACAGCGCCAGCTGCACGCCAGGGGCGACCGGATCTACGGGGTTGCCTACCGAAAGGTCAACGATTCCATCTGGATGCGCCTGGGCCTTCTTCTTGGCGCCAGCCAGCGAGTCCCAGGGGAAATCTGGAAGCGATTGTCCTAGCGGTGTGCGGGCCATGAATTACTCCTGATTCTGTGGGGGCAGCGCGGCTACCATTGACGCATCGAAATCTTGCGGGCCGAGGGCTGCCGCTCCACCGGGTGAGCCCAAGTCATCGAAGAATGCTGCGTTGGCATCGTTGTAATCGATCCACTCATCGGGAACGTCGTCCTCGTAGAAGATGGCCTCTACCGGGCATGCGGGCTCGCAGGCGCCGCAGTCCACGCATTCATCTGGGTGGATGTAGAGCATGCGCTTGCCTTCGTAAATGCAATCGACGGGGCATTCCTCAACACAGCCGCGGTCCATTACATCAACGCAAGGTTGAGCGATTGTATAAGTCATGGAGAATCCTTGAATCTTCCTGATTTCATGGGTTTGGGGATGAAATATAGTATGTCACTTCTGCTTTAGGAAAGGCCAAACGCCGCCGCCGATTCCGGCCAAAAGCAGGAGCAAGCTGAGAATATTATTGCCGACGATGACATCACCGGTAATCGGAACCAGCAGCATAAGCGCGAAAAATCCCAGGCCCCACACTATGAGCGGGATGGCCACGATATAAGTTCGATCACTCCACAGCCGCGCCGTACGGGTTAGCACCACGTTAAAGGCGGCGGCGATGACGATGGTGATGGGAAACGCGATGCTCGCGCCATCAGCCAGGGGAATCCGGGCGGTAAGGTAAATGACCTCTAGGAACAGCGATAGCAGGGCGCCGAGGGAGAGCCAGATGAGGCCGGTGACCTGCTCACCGCGGCTAAAATCAGTGCGCATTACAGCTCCCCTAGGAGGTCGGTTGCGGGCTCGCCCCGGCCGAGTTGAAAGTATTCGGCGCGCAGCAACGGCATCAGTAATCTATTGGACAGGCAGTAGGCCCCTGGCACAGCGGCTGGGTCGTGCACGGCGGCCACGGCGGCCTCGGGGTTGGTGGCGGTGGTGGTGCCATCGGCCAGCCAGATTTGCGTGGCGTGGGCGCGCATGGCGGCGCGTTTGGCGTTTAGGGCAGCATCGTCAAGCGCGAAGGCCAGATCCGCGCCGGCGGTGGTGAAGTTATCCAGGTACGCGGCATCGGGCTTGCGCCAACCCGCGGGCGCGTCGAGCGTGTCCAGGCCGGCGTAATTGGCGGCGCGGTCAAAGATCGCCCACCAGATGCGCGCGCTTGCCGATGCCGCCTTCTCCACCACCCTATGCACCGCCACGTGGTCCGGGTGGTTATAGCCACCGTCTGGCCCATAGGTCAGGATGGCGTGCGGCTGGAGAACATCTAATTCCGCGCGGAGCAGGTCTACGGCCTCATCCAGGCGATTGACCAGCGCGCGGGGGTTGTCATGAGAAGGAGAACCCACCATGCCGGAATCGTGGAAGTGGCCGAATCCGCCCAGCTGTATGCCTTCTACTCCTAGGGCGGAGAGGGCACAGGCCAATTCGCGGGCACGGAAGCCACCGAGCTGGTGGTGCTCGGCCAGGCCTTGATAGGGCGCACCGATGACCTCGCCGTCCTCGCCAAGGGTAAGGGTGATGACCGTGACCTGCGCACCGCGCGCGGCCAGGGTGGCAAGGGTGCCGCCGGTAAAAAGCGTCTCATCATCAGGGTGCGCGTGCACCGCAACAACGCGGTAGCCCGCCAAGTCCTTAGTCCTCATCTTTCCTCCAAACCGGCGCTGTGACCAGCCCTTTATCCCAATCATCAATACTTTGGCCGGGGCCTACAATACCCTCCCCTAGCGCGTGCACACGCGTTTCATCTAAGAGCGGGACGTACAACACGTCCTGGGCATTGATCTCGCGGATTCGGCCCAGCGCGGTTGAGGGGCTGATTTTTCCGGAGAGAATGTCCATGCGCGTCTCGGCGGCGTTGTCGGGGCAGAATCCGGAGAGGTCCCCGGCGAGCGGCTGGTCTTCGGCGCAATTGAAGATACTCGCCGCAGAGAGCGAAGTTAGGGTGATATCCTCCCAGGTCACCACCGCATCCACCTTGCCTTCAGGAAGCAGCTTAGAGGTAATTGTGGTAAGCCTATCGGTGGTGACCTCAGCGGGGATGCCGTGGGCCTCGAGGACATCGTAAAGCGTATTTGCCGCAGCCAAAGCCGTGGGGCTGGTCGGATCGACGGCGAAGCGGATGGGCTTCTTGCTGGCGCGCTCGCGCAGCGCCGTCAGGTTTGCTTCCCCGGAGACCGGATTATGCCCGGCCTTCAGGTTAGAGGCGCGGCCGGTGGCCAGCCGGGCAACCTGCCCGGTATCGATAAGCGAGGCCAGACCGCGCCGCGCAGCCGCATCCTCTAACGCACCCTGCTCGGTGGACATGTGCAAGCGCAGCTGGCGCGGGCGGGTGACCGTCTTATCGCTTACGTGGCCCAGCAGTCCGAGCGCTTCCTGCGAGGTTTGGTCCGGGGTAAAGTCCGCGAACCCAATTTGACCGGAACGCAGCATATTCAGCGCCTGGGTGCTATCGCGTACCTCGCGCAGCTGGACGACATCGATGTGGGCGGGGTCAGCGCCCCAAAAGCGATCATTGCGGTTGAGCGTGATGACCCCGCGGCTGCGGTCCACGCTATCGACCGCGAAGCGGCCGGCGGAGGCAGGGATGTCATTGGCCAGCACCGAATCAAAATCGGCATTTTGCAGCAGGTGCGAGGGAAGGAGCTGGTTGAATAGCTGCTTCCAATCCTTAACCCGCTCGGCAAAATCCACCGTGACCACGCGGCCGCCATCGGATGTGGTCACCGCGGAAATGGCGCGGTAGCCCGCCGGGTCCTTGACGCCTGCGGTCGTGGTCATCTTCTTCCACAAGTAGTTGAAATCCGCACCGGAAATCGGGGTGCCGTCAGACCACTGCGCGGGAGAGGCAATAACGTAGCGCACCCGTTGGGCCACGCCCTCCGGCGCGGTGACCTCCGTGGCAGATTCCAGAACGTCTGTGTCCATGCGGCCCCAGTGGAATGTCGAGGGCAAGACCAGCTCCGCGATTTGATCCACGAGCTCGGAGTTATTGGCCACCAAGTGTGGGTTAAGGCCAGCGCGCAGTGGATCGACGCCGATGGAAATGGTGGGCCGCGAATCGTCTTCCTCCGCGCGCGGCGGACCATCGTCCGTCGCGGCCGTGGTTGATTCCGTTTCTTGGACGGTAGATTCCTGGTCGTCCGAATCTTCTACCACCGGCGGTGGGCCAGGATTGGCCGAACACCCGCTGACAAACGCGAGGCCGATGGCGGCAGTGGCAGCAAGTGCACGAGCCTTGAGACTATTTTTCATCGCGGACTACTTTAGTACCTACTTCCCGCCACACGAAGATTCTGCGCGCTAAACTCGGACAAAATCACTGTTGAAGGGATTACCCCACCATGCTTATCTGCCAAGAAATGTTCCTCCTGCTGACCAAGGACAACGGTAAAAAGGAGGCAGTGACCAATAACGAGACCGCCTTGAGCGCCGGCCTTTTTAGCGATTTACTCATGCATGACGCGGTTGGCATAAGTGCAAAGAATAAGGTGCACGCCACGGATAAAAAGCCAGAGCACCCAGTGCTTGCTTGGGCGTGGGATGGCCTGCACGAGCGCCGGACCAGCTCGGTCAAGACGCTACTGCAGGCGAGGTGGTTCTCCCCGCGCGAGAAGATTGCCCAGGATTTTAGGGACCACGGCCAATTGGAGATTGAGGATGCCGCGTGGTGGCAGCTGGGTGGCGACCGCTACATCATGACGGACACGGCGCTAGAAGATGAGGTGCGCGAGAGGCTCGCTGCGGTGCTTGATGGCACCCAAAACCCAAGCGTCAAAGACATGATTATCTTGGATATTCTCCGCGAGGTTAAAGGGGCCTATCCCCTGCTCAAGGAGGACGCGCCCGAAATGAAACGCCGAGAGATGCGCAACCGCATCAAAGAATTAAAACAACAGGTGGATTACGACGATGCCGCCGCCTCTGCGGTAAAAACCATACTGCAGGAGACGACGGCGATTATCACGGCGGTTGCGGCATCAACCGCAGCCACGACTTAGACCGAGGGCAGATTACTTCTTCATCTGCTTAGCGCGGGAGGCGGCGCGCTTGCGGTCGGTGGCGGAAAGCTCGAGCTTGCGCACGCGCAGCACGTCTGGAGCAACCTCGACGCACTCGTCGTTGCCACAGAATTCCAGCGCTTCTTCCAGCGAGAGCGTGTGGGCCTTGGCCAGGGTGACCGTGGCGTCTGCGGTGGCAGAGCGCATATTGGTCAGCTTCTTTTCCTTGGTGATGTTGATGTCAATATCCTCATCGCGGTTATTGGCACCCACCACCATGCCTTCGTAGGCCTCAGCACCTGGCTCGACGAAGAAGTTGCCGCGGTCAGCCAGCTGCATCAGTGCGTACTGGGTGATCTGGCCGGTGCGGTCAGCCACCAGGGAGCCGGTGGCGCGGGACTTGATTTCGCCGGCCCAGACATCGATGCCATCGGAGATGGAGTTGGCGATGCCGGCGCCACGGGTTTCGGTCATGAACTGGGTACGGAAGCCGATGAGGCCACGGGCGGGAACGCGGAAGATCATGCGCACCCAGTCGCCCTCGCGCACGTCCATGGACTGCATCTGGCCCTTGCGGGAAGCCAGCAGCTGGGTGATGGCGCCTTGGTGCTCCGACGGGGAGTCGATGGTGAGGATCTCGTAAGGCTCGTAGGTCTTGCCATCGATCTGCTGGGTAACAACCTGCGGCTTACCGATGGTCAGCTCGAAGCCCTCGCGGCGCATGGACTCGATGAGCACGGACAGAGCCATCTCGCCGCGACCCTGAACCTCCCAGGTATCTGGGCGCTCTGTGGGCAGCACGCGCAGGGAGACGTTACCGATAAGCTCCTGCTCCAAGCGGGCCTTGACCATGCGGGCGGTCAACTTGGTGCCGCCCCCGCGGCCTGCCATCGGCGAGGTGTTCACACCGATGGTCATGGAGATGGCCGGCTCGTCAACGGTGATGCGCGGCAGAGCCTCTGGGTTTTCCGGATCTGCGATGGTGTCACCAATCATGACATCGGAAATACCAGAGATGGCGACGATATCGCCGGCGATGGCCTCTTCGGCCGGCTGGCGCTCGAAGCCGACGGTGCGCAGTAGTTCGGCAACCTTGACGGTCTTGGTGTGCTGGTTGCCCTCATCATCGTAGTGGATCCAGGCCACCTGCTGGCCCTTCTTGATGCGGCCGGCGTAGATGCGCAGCAGCGCGATACGGCCGAGGAAGTCGGAGGCGTCAAGGTTGGTGACGTGCGCCTGCAGCGGGGCATCGACGGTAGCGGAAGGCTCTGGCAGGACGTTGTAGATGACATCGAAAAGCGCCTGCAAGTCCTTGCTATCGGGGACGTTGCCGTCGCCCGGGTTCTCGGTGGAGGCAACGCCGGCGCGGCCGGAGGCGTACAGAACCGGGAGATCGAGCAGCTCTTCAGCGGCGGCTGCGGCTTCCTCGTCCTCGAGGCCAGCTGCGATTTCCAGCAGCAGGTCCTGGGACTCGGTGACAACCTCGTCGATGCGGGCATCGGGGCGGTCGGTCTTGTTCACGCAGACGATGACCGGCAGTTTGGCCTCTAGCGCCTTGGTCAGGACGAAGCGGGTCTGTGGGAGGGGGCCCTCAGAGGCATCGACAAGCAGCACGACGCCGTCCACCATGGAAATGCCGCGCTCAACCTCGCCGCCAAAGTCGGCGTGGCCCGGGGTGTCGATGACGTTGATGATGAGGTCTGCGCCGTCCTTGCCCAGACCCTGGCGGCGGATGGCCGTGTTCTTGGCCAAAATGGTAATGCCGCGCTCGCGCTCCTGATCGTTGGAGTCCATGACGCGGTCCGTGTGCTCACCGTGTTCGCCAAAAGCACCGGACTGCTCCAGCATGCCGTTGACCAACGTGGTCTTGCCATGGTCAACGTGCGCGACAATGGCAACATTACGGAACTCGGTATTACTCACTAGTTGGGTTCTCCTTCGGAGGATCTACAAGCGCTGGTGCGCGAGAAATGTTCTTGAACGACGTCCTACGATACCCCCTAACAGGGCATAGTGCAGCATTGGGGAGCCAAGACGCGACCCAGGCAACCCCGTAACGTCACGCGCGCCTGAAACGACCTACTACTTGACACTTCCCAGCGGATCACTATCGTTACTAGAGTTATTACTGTTACTGCTGTGACTGGTGGGACTATACTGCTTCCCCTCCGCGAGACAATAAGGACCTGATACCGTGAGCCACGCCCGAACTTCCTGGCGCCTAAGCGGACGCACCGGCTACATCGCCGCTGCCACCGCCGCGCTTATTGGCCTCGCTTCTCCCCTGGTAGCGCCCGCACAGGCCTTCGCCCCGGATCTCTCATCGCTGGCACAACAACACATGCCCGCCAGCCCGTTGGATGAGCTCGGCCGCCCCACTCAGGAGACCCAAGACCGCGTGCGCGCCTTTGCCGCGCAGCCGTGGATCCCCGAAGAGGCCCGCAATGCTATCTTGTCTGCCTTGGACTTCTTTGCCGGCAACGGCGACGGTAGTGGCGGTGTCGCTATGCCGCAGGGCGATAATCCACACTTCCGGCAGTTTTATTGGCCTACCGTCTCCGCGCACTGCATCGGTGGCACCAACGCCGCCACAGGCTCTGCCATCGCGGTACCTGGCCCTACGGAAATTCCTGCCCCCGGCGCCGGCGAGGGCGAGACCGCCTTCCTCTTTACCGCCCTGGGCACCCCTCCGGCAGCACCGGACCAAGAAGGCATGAACGTGCAGTGGTTTAATATCAACACCCTGCAAAGCGGCATTACCCCGCTGCACAATAACGGTATCAATCAGGATGGTCCGACGACGCTGTCCGGCACGGCCCACACGGGCAAGGGCCTGGTCGTCGCGCTGCTCTCCGGTTCCGTGAATACCACCGAAGCGCGCTGCGATTTCGCCCCCACCGCCGCCTTCCTAGAGGTGAAGTAATGGCCGTTGATCTCCACCCAGTCAAGCGGGAGACCTTTAATACCGGGAACTTCACCAATACCGATCCCAAGGGCTACCTGCGCCAGGTCGATACCTACACCGAAACCGAGTTTGGCCTGTATATGGCACGCGGTGCCGATCACCCGCGCTTTGGCTACCTCGAATCCTGGCTGCTGCCCAGCCTGAACCTGCGCGCGAATATCTTCCACTTCCGCCCCGGCATCGAGGTGGAGCAGGACTTTTATATCGACGTCGCCGAGATCCAGCGCCAGGGCAACGAGTGGACCACCCGCGATCTCTACGTCGACCTGGTCACCACCACCGGCGAGCCGATTACCGTCCTCGACATCGACGAGCTCTCCGCGGCGACGTCCGCGGGCCTCATTTCCGCCGAGGACGCCGAGCTCGCCATCGACACCACCCTGGACGCGGTCGAGGGAATTACCCGCCACGGCGACGATGCAATGGCCTGGCTTGCCCACCACGGCATAGACTTGTCCTGGTCAGAAAACGTAACTTTAGCCCCCGAAGGATAAGCCATGGCCGGTGGCCTTTTCGCCCTGCTTGACGATGTCGCCCTCATAGCCCGCGCCGCCGCCTCCAGCGTCGACGATGTGGCCGCCTTAGGCGGCAAGACATCTATGAAGGCCATCGGCGTCGTCGTCGATGATGCCGCAGTAACCCCGCAATACGTCGAGGGAATTAAACCGCAGCGCGAGCTGCCGATGATCTGGCGCATCACCAAGGGCTCGCTTATCAACAAGCTCGTCATCATCTTGCCGATTGCGATGATCCTGTCTTGGATCGCCCCATGGGCGCTCACGCCCATCTTGATGTGCGGCGGTACCTATCTGTGTTTCGAAGGCGCGGAAAAGATCCTCTCCTTCTTCAACTCCTCCCCTAGCGATGCAACCGATACCGTCCAGCACAAGGGTCCAGAGGCCGAAGATAGCTTGGTGAAATCCGCCATTACCACCGACCTCATCCTGTCTGCTGAGATCATGGTGATTTCCTTAAATGAAGTCATCGATCAGCCCTTCTGGCTGCGTCTCGGCGCGCTTATCGCCGTTGGCATCATCTTGACCTTGAGCGTCTACGGCGCCGTGGGATTGCTGGTCAAGATGGATGACATCGGCTTGGCCTTAACCCGGCGCCGCGATGGCAACTCCCCGCTGGGCAATGCCTTGGTCAAGGGTATGCCGATCGTGCTGGACATCATCGGCGTCATCGGCACCGCCGCCATGTTATGGGTAGGCGGGCATATCGTCACCACAGGCCTGCACGAATTCGGGGTAGACCAACCGCATGGACTTATCGAGGCCGCCACTGAACACATCCACAACGGCGCGCTGAGCTGGCTCGCCGAAACCGGCTTGTCCATGGTGTGCGGGCTCATCCTCGGCCTTGTCATCGCCAGCATCGTCATGGCCGTTAAGGCCTCGACCGGCTCGCCCTCTGCCACCTCGGCAGCGCAGCACTAAATTACATAAACAGCATGAGCGATACCGCCATAATGGCCATGCCGGCAATAAGGCCGTAGATGGCGTAGTGGTGCTCGCCGGTTTCTTCCGCGGTGGGAAGCAGCTCATCCAGCGAAATAAACACCATGATGCCAGCCACTGCGGCAAAGCTAATGCCCATGGTGGCCGGCCCCAATACCGGTAAGAGCAGGCCAAATCCGATGAGCGCGCCGAGCGGCTCAGCAAGCCCAGAAAGCGTGGCCCACCAGAAGGCCTTCTTGCGCGAGCCGGTCGCCTCCCGCAACGGCACCGCGACGGCGATGCCTTCCGGAATATTGTGGATGGCAATCGCCACGGCCACCGGCACCGCAATCTCCTTGGACTCCAGGCCCGATAAGAAAGTAGCAAAGCCCTCCGGAAAATTGTGCAGGCCCAGCGCGACCGCGGTAAATACGCCCGTCTTCATCAACCTGCCGCGCCGGGCATCTTCTTCCGTCGTGCCGGGTTCGTGCGGGTTAATTTCTTCTGGCACCATTCGGTCAATAATCGCGATGACCGCAATACCGGCGAAGAAGGCCCCTACCGCGGCCCAGGTGCCGGGTTTCTCGCCCCCGAGGGCGTCGCTAAGCTGCTCTATACCCTCCGGCAGGATTTCCATGAAGGAAACATAGAGCATCACACCCGCCGAAAGGCCCAGGGCCGCGGCCATAAATGCGGGCCCTGGCTGGCGCTTTCCCACCGCCAGCGCCCCGCCAATGGAGGTGGACAGGCCCGAGAGCAGCACCAATCCAAAGGCGAAGGCGAACGTGGACAAGGTCATGGTCTGTGACTGTACCTAACTAAAATTATCGAGCCTTAATGAGCGGGCGGGGTCTGTGCATCGTCATCGGTGGAGCCAGAGACGAACTCGCCATCGGCCACCGAAGGATCATCATCCACGTAGCGGCCGGCTTCATAGTCATATCCGATGGCGTGGCCTTCCTCATCGGTACGCGCGTACCACTCGGTGACCTCGGCGGCGGTGGAATCGAATTCGCCGCCGGTGGCGTAATCGGAGTCTCCCGCAGTGGGCTCGACCGACAGGGCAAAGTTATCGCCGTATTCGCGCACGCCGTGAATGACCGCATTGGACACGGCTTGGTGCTCGTAATAGTGGCGGATGGAGGCCGGATCGTGGCGCAGTTCCCTAATCAGGGCAATACACATCAACACGATGATGACGGCAAAGGGAAGCGCCGTAATGGTGATGAGGTTTTGCAGGCCTTGCAGCGCGTTTTTGCCACCGGACATGAGGATGACCACGGCGATGCCCGCCATGCAAATCACCCAAAAGACAGTAACAGTGGCTTTCGGCTGTGGGTTGCCGCGCTGGGTGAGCTGGGAGTTGACCAGCGAGGCTGAGTCCGCAGTGGTGATGAAAAATACCACGAGCATGACAATGACCAGCGGGGCCATCCAATTGGATCCGGGGAAATGGTCCAAGACGTTAAAGAAGATGTCTTCGGCCGCCGGCATGGAATCGATTGTGCCATCGGGGGCGATATCGCCATCGCGGCGCTGCAGCCAAATGGTGGTGCCGCCCAAGATGGTAAAAGCGGCGATGATGATAGCGGAAGGAATAAACAGCACGCCAAGGACGAATTGGCGGATGGTGCGACCGCGGGAAATCTTGGCCACGAATACGCCGACGAACGGCGACCAGGATACCCACCACGCCCAGTAGAACGTGGTCCACGAGGATAGGAAGGAGACCATATCTTCGCCCTCGCCCATGTTGGCGGACAACATTTCGGGGGTGTTATCGAGGTACTCGATGATGACCGCGGGCATCATATTGGCCAGCAAGGCGGTTGGTCCGATGACGAAGAAGAAGATGGCGATGCCCAGCGCCAATGCCAGGTTGATATTGGATAGCCACCGCACGCCCTTAGCCACACCAGACACTGCGGAAAAGATGGTGCCGATGGACAGCACAATGATGATGACCAACGCCGCGGTATTGCCGGCGGTGGACCAGCCGCTGACGATTTCCACGCCGCGGCCGATCTGCAGCGCGCCAATTCCCAAAGTGGCCGCGGTGCCAAAGAGGGTGGCGATGATAGCCAGGCCATCGATAATGCGCGCCGGTGTGGAATCGGTGGAGCGGTTGCCAAAAAGCGGCATCAAGATAGAGCTCATCAGGGGTACGCGCCCGCGGCGGAAGGATACATAGGCCACGCACAGCCCGACGATGGCGTAGATGGCCCACGCATTAAGGCCCCAGTGCATGGCCGATTGGGCCAGCGCGCCAAGCACCGCTTCATCGCTGGCGGCCTCATAGGCACCTGGGCGCGGCGAGAGATAATGGGTAAGCGGTTCGTAGGGTCCGAAGAAGATAAGCCCGATGCCGATGCCCGCACCAAAGAGCATGGCGGCCCAGCTAATCGTGGAAAACTCCGGCTTTTCGCCATCCACGCCGAGTGGGATTTTCCCGTACTTGGAAAAGGCCAGAATCAGCAGCAGGAACATCAGGAAGGTGGCCAGCGCCGTAAAGATCCAGCCTAGGTTGCGCATAACCCAGTCCAGGGCCGTAGAGGAGGTATTAAAGACCTGTTCGGGGGCGAGCACTCCCCACACCACGAAGGCGATAACGAGCCCACCGACGACGCTCAGGATGGTCTTATCCACACCGTATTTAACCTTTTGGTCCTCGATGGATACGCCAGGGACCAAGGCGGGGTGGATATTGTGCGGGTAGATGATGTCGTGCAGGATGCGCTTGGCACCGCGCACGCGCTTTTGGCTTTCTTCCGTATTATTAACGTTTTCCAGCCCATTGGTGGTTCCGTTATCGGGCCGGGGCGATGAATTAGATGACAAAGCCCTACTCCTATTTCGTTATGCACTTTTCAACTTGAGGGAATCATTAATACGTTAACGAACATTGGCTAAAACCACCGACTAAGCGCTGTTTTACCCCCACATGCGTAAAATGAGATCCGTACGTTACGCCCCGCTTTAAAGCTTTGGAGTTACTTTTCCTATGGTGCCCTACCCGCTTGCGACCAGCTACTTCGGCGTCGAACACGTCGCCATCTTGGAACATGTCATCTCCGGCACGGTGCTGAGCATTCCTGGCGTGGGTAGTCAGCCTGCTCTTATCGATGTCTCTTTAGAGCCCGATACCTACTCCAACGGCTGGCGGGTGCGTTCGGAGTTTGGCTTCATCGGTTTTCTCGATGAGGTTGAGGCGGCCGAATACCCTGACCTGCACCGATTGAAGGCCTCACAGGCCACCCCGCAGACGGTGGCCACGGTCGGCATCGTTGACGGCGAACTCGAGGTCGCCGTCTCCCTCGGGCTGTGGCCGTGGCTGCTACCGGTCAATGACCAACCGGCCGAATCAGTACTTCTTGCCGGCGGCCATGGTGCAGTGATTGATACTGGGGCAGGCGATCTGACCGATGAGCAGCTATCTCACTTTGATACGCAGCAATTCTTTGTCACGCTCAAGGTCATCGATAACGCCGTCGTGGCCTCCTGTGGCGATACTGTGCTGGGACCGTGCGGGGCATTAAGCCAGCTGCCGGGCCTGCGCACCGCGTATGCGGCGGCGCAAGAGGCCGGTACTGTGTTGGCCGCCCGTGCCTATAGCGGCGGCGGGATGATCGCGATAGATATCCCGGTAGCGGATGCCACAGAAGCCGAATTATTCTCCCCTGCGGTACCGCCCCTGCGCGTGCCGTCCGGCCGCACCGTGCTGCCTAATGCCACCACTTCCCGTCCTACCACCCCAGCCCCGCCCGAGGAATGGGAGTTCGCGCTGGAGTCCGCCGACATTGCCGGCGATCTTCCCACCGGCTCCCGCCGCCCGGTCAGTCCCGATACCAATGTAGACACTGCGGTCACTGGTTCTGCCGAAGCCTCGCCCGCACCTCGTGCCCGCGACGAGGGCGAGGCTGCGGCACCGCCTGCTAGCAGCGGCTTGGCTGACTTGGTCTCGTCCATGCCGGGCTCACAGAACCTGAGCTGGCGCGCGCTTCCCGTAGCGGAGGAACCGGGCCGCTTTTCTTCCGAGTCCGCCCGCGTGCGCGCCCGGCGCGTGGCGCGCGAGCAGTCCCGCCCGCGCGGCGGAAACCACCGCAAATAGGTCGGCCGCCTCTGTTTAGCGCAGCGTGCGCTTGCCGCCCTCGCCGCGGCGGGTAATGCCGTGGGCATCGAGGTATTCCAGCAGAGGGATGGCCACCCGGCGGGTGGTCCCCAGCGCTTGCCGCGCGGCGGACAGGGTAAAGGGCTGCTCGAGTTCTTCTAGGAGCTCCCGTGCCTTGCCCGGTGCGTCCGGTAAGAGGATGATGCCGTCTTTGAGGCGTAGCAGGCGCCCGGCGCGCTCGGCGGCGGCCAGTTCTTTCTCGCTCAACCCCAGCTCTTTAAGTTCGTGCGCCTCTGGTGCCGCGAAGGGATCCTTATTTAACCTGCTCTCCAATTCGGCCACGGCGGTCTCGGCGGCGCCGAGATCCACGCTGTGGCCGGGCAGGCGGATAAGCCCTTCGGATTCCTCCGCGTGCGCGGCGGCTACCGCCAGGCGCAGGAGCGCGTTGTCCGTGAGCCCCAAGGCATCGAGTGCCGCCTTGCGGGGCATCCCGGGTGCGAGCGGGTTAGCCGCGGCGTGTTCCTGCAGCGCGGTAGTCAGCGCTTCTTTCCAGCGCGTTACCTGGCGGGCGGCAATCCACCACTGGTCGAAGTTAATGACGCCCTGCGGGGCGGCGTCGGTGTCATAACCATCGAATTCCAAGTCCACGCGCCGGGCATAGCCCACGCGCTGCAGGTAGGAGGAAGGATTGCGGAAGGAGCTTAACTCAGCCAGTGCGTTAGCCCGCTTGCGGGCGGCACCGCGGCGGTCTAACTCCGGCGGGCGCACGTCGATGACCTCCACGCCGGCGCTGACATGGCGGCCACCGGGGCTGCGGACAACCAAGCGATCCAGGAGGACTAGCGGCAGAGCGCGCGTTAGGCGCAGGCGGGCAAAATCCGCTGACAGCGGCCGCAGATGCGCTTCTATCCCGGCGGTGCCGCAGTGGACCACGAGGTTATCGGGCAGTTCATCAAGCGCGGTGCCAAAGGTGCGGTGGACGTCCACGGTATCGACGCCGCGCCACGCATCGGGGCTCAGCAGCAGGTCACCGCGGTGGATATCGGCGGCATCGACCCCGCGCAGGTTAACCGCGGCACGTGTTACGGGGCCCAAGGATTCCTGCGCGGTATTTTCGCTGTGCAGGCCGCGGATCTCCACGCGATTGGCGCCCTCTGCGGTGGAGAGCACCAGGGCATCGCCGGTGCGCAGCGTGCCAGCGCTCAGCGTCCCGGTCACCACGGTTCCCGCGCCCTTGACGCTAAAAGCGCGGTCGATCCACAGGCGCACAGGGGCATCGGTGTCGGGTGCGGGCACGCGGGCGACCAAATCATCGAGCGCCGCGCCCAGTTCCGCCAGGCCCTCGCCGGTGTGGGAGGAAACGGGGATGATGGGGGCATCGGCAAGCGGCGTGGCAGAAAACTGCGTGCGCACTTGGGCGGTGACCTCCGCGCGGCGCTTTTCATCGGCGCGGTCGCTGCGGGTCAGGGCGATAATGCCGTGCTCGATACCCAGCGCGTGCAGCGCGTCGCGGTGGTCGGTGGATTGGGCCTGCCAGCCCTCGTCCGCGGCGACCACGAAGAGCACCACGGAGGCAGGCCCCACCCCGGCGAGCATATTGCCAAAGAACTTTTCGTGGCCGGGGACATCGACAAAGGCCACGTCCGCACCGGAAGGCAGCGACGTCCACACAAAGCCTAAGTCAATGGTCAGCCCGCGGCGCTTTTCCTCAGCCCACCTATCCGGATCCATGTCCGTTAAGGCGCGCACCAGGCTGGACTTGCCGTGATCGACGTGGCCGGCGGTCGCGATGACGTACACCTACATCACCGCCCGGATGGCCGCGATGAGCTCCTTGTCCTGGGCCTCGGGCACGCAGCGCACGTCAATGAGGCAGCGGCCTTGGTGCTGGCGCGCCACCACCGGTGGGGTGTGCTGTCGCAGTTTTGGCGCAAGTTCCTCCGGCAGCGCCACCGCAACGCCGGGCAGCGGGTACTCGGGGGCTCCTCCCCCGCCCACGCGGCCAGCGTGCTCAACAATCTCGCCGCCCACCGCCGCGGCGATGGCCTCGGTGCGCGCGCGGTGGCGCGCCGGGTCAAGGTGGAGGGCCTGCTGCACCGCATTGGCGGGCGTTGTGATTGCAGCCTCCAGGGCATTAAGCCGCAGCTTATCTATGCGCACCGCCCGCGCCAACGGGTGCTTTTTCACCGCCGCAATCGCGTCCTTGGTGCCCAATAAAATGCCGGCCTGCGGCCCGCCCAAAAGCTTATCGCCCGAGGCGATGACGATATCCGCCCCGGCCTTGAGCTGCGCATGAATATCGGGCTCGTCTGGCAGCACCGGATCGTGGGTGAGCAAGCCCGAGCCGAGATCCACAATGAGGTGTGTACCCTGCTTCTTCGCCAGGCGCGCCAGCTCGCCCACGCCCACCGAGGAGATAAACCCCTCAATCCGAAAATTGGACGGGTGCACCTTCACAATCGCACCGGTCTCCTCCCCCAGCGCGCCTTCATAATCGTGGAGGTGCGTCCGGTTGGTCGCGCCCACCTCGCGCAGGCGCGTCGCGGTGGATTCAATAAGTTCCGGCAGGCGGAACCCCGCACCGATTTCAATGAGCTCGCCGCGCGAGATGATGACCTCCTTGCCCGGCGCCAGCGCGGCCGTGGCCAGCAATAAGGCCGCCGCACCGTTATTGACCACCAGCGCATCCTCCGCGCCGGGGCACGCCGCCAAAAGCGCCTGGGTGGCACCGGCACCGCGCCGGGACGAGCGCCGCCCGGTGTCTAGATCCATTTCCACGTCGGTATATCCGGCCGCTGCCTGCAGCGCGTCGATCGCGGCATCAGGCAGCGGTGCGCGTCCCAAGTTCGTATGGATGATCACGCCGGTGGCGTTGATGACCGGCTGCAAGGAATGGGTGCTGTGGTCTGCCAAGCGCCGCGCTATTTCTTCCTCCACGCCGGCAACGGGCACGTCCCCGCGGCGGGCGGCGGACAGCACGCCTTGAATCATGGCGCGGATGGCATGTTCGGCGATTATCTCCCGCGCGCTTTCTACCGCGGGGAGCCGCAAGAGCTCATCCATGCGGGGTAAATTCCGGCGGGGATCACGGGCATTATTCGCGGGGCGACCAGCGTTATGGCTCGGCACTCGTTTTCCTCCTTGCGCGCTTTTGGCGGAGACGGACAGGAATCGAACCTGCCAGACCGAGATGCTCGGCCTCACCGGTTTTGAAGACCGGGGCGCCCACCAGGACACGTACGCCTCCGCCTGGCTACTTTACAGATCCCGCGCGCGGCCCACCGCCGCCGCCCCACCACTTTCCGACGGGTAAAATGACCAGCATGACGGAGCAGATTAATCTAACCTCTTTCGCAGCCGGTGGCGGCTGCGCCTGCAAGATTCCCGCCGGGGAATTGGAATCGGCGGTAGAAGGGCTCATCGGCAAGGCCGATCCCAACGTCTTGGTCGGCCTCGACGATGGCGATGATGCCGCAGCGGTCAAGATCGACAACGGCCTCGCCGTGATTTCTACCGCAGACTTTTTCACCCCCATGGTCAATGATCCCTATACCTGGGGCCAGATCGCCGCGGCCAATGCGCTATCTGATGTCTACGCCATGGGTGGCACCCCCATTACCGCCATCAACCTCGTGGGCTGGCCCAATGAGAAGCTCGGCTTGGACGTCCTGCGCGAGGTGCTGCGCGGCGGCATGGATAAGGCCACCGAGGCGGGCATTTCCATCACCGGCGGCCACTCCATTACCGCCCCAGAGCCCTTGTACGGCATGGCGGCGACGGGCATCGTCGATCCCGATAATCTCATGCGCAACGATGCCGCTGAGGCCGGGCTGCCCATTACGCTGACCAAGCCCATCGGCGTGGGCATTTTGAATAATAAGCACAAGGCCACCGGCGAGGTATCCCAGGCCGCCATCGATTCCATGACCGCGCTCAACCGCCAGGCCGCCCAGGATGCGGTCGCCGCCGGTGCGCGCGCGGCCACCGATGTCACCGGATTCGGGCTGCTCGGCCACCTGTACAAGATGTGCCGCGCCTCCGGGGTGTCGGCCGAGCTGGACTTTTCCGCCGTGCCCACCGTAGACGGTGCCACCGACGCTCTCGCGGAAGGCTTTATCCCAGGCGGTTCGCGCCGCAACCTGGATTGGGTGCGCCCACACCTGCAGCCCTCTTCCCTCTCGGAGGAAGAGCTAGTGCTGCTTGCCGATGCCCAAACCTCCGGCGGCCTCCTCATCATCGGCGAGGTCCCTGGCTACCCGGTCATCGGTCGCACTACGCCGCTTTCTAACGATGCCTACATCACCATTTCCTAAGATGAAACACCGTATTTTTAGCCTGCCCCTTGCCACCCTCGCCCTCGGCGCGGGCCTTGTCGCCTGCGCCGACGAGACCACCAACCGCAGCTGCTCGCCCATCGAATTATCGGAACTGCGCACTTCCCTGCCAGACACCCTCATAGGCGCTAACCAGGATCCCGATTCCACCAGCGAGGAGGATGATTCCTTTTCCGTGCTCTACGGCGGCGATTCGCCGGAAAAGATTAGCGTGCTGGGCACGAAATACGAGTCCGATAATGAGGCCGTATGCCCCGATGACCCAGATGCGGCGGCGGAGCGCTACTTGGAACTGGTCAATGAGGACATCGATAAGCAAAATGCCGCCCAAGGCCGCGCGGGAAATGAGTACAAGCCATTCGATTTCACCGCCGCGGACCGGCATTTTTATTGCTCGGCCTGGGAGGTCGAGGATGCCATCTCGACCACCTGCGTGACCACGGTCCATGACGCGGCGGTGAACTACTACCTCCACCGCGATTCCGAGTCCTTAGAGGCCGAGCAATCGCGCATGCAGGAAATCGGCGAAGAACTCGCCGATTCCTTTGCCAACCTCGACTAAGCCTGGCTCGCCCTCGCTAGCCTGCGCTGAGCACGTCGGTGGCAAGCCCCTGCTCGCGCCGGCGCCGCTCCGCGCGGCGTTTTTGCGGGCCCATCGTGGTGGCCGGGTTCTTGACTGCTTCCAGGCCCGCGTTGAGCACGCCAAAGCGCGTGCACGCGGATCCGGCAAGCAAGGCTAGGCCCGAGGCCACAGACACGGCGCGGGACTTCGTCGCCGCCGCCACCGCGCTGCCCACGCCGCCAGCGGCGATCAGGTATTCCGAGGCGCGCATGAGCTTTCCCGGCGTGCCGTGATGCAATTCCTCGCGGGGCTCTGGCTCCATGTTGTTTTCTAGCACCTTCGTCGCCGCGATATCGCTGGCTGCGGCCGCCATGCCCAAGGCCCGGGCGGGACCGGCGTATTTCACCGGGGTGGTCACCATGGCCAGGCCGGACGCCGCTGCCGAGGCAGAGGATACAAAGACATAGGGCAAGTGCCGCTTCATGTCATTCCATACCGGGTTGGACGTATTAGACAACAATACCGCCGTATATCCGGCCAGCGGGCCACCGAGCACACCGGTGACCACTCCGGCCGGAGTCGCGGCCTTCCCTAGGCTCGCGCGCAGCCACTTCGGCAGCGGCAGCTTCCGCTTGGTCGCGTCATCCACCTCTACCACGGCAGGAATGGCCGCCGCGGTGGAAAAGCCCGCGAGCAGCCACGATCCGAGCGACATCGGCGAGGTCACCTTGAATACGCGGAACATATTTAACGCGCGCTCCGGTCGGCCCAGATCCAAAATCAAAAAGACCGATCCAGCGGCCGCCGCGCCAAAGGCCGCTACCCGCGTGGCCCGGCGCAAGGGCGCGTTGCCCGCGGCCTGTGCACCGGTAGCCAAAAGGCCCGAACCGCCGGCAATGCCGCCCAAGAAGAAATACCCACCGATGGGCCACTCCCACGGCGGGGCCTTGACTACCGGCCTGCCGTAATAGGAAGAAAACTCGAAGTCTTCTGCCATCCGCTCCTCTTTGGAGCCATCCTGCGCACCCGCCCCCGGGCGCTTGCGCTTCTTCTTGCGCTTCGGCCCGTCGAAGTTGCGGTAGCGATTCGGCCGCTCCGGCTGCGGTGGCCGGTACTCATCAAAACCGCTCATTTGCGCCCTCCAATCAAAAAGGAACCCGCCACGGCCAGCGCCATCCCGCCGATGGCCTTCGCCGCGGTTTTATACATGCTCGGCAAATCCGCGGTGGGCACACGCGGATCCGGCGGCAAGCCATAGACCTCTGGCGAATCCAGCAATAAGAAGATAGAGCCGGTTCCGCCCACGCCATCGTTATCATTGGCGCCATAGAGCCGCGCCTCCGTCATGCCTTGTTCGTGCAGGACGCGCACGCGCTCCTTCGCCGCGGCCAGCATGTCCTCATAGGTACCGAATTGGATGGAATCGGTAGGACACGTCTTGGAGCACGCCGGCTGCTCGCCCTGTTTCAGGCGGTCATAGCACATGGTGCACTTCTGGGCGACGCCCACATTCTTAATCGGCATTGCCTCACCCGGCGTGTGGTCCGCGCCTTGGGGCTTGCGCTGCTTGAGCTTTTTCAGCACATTAATACCGGCGTGCGAATTATCCTGATAATCCACCGTCGCGGTCTTATCGTATTTCAGCGATACCCCGCCATCATCGCGGCGTTCGATGACGCCGAAGGGGCACCCCGCCACGCAGGTTCCGCAGCCATTGCACACGTCATCTTGGACGACCACAGTGCCAAACTCTGTGCGGAAGAGCGCGCCCGTGGGGCACACGTCCAAACACCCCGCATGCGTGCAGTGCTTGCAGACGTCCGAGGACATCAACCACCGGAACGTATCCGTATCCGGCGGAGTGGTATCGACTTCGTCCGGTGTGCCACCGATGGTAGGCATGCCAAGGGAAATAAGCTGTTTTCCCTCTTCGCGCGCCTTCTCAATGCGGTCATTGTTTTGCTCCACAAAGGCCACGTGCCGCCACGTATTAGCACCTAGCGCGCCGGTGTTGTCATAGGAATCACCGGTGACGTCATATCCTTCTACCGGGTTGCGGTTCCATTCCTTGCACGCGACCTCGCAGGCCTTGCAGCCGATGCACACAGACGTATCGGTGAAAAAGGCCATGCGGCGGTAGGAATCATAGCCGTGCCGGCCCGCGTCCTCGGTCAGTAGATTAGTCATTTACTTACCTTCTTCGCCATTACTCGCCGTATCGCCGTCACTACTTTCCGCCCCAGGCTGGCCATGCTTTTCGGGCTCCGGGTTATAGGTAAACGAGTCCGGAACCGACAACAAATCATTGCCAGAATCCACGCTTAACTGAGCCCGCTCCTGATACTGCTTGAGCAGCTTCAAGCGGCCTTCTCCCCTAGGTCGGCGGCCCGGCTGGATATCGCAGGCGCCGATCTTCGAGTTCTGAATAAACACATTCGGCTCGAGCGTAAGGCCCAAGAGATCGTTAACGCCGTCGCCTGCCACAGCGGTGGTCTCGGACTCGCCGTAGTGGAAGGGCAGGCCAATCTGGTGGAATTCTTCCCCATTGATCTTCAACATCTGCATGCGATCGGTGACCAAGACCTGCGCCTCAATCACACCGCGCGGCGAGATAATCGTCGCCCACTCGCCATTTTCCAGGCCGCGCTTTGCGGCCAAGTCCTTATCCACCTCGCAGAATAGGCCTGGCTGCAGCTCCGCCAAATAAGGCAGGCGGCGCGACATCGCACCCGAGGTATACATCTCTGTTAGGCGGTAAGTAGAAAATACGAACGGGAAAACCTCCGCACCAGGCATACCCGGTTCTGGGCGCTGCAGGTTATCCGGGCGCTTGATGGCCAAGCGCGTCGGCGATTGCTGCTGCTTATACAGCACGTTCGTAACCGGGGACTCCTGCGGCTCATAGTGGGTAGGCAAGGGGCCATCGGAAAGCCCGGAAGGCGCAAAGAGCCAACCGCGACCGTCCGCCTGCATGATGAAAGCGTCCGTGCCATCGAGGGCGTCTGGACCGACGGCATCGGCAGGTGCCTTGTACTCCGGCGACTTCGTCACAGGGAAGTCAGGGACGTCATCGCCTACCCACTTGCCCTGGGCCTCGTCCCACCACACGTACTTCTTGCGCTCGGACCACGGGGTGCCATCCGGCTTGGCCGAAGCGCGGTTATACAAAATGCGGCGGTTAGCAGGCCAAACCCAGCCCCACTCGGGCGCGACCTCGTTCTGCTCCGACCCCGGGACCTTGCGCGCGGACTGGTTAACGCCATCCTTGTACACGCCGGTGTAGATCCAGCAGCCGCCGGAAGTCGTGCCGTCATTCTTCATCTCCACGAAGGTGGGCAAAAGCTGGCCCTTCTTGGGACCATCCAAGTAGTAGCCGTTGATCTCTTTGAGGACGTCCTCAGAGTTCGGCTCGCCTTCCTCATTTTCCGCATAATCCCACGTCACCTTCTGGAGCGGGAGATCGCGCGGATCAGTGGAATCGCGCAGGCGTTCCTTGAGCTTCTTACCCAGCTGGTAGAAGAACCACAGCTCGCTCTTGGCATCGCCTGGCGGCGGTGCCGCTTGGAAACGCCACTGCAGCATGCGCTGCGTCTGGGTAAAGGTACCAGCCTTTTCCACGTGGGTGGCAGCGGGCATCAAGAAGACCTCGGTTTCGATGTCTTCCGTCTTCAGCTCGCCGTTTTTAATCTCCGGCGCGTCCTTCCAGAACGATGCGGTTTCGATTTCCTGGAAATCGCGCACGACCAGCCACTTCAGCGATGCCAAACCGCGGCGCTGCATGCCACCATTGGACTGCGCCACCGCCGGGTTCTGCCCGAAGACGAAGTAGCCATCTACCTGACCATTGAGCATGGCCTGCAGGGTTTCATAGGTAGAATGCGCGCCGAAAATGCGCGGCATGAGGTCATAGCCCCAGTTATTTTCCTTGGTCGCCGCATCTCCCCAGTAGGACTTCATCAAGGACACGGCGTAATTCTCGCCAATCTGCCAGAAGCCCTTTTGGGACTCATCCCGGATCTCATCCACAAATTCCGGCCACGTCTGCTTTTCCACGCTCGGCATGGGCAGGTAGCCAGGCAGGGAGTGGAAGAGCGTCGGAATATCGGTGGAGCCCTGAATGGAGGCGTGCCCGCGCAGGGCCATGATTCCCGAGCCCGGGCGACCCACATTGCCCATCAAAAGCTGCAGGATCGCAGCGGTGCGGATGAATTGCGCGCCCAAGGTGTGTTGGGTAAAGCCCAAGGCATAGGCGAAACACGTGGTGTGTTCCGGATCGGAATTCTGCGCAATGGAATCCGCCAGGTAGAAGAAGTCTTCCTGGGCGATGCCGCAGGTTTCTTCTACCAGCTCAGAGGTATAGCGCGCATAGTGGCGCTTGAGAATCTGGAAGACTGAATTCGGGTGCTCCAGAGTGTCATCGCGCTCGACATTCCAGGAGGAACCTTCCGGCTTTTGCACGTACTGCCACGAATCGGTCACGTACGTGCCGGTTTCTGGGTCATATCCAGAAAACAGTCCGTCCAGTTCCTCGGTGTCCTGGTAGTCCTCCGAGATAATCATCGGCGCATTGGTATATGCAACGACATAGTCGCGGAAGTACAGCTCATTTTGGAGCATATGGTTGATAACCGCGCCTAGCAGCACCACGTCGGTACCTCCGCGAATGCCAATGTGACGGTTGGAGAACGCAGAGGTACGCGTATAACGCGGGTCCACGTGAATAATGCGGGCACCACGCTTTTTGGCTTCTACGACCCACTGGAATCCCACTGGGTGGCACTCGGCCATATTCGAGCCCTCGATGACGATGCAATCAGCATTCGCCATATCCTGCAGCGGTTGGGTTGCGCCGCCGCGGCCAAACGAAGTTCCTAAACTAGGAACTGTGGCGGAGTGTCATATGCGCGCCTGGTTTTCGAGCTGCACCGCACCGGCAGCGGTAAAAAGCTTCTTAATGAGGTAGTTTTCCTCATTATCCAAGGTCGCGCCACCAAGTCCAGCGACACCCATCGTGCGGTTTAGAGTCCGCCCCGAGTCATCGGTGTCTTGCCAGCCCTTCCGGCGCGCCTCCAAGAAGCGATCCGCGATCATGTCCATCGCGGTGTCTTCATCCAGCTCCTGCCACTCGGTGGAGTGCGGTGCGCGGTACTTAATCTTGGTCAATCGCGTTGCGGAATTGACCAACTGCTCCGATGCCGAGCCCTTGGGGCACAAACGCCCGCGCGAAATCGGCGAATCCGGATCGCCCTCAATCTGGATGACTCGGTTATCTTTGACGTATACGCGCTGGGCGCAACCAACCGCGCAATATGGGCACACGGATTGCACCACGCGGTCAGCTTCTACCGTGCGCCCGTGCTTTTCCTTACTCTTGGTTGATTGCGTATTGATATCCCTGCCAAAGGGATCGCCGCTACGCAGCTGGCGCACAACCGGCCAGTTGAGAGGACTTAAGCGAGACATGACTTTAAATCTATATTTGGGCGGAAAATTTCTCTAGCAAGGTGACCCTAAGCGTTTTTCGCCACTGCGCCAATCGCGCGCTCCACGCCCTGAACGACCTCCGTAAGCTCCAGCATCGGGCTGTGTTCTTTAGCCTGTTCCTTAATAAACGGCACGTGGATAAAGCCTACCTTTACCTGCATATCTTTGAAATGGTGCAACAGGCCGTAGAGCAGATGGTTGCAGACGAATGTTCCCGCGGTAGTCGAGACCCGTGCCGGAATCTCCGCCTCCTGAATCGCTGTGACCATTGCCTTAACCGGCAGGGTAGAAAAGTACGCGGCAGGGCCACCTTCAACCACTGACTCATCGCTGGGCTGGTTACCAGCATTATCCGGAATGGAGGCATCCGCCAAGTTGATACCTACTCGTTCCGGAGTGATATGGCCGCGCCCAGCGGCTTGCCCCAGGCAGACCACCGCGTCCACGTCTTCTTCCTCGGCCACAGCAATCGCCTGCTTCAGTGCTTCACCGAACACTGTTGGCACAGGGTGCTTAATAATCTGCGCTCCGCCAATTTCGTCCGGCAGCTTATCCAGCGCGCGTTCCGTAGGGTTAATTTCTTCGCCACCAAAGGCATCAAAAGCAGTTACCAGAATCTTCATCGTTCCAGTATGGCAGCTGACGGTGCCCCGCTGCATTGATTCAGCGCTGTTCTCTTAGTTTCCTCGTGGTGCACCACCGACCTTCGCGCTCACGGGCGGCGGTCTTTAACGGGGCACCGTGCTCGCGGTGAGCGCGAAGGTGAAGTGAACGAATTCGAGCGGGCGAACAGTGTGTTCAATCGAAACCTTATGAATCGCCCCGCCGCCCTTCGCGCTCACGGGGAAGCGCTCAATCGGGCCATCCGACTTTCGCGGTGAGCGCGAAGGGCGGGTCTGCAGGATGAGGGAATAAAAGGCGGGGATGGAGGTCGCGGCTGAAGGCGAAAGCGAGAGTAGGTACTGAACTGCTTTGTCTGCAAAGCGGTCTTTGCGATTCCCCTGCTGCAAACGAGACCCTTTTTCTTTGCGGTTTGACGTGTGGAATAAAGTGAAACTAGTTGAAGTTGAACAGAACCGTACTCAACAAATAGTCAGACCTGTTCAGTTGATTTCTAAAGGACGTTCTATGACACAAAAAGTTTCCTCTCGCCCCAAGCTGCCTAGCTGGGCAACGGGGTTTGGCGCGCAAGTCATTGCGGGCCTTATCATCGGCCTTATCCTGGGACTGATTGCATCTGGAATGGATACCGATCCAGATAATCCAGGGTGGCTGACCAGCCTGCTCAGCGGAGTTGGTGGCGCCTATGTCCAACTATTGAAGGTCATGGTTCCGCCGCTCATCTTCGCCGCGGTAGTCACCTCGGTGGCCAACCTGCGCAAGGTTGCCAATGCAGCGTCACTGGCCATTTCTACGTTGGTGTGGTTCGCCATTACGGCGTTCTTCTCCGTCCTTGTGGGCATCGTCGTGGCATTAGTCTTGAAGCCCGGTGCTGGCACGAGCGTCGATGCATCCACTGCGGGGGATCCGTCTAGCGTTGGTTCGTGGACTGCCTTCTTCGAGCAGCTGCTCCCTCAAAACTTCATCGGGCTTACGGCCTCTGCTAGCGATGGCGAAGTTACCCTCAATTTCGGTGCGCTTCAGCTGCTGGTTATTTCCTTGGCCATTGGCATCGCCGCCGTACAGACCGGTAAGGCTGCCGATCCCTTCCTGCACTTTACGGAGTCCTTCCTCAAGGTCATCCAGAAGGTCCTGTGGTGGATTATCCGCCTGGCACCGATTGGTACCGCAGCGCTTATCGGTAAGGCCGTTGCTACCTACGGTTGGGACGCACTTGGCTCGCTGGGCAAGTTCGTCTTGGCAATGTATGTGGGTCTAGCCATCGTCTTCGCCGTGGTCTACCCTGCAGTGCTGAAGTTCAACAATATTCCGGTCAAGGGCTTCTACAAGCGCATCTGGCCGGTAACGTCCTTGGGCTTTGTCACCCGTTCTTCCATGGGTGTTATGCCCGCAACGCAACGCTTTAGCGAACGTGCCTTGGGCGTTCCCACCGAGTATGCGTCCTTTGCAGTGCCACTCGGCGCTACCACGAAGATGGATGGCTGCGCCTCCGTCTACCCCGCTGTTGCTGCGATCTTCGTCGCGCAATTCTACGGCGTAGACCTGGACTTCACGCAGTACCTACTCATCATCTTCGTCTCCGTCATTGGTTCCGCGGCTACCGCGGGTACCACTGGCGCGACGGTTATGCTCACGCTGACCCTGTCCACGCTGGGACTGCCGCTGGCTGGCGTCGGTTTGCTGCTGGCCGTTGAACCCATCATTGACATGGGCCGTACGGCGCTGAACGTCACGGGTCAGGCATTGTGCGCGACGGTCGTCGCCAAGCGCGCAGGCATCCAAAACCAAGAGGTGTGGGATGAAGCCGAAAACGGCGTCAAGCACATCATGGAGGAAGACTCCGACGAGGAAGTAAGCGTCAAGGCTTAATAAAACGCGAATAAAGGCCCCGGGCAGTACGCCTTGGACCTTTATTTATTGCCGGAATGGAAGTGGGCGGCGATGTGCAACGCCGGCCGGCTCCACGTGAATAAACACACTGCATCCGGGGAAAAGCTGGTCAAGGGCGACTTCGACGTCATCGGCAATCTCGTGCGAGTATAAAACGCTCCAGTTCGCCGGCACCTCCATGGTCAGGTAGACCATTCTTTGCCTGCCAGAGGCTACCGTGCGCCGGTCCGTGAAGGTCACGGACTTTTCTTTTTCCAGTTCAGCTAAAAGATCCCAAATTTGATCTTGCTCTTCTTGCGGAAGGGCCTCAGAAAGCAGGCTGCTGACAGAATCGCGCAAAATCTTAAATCCAGTCCACAAGATATTGATGCCAACGGCCAAGGCCACAAGCGCATCGAGCCACAACCAGCCCGTGAGATACACCGCAGCCATGCCCGCGAGGACGCCGGCGGAGGTCCACACATCCGTAATCAGGTGATGCCCATCCGCATTTAGCGTCGCAGACCGGTAGCGCTTACCCGCCTTGATCAAGGCTAGACCGACGCCCAGATTGAACAACGAGGACAAGAGCGACAGCGCTAAACCCCAACCGCCTTCTTCAACGGGCTGGGGAGTAAAAAGGCGTTGGACCGCGGTGTAGATGATGGCCCCTGCTGCGAGGAAGATCATCGCCCCTTCTACCAACGCGGAAATATACTCCGCCTTGCCGTGGCCAAAGTGGTGATTATCATCGGCAGGCTTAGCGGCAATGCGCAAAGCGCAATAGCCAGCGATGGCTGCCACGAGGTTCACGAGGGATTCGAGGGCATCAGAGAAGAAACCAACCGAGCCCGTCAGCCACGCCGCCAAGGATTTCAGGACAATTGTCGCCACCGCCGCGGCGATGGACAACATCATAAAGCGCTCTAAAATACGCTGCTCAGTACTTAAAGAAGACAAGGTCCACTACTCTCCCTTCGGCAACCAGAATCAGTCCGAAGGTCTCGTTCGCATCGATGCATCGATGCTGAGTGGCCGGGCTATTAAGCCAGTGTGTCGACCAGTCATCGCGGCGCGGGTGGGCACCGTAGGAACTACTCCCCTTCTGGGTTCATAGGTTAGCAGACGGCGAGAATCCTTAAACATTCAACCAAATCCTTGATCCGCCCTAGCGAGTTCAAAAATGCCGCTATAGACGAAAAATCTCCCTACGAACCAGGAGGTTTCTCACCATCTGGCGCGTAGGGAGTAATGAAGGCTCTAGCCTAATTTAGTGCTGGCCCTCGGCGAACTCTTCAACCAACTTCGCGTTGAATGCAGGCAGGTCATCCGGGGTACGGGAGGAGACCAAGCCCTGATCGCAGTGGACCTCTTCATCAACCCAGGTAGCACCTGCGTTGCGGAGATCGGTCTGCAGGGACGGGAAGGACGTCAAGGTGCGACCCTTGAGGGCCTCTGCATCGGCTAGAATCCAACCGCCGTGGCAGATGGCGCCCAAGGGGCGGTCCTCGCCCATGTGCTTGCGCACGATGCTAACGGCTGCCTCATCCAGGCGGATGAGGTCAGCGTTATTGGTGCCGCCAGGCAAGATGATGCCGTCGAAGGTCTCACCCTCGGAGTCCTTGGTCGTAGCATCAACGTTAATCTCGGTACCGTTCTTGCCCGTAATGGTGCCAGCCTTAGGCGCCAGAACCTTCACGGTAGCGCCGGCCTTCTGCACAGCCTCTAGCGGAGAGGTCAGCTCGGAGTCTTCAAAGTCATTCGTAGCAATGATTGCGATCGTCTTGTTTTCTAGCTCAGCCATTATTATGATCTCCTTATTGTTGTTGGGTACGCAAATAGGATAACTCTACATTCGCGCGCTCGCCACGTTTACTTTCGCAACCTGCAACAAGCTAGGATTTAGCCACCGATCTTGAAGTCACACACGTCGCCATCGTGCATGATGTAGTCCTTGCCTTCTTGACGGACCTTGCCGTTGGCGCGCGCCTCGGCCATGGAGCCGGCGGCAACGAGATCGTCGAAGGAGACGATTTCAGCCTTGATGAACTTCTTTTCAAAGTCGGTGTGGATAACTCCAGCGGCCTGGGGTGCGGCAGCGCCTTGCTTAATGGTCCACGCGCGGGCTTCCTTTTCACCAGCGGTGAGGTAGGTCTGCAGGCCCAAGGTGGAGAATCCGGCCTTGGCCAGGGTAGCCAAGCCGGGCTCTTCTTGGCCTACTGCCTCGAGCAACTCGCTTGCCTCGTCCTCATCCAGCTCCAAGAGCTCAGACTCGGTCTGTGCATCGAGGAAGACGCAATCTGCTGGGGCGACGAGCTGGCGCAGCTCTTCCTTCTTGGCGGCATCGGTAAGCACAGCCTCATCCGAGTTAAAGACATAGAGGAAGGGCTTAGCCGTCATCAGGTGCAGCTCGCGCACGAGGGAAAGATCAATCTCGCCGGTCTTGGCGGCGGCGAAGAGGGTGCGGTCATCCTCTAGGATTTCCTGCGCCTTCTTGGTGGCCTCCACCACAGGCGCCAAGTCCTTATTCTTCCGGGCATCCTTTTCTAGGCGCGGCAGGGCCTTCTCGATGGTCTGCAGATCCGCCAGAATCAGCTCTGTATTAATAACGGAAATGTCATTGCCGGGATCTACCTGGCCATCGACGTGGATGACATTGTCATCAGAAAAGGCGCGGACCACCTGGCAGATAGCGTCGGCCTCGCGGATATTGGCTAGGAAGGCGTTTCCCATACCCTCGCCCTGCGAGGCACCTGCGACGATGCCGGCAATATCCACGAAGGACACGGTTGCCGGCAAGATGCGCTCGGAGTTGAACATCTTAGCGAGGGTGTCCAAACGGGGATCCGGCAGCTCCACCAAGCCGACGTTGGGCTCGATGGTGGCGAATGGGTAATTAGCCGCCAAGATTTCGGAACGGGTCAGGGCATTAAACAAAGTGGACTTGCCCACATTGGGCAAGCCGACGATTCCTAGTGTAAGACTCACGGGGCTAATCCTAACGCACCTACCGCGTTATGAGGCAAGATGGTGGGGTGAGTTCTGATAAGCAACCAACACCCGAAAAGCCGCAGGCGAGCCCGGGCGATAAGATGGACGGTGACTTCGACACCAGCCAATTGGACGACGTATCGCCACATCCCCCGGGCAATCAGGTCGATCGCTCCGTCATTGCGGGCGAAATGGTGAAATCGACCTCCCTGTGGGCCGTGCGCCTGCTGATAATCGGCGTTTTCCTTTTTGCTGTATATCAGGTCCTGGGTAGCTTCTGGCAAGGCATCCTTCCAGTGCTCTTGGCTCTTATTATCTGTACAGTGCTTAACCCCATGGCGCGTTGGATGCGAACAAAGGGACTACCCGCGGGCCTGGCAGCGATTGTGACAATCCTGCTCTCTTCAGCCGCCGTCGGTGGGCTCATCGCCTCGGTGGCGCCGGACTTCATGCGGCAATCCCAGTCGCTCTACCTACAAACGGTCTCCGGCATCCAGCAGCTCCAGGTTTGGGCCCAGGGCCCACCCTTGAACCTCGATAGCGACGATATGAGCACCTATATCGACGAGGCCGCAGGCTGGTTGCAGGAGCGTGCGGGCGTTATCGCCGGGTCTGTATTTACGGGTATCGGCAATGCCACCTCATTTTTCGTCACGGTGTTCATTGTCTTGGTGCTCACCTTCTTCTTCCTCAAGGACGGCACCAAATTCCTGCCGTGGCTGCGCGATGCCACAGGCCGGCGCGCCGGCTGGCACCTCACGGAATTGCTCACGCGCGCCTGGAATACCCTGGGCGGATTCATTCGGGCGCAGGCGGTGGTCTCGCTTATCGATGCCATCTTTATCGGCCTCGGCCTCGTGCTTATCGGCGTGCCCTTGGCGATGGCCCTGGCGATCATTACCTTCATCGCCGGCTTCATCCCGTTCGTCGGCGCCATTGTCTCTGGCGCGCTCGCAGTGGTTATCGCCTTGGTATCTTTGGGCTTTACCCAAGCACTGTTGGTCTTGGGCCTCGTTATTTTGGTCCAGCAGCTTGAAGGCAATGTACTCTCGCCGTGGCTGCAGGCAAAGGCCATGAACCTGCACCCAGTTATTGTTTTGGTCTCCGTCATCGTCGGCTCCGCGCTCTTTGGACTCATCGGTGGATTCCTGGCCGTGCCGACCGCCGCCATGATCGCGGTTGCCTATCGCTACGTGCAGGACATGATGAAGCTGCAGTCCGGGGAAAAACACTCCTCCGAGCTCAATTACTCCACCGTCGCGGGCTATCTCATCGGCCGCTATACCGAAGAGCAGGCGCAATACAAGCGCGAGCAGTGGCGCAAGGTTCCAGAACACGCCAACCCCGATATCGCAGGCGCCGATGCCGCATCCGATGGCGCGTCTAACACCCTGGATGATTCCGTCGACGTCGATTCCACCCCGGACGACTATGACGATCCGAGCATGCGCTCCAACCTGCGCCGCGCGCGGGATGCCTTCGAAAATCTTTTGAACGGAGATTCGAATAAATAGTGTGCCATGTCGGCAGCACGTGTCATAGTGGATTCCATGACATCCACTTTGCCTGTGCTGCTGCTGTTCATCGGTCTCCTATTGGGCGCCGTGCTGGGTTGGTTGGCCCACTCCCATTCCGTGTCCCGCTCCGCGCCGAGCGAGGAGCACCGGGCGCTGCAGGAATCGCAGCGCCGCCAGGCCGAGCTGCAACCGCTAGAAAAGGCCATGGATAGGCTCGGATTCCAGCTACAAGAACTGGAAGAAGACCGCACCGCCCACTTAGCCTCCCTGTCCAGCCAAGTGCAGGCGGTGACCCGCACCTCGTCCCGGCTAACAGAGCGCACGGATCAGCTCGTTACGGCTCTCCGCTCGCCCAATGTGCGCGGGCGGTGGGGCGAGATCCAGCTAGAGCGCGTCGTCGAACTCGGCGGCATGAGACGGCACGTGGACTTCGATTCCCAAGTCTCTGCCCCCTTAAATGGCCGCATCGTGCGCCCAGATATGCTCATCAACTTGGCCGGTGGCAGGCATATCATCGTCGATGCCAAGGTTCCGTTCTCTTCATACCTCGATGCGCTAGAAACCGACGATCCAGAAGAACACGCCGGCTACCTGCGCCGCCACGCGCATCAGCTGCGCAGTCACATCCAGGCGCTATCCCACAAAGACTATATTGAGGCCTTCCAACCCACCCCGGAATTCGTGGTGCTCTTCGTACCCGCGGATCCTTTCCTCGATGCTGCGTTATCGGTCGATCCTGAGCTCATCGAGTTCGGTTTTGAACGCAACGTCGTCATCGCGACCCCGAGCTCACTCTTCGCGCTCTTGCGCACGGTAGCTATGGGGTGGCACCAGGAAGATATTTCCGCCAAGGCAAAAGAAGTCCAACGCTTGGGACGTGAGCTCTATTCGCGTCTCAATACCCTTTCGGAGCACTATGGCAAGGTGGGCCAAGGACTCGAAAAGGCAGTAGAAGCCTATAATTCCACGCTCTCCTCGCTTGATTCGCGCGTGGGCGTGACCGCCCGCAAGCTGCACGAAATGGAGATTCCCGGCCGTACGAACAGAGCGCCGCGCGAGCCCTCCCCCATTGATACGTGGCCGCGCGGGACAAATTCTTCTTAAAATCTAGGCAGTTTTACTGCGTGGATATAGCCATTGGCCCGCGCCAGACGGTAGGATTTTGCGACGTGTCACTAGCCAAACAACGAAAGCCTACCGCCGCGCAAAGCCTGAGCATGCCGAGCATCTCGCTGCTGAAGGGCCTTGGACTATTGGCGGCACTTTTGCTCACCGGCGCATTGATTTCCATTCTTGTCGGCTCCATAGGCTGGATGTACTTTGCCTTTCTCATCATCAGCTCCCTGCTCATAGCGCTCATCGTTGAGGAGCGAGGATTATTCCTGTCCATCGCGTCCATCCCCATTTTGTACGCGGTAACCGTGGTGACGGCGGGAATCTTCATCACCAAGTCCAATGCTCCGGAAGGCACCAGTTTTTCTAAAACGTCCCTGCTGACCTCCGTGTATCCGCTGGTCCAGAACTTCCTGTGGTTGCTTATCGCGGTTCTCGGCGCGACCGCAATCGGCGTCTTGCGCTGGATGCGCTTCCGCAAGGCCGCCCAACGCGCTGTGAATCAGCAAAAGGTCGCGCGGCGCGCGGACATGAAGCGGGATCGCCAGAACCGCGCTGAACGGCTTTCCGTGGCGGAACTCATGGCGCGCAATAGATCCGAAAACCCGCAGGCCCCCTCTCCACGCGCCTCCCGCCGCAGATCACACGCACAGGCGCAACCTCCGCGGAAGCCGCAGGACCGCATCCGTGGCCGCGACCGAGAAGAGCGCCGTCGCGAGCAACAGGCGGAACGCGAAAATCGCTTGCAACCGGATCCGCACCGGCGCGCAGGGGACGTGATACCACCGGCTCCCGAACCAGATCTCGCTTCCTCGACAAAAGACACTGCCAAGAAACAGCGTTGGGACGATAACCTCTACGAATAAACTAAACCGTGAGCCCCGGCACTCTTTAAGAGGCCACCAGGCTCACGGTTGTTGTCGTTTTAGGCGTTGCAGCGCTAGGTGCGGGCAGGACGCAGATCGCGCGGCAGCGCGAAAGTAATGGATTCGGTGGAGGTGGTCACTTGCTCCACGTCATTAAAGCCGCGCTCATCCAAGTATTCGAGCACCTCGCGCACAAGAAGTTCTGGCACGGAGGCGCCACAGGTCACGCCAACGGTCTCTACGCCGTCTAGCCACGATTCATCGATCTCGTCGGCAAAATCCACCAAGTGGGAGTCGCGTGAACCCGCCTCGAGCGCGACTTCTACGAGGCGCACGGAGTTGGACGAGTTCTTAGACCCCACCACGATCATAAGATCGCACTTCGGTGCAATGGCTTTGACGGACTCTTGCCGGTTTTGAGTGGCGTAGCAGATATCATCTGACGGCGGGTTTTCTAGGTGCGGAAAACGCTCGCGCAGCTTATTGACGATGACAACGGTCTCATCCACCGAGAGTGTGGTCTGCGAAAGCCAGATGAGTTTCTCATCCTGCAGGTAGTCTGGCAGCTTGTCCACGCCGTCGACGCCATCGACCAGATGCGTAACATCGGGGGCCTCGCCCGCGGTGCCTTCTACCTCCTCGTGGCCTTCGTGGCCCACGAGGAGGATGTGGTAACCATCGCGCTCGAAACGCTGGGCTTCCTTGTGCACCTTAGTCACCAAGGGGCAGGTAGCGTCCAAGGTCAATTGCTTGCGCTCCTGTGCCTGATTGCGCACCGCCGGGGAGATGCCGTGGGCGGAAAAGACGAGGTGAGCACCCTCCGGGGCCTCGGCGGCCTCTTCAACGAAGATGACTCCGCGCTTGGCCAAAGATTCAACGACATAACGGTTGTGGACGATTTGCTTGCGCACATAAATGGGTGCGCCGTATTTTTCTAGCGCCTTTTCTACGGTCTCGACGGCGCGGTCCACTCCAGCGCAGTAACCGCGCGGTGCCGCGAGGAGAACATTTTTACCATCAGTCATGCCTCCCAGAGTATCGAAAGGTAAAGCAAAACAATAGTAAGGGCTATCCAGCAGGGAAAGCGCCCATCTAGGCCACCCAAGCGGGGCGCCACGTGCCTTGAGCACCTACACTAAAGGGCACCGTATGGCGCTGTAGATGGAAAGGGTGGCTGCGTGAATCAACCGGCAAATACTCCAGAGACCCCGTGGCCCGTGGGCCAGGTCAATGACCAGGTGAAGGGATGGATCGAGCGCCTTGGATACCTGTGGGTGGAAGGCCAATTAACGCAGATCAATTACAAGCCCACCTGGAAGCTGTCCTACCTCACCCTGCGCGATGTGCAGCAGGAAAAGTCGGTGCAATTGACCTGCTCTTCCTCAATGCTGCACAACTTGCCCACGCCGCTAAAAGACGGCGACCGCGTCATCGTGCACGGCAAACCCGCCTTTTATGCCGGCCGCGGATCCTTTTCCCTGTGGACCACGGAGATTCGGCACGTGGGCATCGGCGATTTATTGGCGCGCATCGAAAAGCTGCGCGCGCAGCTTGCCGCAGAAGGCCTCTTTGATCCCGCGCGCAAGCGCCCGCTTCCCTACCTCCCGCAGAAAATCGGCCTGATTACCGGCCGCGGTTCTGCCGCCGAGCGCGATGTCGTGGCGGTAGCCCGCGACAGGTGGCCGGCCGTGCAATTCCGCGTCATTAATACCGCTGTTCAGGGGGCGAATACCGTCCCCGAGGTGATTTCCGCCTTGCAGGAGCTCGACGGCGATGCGGAGATCGATGTCATCATCATCGCCCGCGGTGGCGGTTCCGTCGAAGATCTCCTTCCCTTTTCTGAAGAAGCCCTGCAACGCGCCGTCGTGGCCGCCAGCACCCCGGTGGTCTCCGCGATTGGCCACGAGCCGGATAGTCCGGTGCTCGATAACGTCGCAGATCTGCGCGCGGCTACCCCGACGGACGCCGCCAAGCGCGTGGTCCCGTCGGTGGCAGAGGAACGCGCGGTCATCGCTGAGGCGCGATCCCGCATGGCGGCGGCCTTGCGCGGCTGGGTAGAACGCGAGCGCCGTGGATTGGATAATATCCGCTCGCGCCCAGTGCTGGCCGATCCGATGACGCCAATCCGCGCTCGGCGCGAAGAGGTCGAGCGCATGCGCACGAGCATGCGCCGCGAACTGCGGGTGCTCTTAGACCGTGAGACCCGGCACGTGGAGTCCCTTCGCGCGCGGGTTTCTGCTTTAGGTCCTTCGGCGACGCTTGCCCGTGGGTATTCTATTGTCCAGGTCTTGCCCAAAGATGGCAGCGATCCGGAGGTCGTTAGCTCTTATGAGCAATCACCGCCCGGCGCGCAATTGCGCATTCGCGTGGGCGATGGTTCCATCACCGCCGTGTCCATGGCCTCCCAGGCCGCCGATTAGCCAGAAATAGTAGGAGAATGCTGATGTCAGATGAAACCATTGGTTCCGGCCAGCCAGGCCAAGATGCCTTTACTCCCGTAGAGGAATTGAGCTACGAACAGGCGCGCGATGAGCTCATTGAAACTGTCAAGATTTTAGAGCTCGGCCAAATGGGCCTGGACGAGTCCCTGAAATACTGGGAGCGCGGCGAGGCGCTTGCTCGCACGTGCGAGTCCCACTTGGATGGCGCCTCCAAGCGGGTGGAGGATGCCCTTGAAAAGGCGGAACACAGCGAGCAGCAGGCTGAGGAGGGTGAAGAGTAATGCAGATTTATGGTTACCCGGGAAGGCGGATTGATTTCGTCTCCAAATCGGCATCGGCAGGCTCCATCATGGGCGGCGATTCCCGCGCGCTGGTAGAGGAATTTTTCGGGCCGGCGCATACCAGCACCCAGGTTTCGGCCACAGAAGAGGAATTGAGTTACTTTTCCCGGTCCATCGTGCTGCTGCTTGCCGATGCCAAAGTGGTCCAAGTCTCCATCTACCCGCGCCGTTCCCAGCGCGAGCGCGTGGACGTCTACCTAGAAAAGACGCGTTTGAGCGGGCTGGATGCCGCTGCCTTGGACGAAGCCACCGGTGACACTGAGGGAATCACAGTGGAAGCGGACGCCGAGGGGCTCAGCGAGGTTACTTTCCGCTTATAGGTTTGGCCTCGATAAAGGCCTCGGTGGCGGCGGCGAATTCTTCATCGGGGGCTGCACCGGAGATGATGAGGCGGGCATCGCCCAAGTCGGCGATCCACAAGCGGCGCACAGAATCGTCGTCACTTGCCAGCACGCGCACCTGATGGCCGGCTACCTCGCGCATTGAGTTCAGCCCGCGATAGTTAGCGTCGTATTTTTCGCCCGCCTCTTCTGCAGAAACCTGGGTTTGGGTGGATTCCACGTAGTTTCCATCCGCGGTAAGCCAGCTGACGACGGTGACTGTGTCGCCGCCTAGCTGCGAACGGCGGGCCGCATTGGCCTGCCAGCCTTCGGGCATCTGGGGATCTCGGATAGCACCAATACCGGCGCGAGCCTGCGTATCCAGGAAGGTCTCCTCGTCTACCTCTTGAACTGGGCCTTGCTCTGTTTCCGGATTCACCGAGCAAAGCCCCGTCGCGCCCACCACGAGCAACATCATGACCACCACTACGGAAAGGGACAAAATGATGTCGCGAGCGCCTTCGAAAATCTTCGGTCTTTGTTCTGCAGCCACGCGCCTTAGTATCGCATGAGCCACCGTGAAAGTGCCACATGCCTCCCGCGTGCGCACATTCGCGCCGATAATGCTGCCTAGAGAAAGGAAAAACCCCGCAAAAGGGGCCCCAAATCGGACCTATTGACGCCAAAAAGTGCCAGAATAGGACAAGTAGAACACTAATCGCGTGGGAATTACCCCCACGGTGAGAAAACATGGAAGGCAACCACTACACATGTCCGAAAATACTTCTTATTTGCCCGACCGTAACTTGGCCATGGAGCTGGTGCGCGTGACCGAAGCCGCCGCCTTGGCCTCTGGCCGCTGGGTTGGTCGTGGCATGAAGAATGAGGGCGATGGCGCGGCAGTCGATGCCATGCGCAAACTGATTAACTCCGTGGCGATGAAGGGCGTTGTCGTCATTGGTGAGGGCGAAAAGGATGAGGCCCCGATGCTCTTCAACGGTGAAGAGGTCGGCACGGGCGAAGGCGCGGCGATGGACATTGCTGTGGACCCGGTAGATGGCACGCGATTGATGGCCGAGGGCCGCCCCAATGCCATTTCCGTAATCGCCGCCGCAGAGCGCGGCACCATGTATGACCCATCTGCGGTCTTCTACATGGAAAAGATCGCCGTGGGCCCAGAAGCCGTCGGATCCATCGATATCAACCAGTCCGTGCAATGGAATATCGAGTCCGTGGCCAAGGCAAAGGGCCTGCGCACCGCCGATATCACCGTGGTGGTATTGGACCGCCCGCGCCACGAAAAGCTCATCCAGGAGATCCGCGAGGCAGGCGCAAAGGTGCGCCTCATTATGGATGGCGATGTGGCAGGTGCCATCGCCGCCTGCCAGGATTCCAACTCCATCGACATAATGATGGGCATTGGAGGTACCCCTGAGGGCATCATCACCGCCTGCGCCATGCGGTGCATGGGTGGCGAGATCCAGGGCAAGCTGTGGCCGAAGGATGAAGAAGAAGCAGAAAAGGCCCGCGCTGCCGGACACGACTTGGATAAGGTCTTGGGCACCAATGATTTGGTTTCGTCGAAGAACTGCTACTTCGCCGCTACCGGCGTGACCAATGGTGACATGCTGCGCGGTGTTTCCTACCGCAATAATGGTGCCTCCACCCGTTCGCTGGTCATGCGTTCCAAGTCCGGCACCATTCGCTACGTCGATTCCTTCCACAAGCTGGCTAAACTGCAGGAATACTCAGTGGTGGACTACTCGGACCCCACCAAGAACTAAACCTCACCCCCAAATGGCGGGGCAGGCTCGGGCTTTTCACCCACTGACTTTTAGCTTTTCGCCATACTGGGGGTAGGTGCACACAATCAATCAACCGAGGTGATTCTCATGACCGAATACCGTACCGAACATGACACTATGGGCGAGGTTAAAGTTCCCGCTGATGCCCTGTGGCGCGCACAGACCCAGCGCGCGGTAAACAATTTCCCTATTTCCGGCCGCGGCTTGGAAGATGCGCAGATTCGTGCGCTTGGCCTGCTCAAGGCTGCATGCGCACAGGTCAACAAGGACTCCGGCAGCCTGGATGCAGAAAAGGCAGACGCCATTATCGCCGCCGCACAGGAAATCGCGGATGGCAAGCACAACGATGCCTTCCCCATCGACGTATTCCAGACCGGCTCCGGCACCTCTTCCAATATGAACACCAACGAGGTCATCGCCTCCTTGGTGCATAAGCAGGGCGTAGAGGTTCACCCGAACGATGACGTCAACATGGGCCAGTCCTCCAATGACACCTTCCCCACCGCCACCCACGTGGCGGCTACGGAAGCGGCTGTCAATGACCTCATTCCGGGCCTAAAGGTCCTGCACGAGTCCTTGACTAAGAAGGCGAAGGAATTCGCGGACGTCGTCAAGGCCGGGCGCACCCACCTCATGGACGCCACCCCAATCACCTTGGGCCAGGAGTTCAGCGGCTACGCCCGCCAGGTGGAGCTCGGCATCGAGCGCATCGAGGCTACCCTCCCGCGCTTGGGAGAGCTCGCCATCGGTGGTACCGCCACCGGCACCGGCCTGAATACCTCCGCTGATTTCGGCGGCAAGGTGACCGAGGAGCTCAAGAAGCTCACCGGCGTTGAGAACCTGAAGGAAGCAGAAAACCACTTCGAGGCACAGGCTAACCGCGACGGCCTCGTAGAATTTTCCGGCGCCATGCGCTCGGTGGCCGTATCCTTCAACAAGATTGCCAATGACCTGCGTATGCTGGGCTCCGGCCCACTGACCGGCCTGGCAGAAATCCACCTGAAGGACCTGCAGCCTGGTTCCTCCATCATGCCGGGCAAGGTCAACCCGGTTATCCCTGAGGCGGTTACCATGGTGGCCGGCCAAGTTGTGGGCAATGACGCAGCCGTTGCCTTCGGCGGCGCGCAGGGACAGTTCGAGCTCAACGTCTTCATCCCGATGATGGCGCGCAACGTGCTCGAGTCCGCTCGCCTGCTGGCCAACTCCGCCCGCGTCTTTGCTGAGAAGTGCGTCGACCACATCGAGGCCAACGAGGAGCGAATGAAGCACTTCGCGGAGTCCTCCACCTCCATCGTGACCCCGCTGAACTCCGCCATCGGCTACGAGAATGCCGCCAAGGCCGCAAAACACGCCCTCAATGAGAAGATCACCGTCCGCCAGGCCGTAATCGACTTGGGCTTTGTTGACGGCGAGAACCTCACCGAGGAAGAGCTGGACAAGCGCTTGGACGTATTGAGCATGACCAACCGCGAGCGCGACAATATCTAACCTCAGCCGCCTTTAGCGCTGCAACCCCGCTCGGAAATCGCTTCTGAGCGGGGTTTTGCATGCCCGGGAACATGACCGGGTACGGGAAGTGCGCGCAAAGAAAAGGGGCATCGGCAAGCACATGCCGTGACTTGCGCCATAAATTCAGCGTACACATCTACAAAATCACTCATTTTGCACTTGGTGCAAGTTTGCACCGAGTGTAAAGTTGCATTCTGTGCAAGAAGAACTATCACTACGCGAGCAGAAACGCCTAGAAACACGGCTACGCATTGAGGATGCCGCCACCGAACTGGTGGATAAGCATTCCTTTGGCGAGGTCACTATTGAAGAGATCTGCGAACTAGCCGGTATTTCTCGGCGCACATTTTTTAATTATTTCGATTCGAAGGAATCCGCCGTGCTCGGGGCACCAAGCGCTGACTTCACCGCGGAAATGCGCGAGTATTTCCTCCACGAGCCCACCACCAACATCATGGAGCTCGTCCTTAACCTGGTGGAGCAGCACATGGAGGGCCATCACGTTAATCCCACGATTCGGGAGCGACGCAAGCGCATTGCTAATGACCCGGAGGCGGCCGCCGCCTCCATTAGTCGCAAGCGGGCGAAATCCATCGAGCTTATTGGACTCATTGAGGAGCGCCTTGACCGGGAACCGGAACTGCGCATCCTGGAGGGTCATTCCACGGCAACGGAGGCCATGGTCATCGCCGGTGTGGTCCGCGAGGCCCTGTGGCTTTCCATCGCCGCCCCCGATAGCGATTGCAGCGACGCCCTGAGTTCGCGTCTGAATGATTCACTGACTTTGATTAATGATGTTATGAAAGGAATCCGATGGTAGATACAGTCGAAAAGGCTCCTGCGCAGGGCCAGTCGCGGGCGGATAACCTGGGGCTCATCTTCTCTGCGCTGGTGCTCACCATGTTGATGAGCTCGCTGGGCCAGATGATTTTCTCTTCCGCTTTGCCAACGATTGTTGGTGAGCTTGGCGGCGTTGACCACATGAGCTGGGTCATCTCCGCATTCCTGGTCACCATGACCATCGCCATGCCGATTTCCGGCAAGCTGGGTGACATGCTGGGCCGCAAGTGGCTCTACATTGGCGGCATCGCCGTCTTCGTCGTGGGCTCCGCCATCGGCGGTTTCGCCGATTCCATGACGGTGCTCATCATCGCCCGCGCCGTGCAAGGCTTCGGCGCCGGGTTCATGATGATCTCCTCGCAGTCCATCATCGCCGAGGTCACCTCCTCCCGCGAGCGTGGCAAGTTCATGGGCATTATGGGCGGTGTCTTCGGCCTGTCCTCCGTCCTTGGCCCCGTCTTGGGCGGCTGGTTTACTGATGGCCCCGGCTGGCGCTGGGGCATGTGGATGAATATCCCGCTCGGCCTGCTGGCCATGGTGGTCTGCATCCTGGTGCTCAACCTGCGCGTGGGCCAGGCCGATATGAAGCGCTTTGACTGGCTCGGCGCCACCTTCATCGCCATTACCACCGCTTCCCTAATCCTCATGACCACCTGGGGCGGCACCGAGTACGACTGGGATTCCTCCATGATCCTCACCCTCGGCGCCATCACCCTCGTCGGCGCGATCATTACCACCATCGTGGAATTGCGCGCTGCCGAGCCGCTCATCCCGGTTCGCCTCTTCAAGAACCGCAACATGGCCCTAACCACCCTGTCCGGCGTCATCTTGGGTCTGGCCATGTTCGGCGTGCTGGGCTATATGCCCACCTACCTGCAGATGGTCCACACCCTATCGCCCACCAACGCTGGCCTGATGATGATTCCAATGATGGTTGGCCTTATCGGCACCTCCACCGGAGTTGGCTTCATCATCGCCCGCACCGGCCGCTACAAGATCTACCCCCTCATCGGCCTAGCCATTACCGCAGGCGCCCTGTTCTGGATGTCCCGCCTCTCGGTAGACACCTCGCTCACACAGCTCGGCTTCGAGTTCCTCGCCTTCGGCATCGGCCTGGGCATGGTCATGCAGGTGCTCGTGCTCATCGTCCAGAACTCTTTCCCACTGTCTCAGGTGGGCACGGCCACCGCGGCGAATAACTTCTTCCGCCAGATCGGTTCTGCCCTGGGCGCTTCCCTGGTCGGTTCCATGTTCATCAACAACATGCAGGATGAGATGGCCAACCGCCTGCCGCGGGCCATCCAGCAGCTGGGCCCCGAGGGCGCGGCCTATGCTGAAAAGTTTAATAACGCCAATGGCAATGCCAATAGCCTCACCCCGGATATGGTTTCTTCCCTGCCAGAGCCCCTCGAGCAGGCGATCCTCAATTCCTATAACGATGGCCTCACCCCGGTCATCGCGCTGATGGTCCCGCTCGTCATCATCGCCCTGATCGTCCTGCTTCCCCTGCGCGAAGAGCGCCTGAAGGAGACGATCGATTAGGGGAGCTGCATGCGCTGCGCGATAGCCTGCTGCTTGCCGATGCCCCCATCGAGTCCGCCCTCGGCTACCCACCCGGCGGCCTCGCGAAGTAGAAAACGACTAAAGGCCGTAGCGGCCGAGATTATTAATTCCCTCGGCATCGCTACGGCCTTCGTGGTTACTAGGCACAGTGTATTTAGCGGTTCTTTTCCTCCGGCTTGGGGAGCAGGAGCTCGTAGACATCGGTATCGCGCCACTGACCGGCCAACTCGCCATAGGTCATCTTGGCCATGTGGGAGTAGGTGCCGACCTTTTCAAAGCCGCGGGACTTGTGCAGGCCCGCAGAGCCTTCATTTTCCGGGAAAATCCAGGAGTGGATGGCCCACTTGTGCAGATCCTTGCACACCTCAATGAGGCAATCGAGCAAGGCCCCGGCGATGCCACGGCCTTGGGCATCAGATCCCAAGTAGATGGAATCCTCCACCACGCCGTGGAAGACGGTGCGCGATGAAATCGGGGCGGCCGAAACCCACCCCAATACCTTGGAATCATCGTCCGCCTCAACGGCTACGTGCACCGAAGCCATGATTTTGGAGTTCGTAAACTCCTCATAGGTCAAGGAACGGGTCTCATAGGTGGCATGGCCGGTTTGCAGGCCCTGCTCGTAGATCTCCCGCATCTGCGGGTAATCGGCCGACGTGAAAGGCCGGATACGGAAATCCTTTTTCTTTTCGTCCGCAGACGTCTGCTTGGCGTTCTCGCTCATAGGCACCATTATTACTGGTCTTAGGTGATTTTTGCCATATAAATTTGATTAAATTCGCTGTCTGCGAACACGCTTTCATCTCTCCCTTAATCATTGCCCTCCAATAGATCCGTTACTAGCTCCGCAATGGCAGAGCGCTCCGATCGCTGAAGGGTAATGTGCGAGAAAAGCTCATGGCCCTTGAGCTTTTCGATGACCGCCTGTACCCCATCGTGGCGGCCCACCCGCAGGTTATCGCGCTGGGCAACGTCATGGGTGAGCACTACTCGCGAGCCTTCCCCCAAGCGCGAGAGCACGGTAAGCAAAACATTGCGCTCCAGCGACTGCGCCTCGTCCACGATAACGAAGGCATCGTGCAAAGAACGGCCGCGAATATGGGTTAGGGGCAGGACCTCGATGAGCCCGCGTTCGTGGATCTCCTCCAGCACGTTGTCAGAGACTAAGCCTTCCAAGGTGTCATAGACCGCTTGGGCCCACGGGTTCATCTTCTCTGACTCAGAGCCCGGCAGGTAACCCAGCGACTGCCCGCCGACGGCGTACATCGGCCGAAAGACCACGATGCGGCGATGTTCACCGCGCTCTAAGACCGCCTCCAAGCCGGCGCATAAGGCCAGCGCGGATTTGCCGGTGCCTGCCCTACCACCGATGGACACGATGCCGACTTCCGGATCCAACAGGAGATCGAGGGCGATGCGCTGTTCCGCCGAACGCCCCTGCAGGCCAAAGGCATTTCGATCGCCGCGCACCAGGCGCACCGCCCCGTCCGGCAGAATGCGGCCCAGGGCAGATTGCGCGCCGCCGACCAAGGTGATGCCGCAGTGCACCGGCAAGTCTTCCACTGGGGTGTCATCGTCCGTGACGACCCCATCGAGCAGCACTTCCCCATCGCTGTAGAGGGCATCGATGACATCCGTGGTGGTATAGGCGGTGGCCATACCGGAGTACCCGGTCAAAATGACGTCCTGAGCGTGATATTCATCGGCCTGCACGCCCACGGCGCCAGCCTTAACGCGCAGCGGCACGTCCTTGGTAACAAGAACCGTGTCCTTGCCTTCGTGTGCCAGGTTCAAGGCGCAGGCCAAGATGCGGTGGTCTCCTTCCGGCCCGCGGAATGCGGCCGGCAAGAGCGATTGGTCTTGGTGGTTGAGCTCTACCCGCAAGGTACCGCCGTCCACGTTGACCGGAACGGGCTGGTCGAGCGCCTCATAGGTAGCGCGCAGCTCTTCCAAAAAGCGAAGAGCTTGGCGGGCGAACCAGCCAAGCTCTGGGTGATGACGTTTTCCTTCCAATTCAGAGATAACCACGACGGGAAGGACGACCTCGTGTTCGGCAAATTTTCGCAGCGCCCACGGGTCAGATAATAAAACCGAGGTATCAAGCACGTAGGTCTTGGTAGCGACGTCATTTTCCGTGGTGCCTAGTGCAGTAGAAAGTACAGAGGGGCGAGTCATGATGGCAGGAATCTTCCTTTGTAAAGCGGTAGAAAGCTGTTCTTCCTTGTCTGCCCCCTAGAGCCGCTAGTGCTGCGAACTCTTAGGGGCTGCCACCCAACCTAAGCACCCAAGGTTGAAATCACATGGGTGGAAGATGAACTTTAAGAAAACGACAGATCCCTGCGGGAAAGCCGCAGGGATCGTGGCGAGAGGTAATCGACGCGCCGCGTGGGCAGGGCGCCGACTTTTAGCTTTTAGGCGTTGATATCGGCCGCGAAGGTGCCGTCTTCACCCTCAGTCCAGGAGATGGTGCCGTTGCTAAACTCCTGGGTCCAGCCGTTCGCCTCGACTGCGTCAGCCTCTGGCTTGGTAGGCAGGCCAACGGAGGAAGCGAGTCCGCCCTCGTTTACCCAGGTTTCAGCAATCTTGCCGATGACCGGCTGCGCACCAGTCTCCTCAGAGTATGCCAAGTACTTGCCACCCTCGAAGGTAGCCAGGGTGCCTTCATCGGAGGACTCTATGCTCTGCACGTCGCCCCACTCGGCCTGCTTTTCCTCGATGGCAGCTGCAAGATCAGCGGGAACTTCTTCTTCGCCATGTGCAGTGGTGATGGTCTGGGTTTCGCCCTTGGCGCCCTCTGCATCACCGTCCTTGGAGCCGGTTGCCTCTTCGGCGGCGGAACCAGCGGCGTCGGTGGCATCGGATGCGGCAGAGCCGGCAGCATCCGAGGCGTCTGCGGCTACGGAGCCAGCGCTATCCTTAGCGTCATCGGCGGCGTCCTCTGCGTCCGAGCATGCAACGAGAGCAACGGAAAGGGTTGCGGCCGCGAAGCCACCTGCAATACGACGAGTCATCTTGCGCATTTCTGGATCTACCTTTCGATTTTCAGCTGAAATATTAGTTCGTTGTAGGTTTAAGCCGCCATTGTGGCGAGCGCAGCCAACGGTATACCCCAAATGCACTTCCTTGCCACCGTGTGCAACGGGGTTAGCGCGGATCAACCCTCATATCATCGTCGTTTGCGCTGCTTAGGGCACTTCTTTTGTTTCTGTAACGGATTGTTAACAATCCTTCGAGACTGTTTGGCTTTAGCTTTTTCACGGGCGGTGCGCTTCGGCTTTTCCTGCCTGGAGGAGCGAGCGGTGCGGCCCTTAGCGATGCCCACAAAGTCCTGGATGGCCTCGCCATCCTCCGCCTTCCGCCAAACCAAGGCAATTTCCGTCACCGGCACGCCGCTATCCTTGAGCGCGAGCGGAACCACCTGTTTCTTGCTGAGGATTTTTAATAGCGGCAGCGGTGCGATGGCGATGCCCACATTGGCCGCGACCACCTGCAGGGCCTCTCGTACGGCGGCGATATCGACCTCGCCGGCATCGGTGAGGCGGTAGTTGAGGTGCTCATCGGAGACATCGGCAAGCGCAAGCGCCTCACCCACCTCCGCATAGACCGAGTCTTTTGGAACCGCAAGGCCGGGGGCCTCCTCATAAAGGCGCACCACGTGGAAAGAGTCATCCACCCGCGGATCCGGCAGGCGCGTTAGCGCCAGATCCACGTGACCTGCGAGCAATTCTGCCATGCTGTCATCCGCATCGACGGTGGATAAACCGCCGTGGGCAGTATTGTCCTGAAATCTCTGAAACCATTTTCCAGGTTCCGTACCGGTCACAAAGGCTAAGCGCAGCATGGAGCACAGTCTACTGAAAGTGCTACGGTTAAACCGTGAGTGAACAACATAACCAACAGCAACCGTCCGGTACCGCGATGCGCGCGCAGACCGCCGCTAAGAAGCTGAATATCTATCTGCCCGCCGCGCCTGAAGAATTTCAAAATAGCGCGGTCAGCCACGAGGAACTGCGTGAGCTGCAGCACAATCCCCCGCAGTGGCTGCAAACGCTGCGCCGCGAAGGCCCCCACCCCCGGCAAGAAGTTGCCCACAAACTGGGCATTTCCGTTACCGCGCTAAAGAAGAACGACATGGATAAGCCGCTGACCACCGCGGAAATCAGCGAGCTTTTGGAAAAGCAGCCGGAGTGGCTGCAGCAAGCCCGCGCCACGCTGGCGCAGGCTCGCGGCCACGACGTTCACAAGGACGCCGCAGAGGATGCTTTAGAAGATAAGGACTAAACCAGCTTCCAGTCCTCGAGGCCCTCATACAGCGGGTAGTCCTCCGCGATCTTGTCGACGCGCCGGCGAAGTGCCTCGACATCGGCGTTATTGCCCTGCGCCAAGGCGGTACCGATGACATCGGCAACCTCGGTGAAGGCTTCCGCATCGAGGCCACGGGTGGCCAGGGCGGAGGTGCCGATGCGCAGGCCCGAGGTGACCATCGGCGGACGAGGATCGTTCGGGACCGCATTGCGGTTGACGGTGATTCCTACCTGGTGCAGGAGGTCTTCTGCCTGCTGACCATCGAGCTGCGAGTTGCGCAGATCGACCAAGACGAGGTGGACATCGGTGCCGCCGGACACAACGTCCACGCCAGCTGCCTGAGTGTCTTCTGCCAAGAGGCGATCGGCCAGAATGCGGGCGCCCTCAAGGGTGCGCTCCTGCCGCTCCTTGAATTCCTCGCTGGCCGCAATCTTCATGGAAATGGCCTTTGCCGCCACCGCGTGCATCAGCGGTCCACCCTGCTGACCCGGGAAGACGTTGGAGTTCAGCTTCTTTGCGTACTCCTGCTTGGCCAAGATCATGCCGGAGCGCGGACCGCCCAAGGTCTTGTGCACGGTGGTGGAGACGATATCGGCGTGCTCGACAGGGTTCGGGTGCAGGCCCGCGGCAACCAAGCCCGCGAAGTGGGCCATATCAACCCACAGGTAAGCGCCCACCTCATCGGCGATTTCGCGGAAGGCCGCGAAATCCAGGGTGCGCGGGTAAGCGGACCAACCGCCGATGATAACCTTTGGCTTCTCCTTAAGTGCCTGCTCGCGCAGCTTATCGATGTCCACGCGCATGGTCTCTGGGTCCACGCCATAAGCTGCGACATCGTAAAGCTTGCCGGAGAAGTTCAGCTTCATGCCGTGGGTCAGGTGTCCACCGTGGGCCAAGGACAGGCCGAGGATCTTATCGCCCGGTTCCGCGATGCTGGACAGGACTGCGGCATTAGCCTGCGCGCCGGAGTGCGGCTGCACGTTGGCAAATTCCGCGTTGAAGAGCGCCTTCGCGCGGTCGCGGGCAAGATCCTCAACGACGTCGACGTGCTCGCAGCCGCCATAGTAACGACGCCCTGGGTAGCCCTCGGCGTACTTATTGGTCAGGACAGAGCCCTGTGCCTGCAAGACGGCGCGCGGCACGAAGTTTTCAGACGCGATCATTTCCAGGGTTTCGCGCTGGCGGGAAATTTCTCCCTGGATAGCACCGAAAACATCTGGGTCAAGATCGCGCAGGTCAGTATTAAAAGAAGCCATAAAAGACTAGTCCTCTTCTCGGTAGGAAGCAGTATGAACTATTACATATCATAACCTTTCGGCTACCTTACAGGGGGCAAATTTTTCATTCCCTTATCGCCGCGTGCGACAATTAAGTTATGGCGCGCAACCTGGATTCAAGCCCCTACCTCGACTTTGACCGTGAAACCTGGCGTGAACTCCGCAAATCCATGCCGCAGGTGCTGACAGAAAACGAGCTAGAAGAGCTACGCGGCATCGGCGACCGCATTGATTTGGACGAGGTGGCAGACGTCTACCTCCCCCTCTCCCGCCTTATCCACATGCAGGTCACCGCCCGGCAGCAGCTCACCGCCGCCACCGAGGCCTTCTTGGGCAACCCACCCACGCACGTGCCCTTCGTCATCGGCGTGGGCGGTTCCGTGGCCGTGGGTAAATCCACCACCGCCCGCCTCCTCCAAGTGCTCCTACAGCGATGGGACTCTCACCCGAAGGTGGACCTAGTGACCACGGACGGGTTTCTCTTTCCCACCCAAACGCTTAAAGACCGCGGACTGATGAAGCGCAAGGGTTTCCCCGAATCCTATGACCGCCGTGCACTTATGCGCTTTGTTACCGACGTCAAATCCGGAAAACCCGTGGTCAAAGCGCCGCTGTATTCGCATATTACCTATGACATCGTCAAAGATCGCTATCAAGAGGTCAATCAGCCGGATATCTTGATTTTGGAAGGCCTCAACGTCCTCCAGACCAGCCCCACCTTAACCATCGCGGATCTATTTGATTTCTCCGTCTACGTCGACGCCCGCACGGACGATATTGAACAGTGGTACATCGACCGCTTCCTCACGCTGCGCCACACCGAATTCCGCCGGCCCAATGCCCACTTCGCTGCTTATGCCGATATGAACGACGAGCAGGCGCGCGCCCAGGCCCGCGAGATTTGGCAATCCATTAACCTGCCAAACTTGGTGGAAAATATCCTACCCACCCGCGTGCGCGCATCGCTGGTATTGAAGAAGGGATCGCATCACCTGGTTGAACAGGTCCGCATGCGAAAAATCTAGCCGCTACTTACCAAAGCGGCGCGAACGCTGCGAATAATCACGCAGCGCGCGCAGGAAATCTACCTTCCGGAACGCCGGCCAATAGGTATCGGTGAACCAGATTTCTGAATAGGCCGCTTGCCACAGCAGGAATCCGGAAAGACGCTGCTCGCCGGAGGTGCGGATCACCAAGTCTGGGTCCGGCAGGCCCTTGGTATATAGGTGTTCCGTGATCGAGTCTGCGGTGACTCGGTCCGCCATCTCGGCAGCGCTGGTGCCCTTTTCAGCCTCGCTGCGCACCAGCTTCTGAACGGCATCAACGATTTCTTGGCGCCCACCGTAGCCCACAGCCACATTGACGATGACCCCTTGGTTATCCTTGGTTTCCTCGGCGGCATCGACCATGCGCTGTGTTACCGGCGCGGGCAACAACCCTAAGTTACCCACAAGACGAACCTGGCAATCCAGATCTCCCTGGGACAGATGCGTGACCACATCAGAGATGATGTCAAAAAGTAGCTGCACTTCCTGCTGGCTGCGCTTCAAGTTCTCCGTGGATAAGAGGTAGATGGTGACTACCTCAATATCGGTATCGCGGCACCACGCGATCATCTCTCCAATTTTCTTCGCCCCTTGGCGGTGGCCGTGGCTAATATCTGTAAACCCGGCTTCCCGCGCCCAGCGGCGGTTGCCGTCAGCCATGATCGCCACGTGCTTCGGCTGCGGTCTGCCCTTGATAAGCCGCACGAGGCGTGCTTCATACAAGGGGTACATCAGCCGCTTGAGAAATGTCACGTTGATTACTCCAGCCGCTTAGAAAATCGACTTCTTGCGGTTATCGTAAAGGCCAGCTTCCTTGAGCGCCGCATCCACTGCTTCTTCGTCGAATGGATCGATTCCGTGGTCTTCAGCGAACATGGTGCGCCGACGGAAGCGCGAATAGCGGCGGTGGAAGTTCCAGCCCGCTACCAGCACGGCAACGCCCAAGATGGCCAAGATGAGCAGTCCGATGGGCGAGGCTTTGCCAAACTCGGGCCCCATTGGCCCACCCTCAGCACCTTCTGTGCCTTGCGCAAGGACAGTGACATCGTGCGCAGCCAAGAAAAGGGAGTCATAGACGCTCATGCTTTAAGTCTCCTCGTTCTTTTCAATGCCCGCAAATAAATCATTTTCCGGCAGCGACGTCGATACTCGGGTCTTAGCTAATTCAAACTCTTCTGTAGGCCACAGACGCTGTTGAACCTCCACGGAGGTGGCCAAGAATGCGCCCGCAGGATCGATCTGCGTCGCGTGCGCCCGCAGCGCATCGTCGCGGTTTTGGAAGTAATCGGCGCACTCCACCTGCGTGGTAACGCGAGCCATGATATCGCCAAAAGCCGTATCCCAGCGCGCCAGCATAGGACCATACGGGCTGGGTTTGCCCTCCTCAAGGAGGAGATCGTGGAACATCTTCATGCGCTGGTACACAAAGCCATGCGAGTAGTACAGCTTCAGCGGCTCCCAGGGCTCGCCCAATTCTGGGTGGTAGTCAGGGTCACCGGCTTTTTCCCACGCAATCATAGATGCTCGGTGGACCATGAGGTGGTCTGGGTGCGGGTAGCCGCCATTTTCGTCATAGGTAATGATGACCTGCGGGCGGAACGAGCGAATAACGCGCACCATTTCCTGGGCCGCCGCATCATCACCCATCAGGGCAAAGCAGCCTTCCGGCAAAAGGTCTTCCATGCTCTTGCCTTCCTCAGGATCCGGCAGGCCGGAATCAACGTGGCCTAACCACTGGTGTTGGACCCCAAGCGCGCGGGCTGCCTTAGCCATTTCCTCGCGGCGTACCTCAGCCATGTTTTCCTTAACGCCAGGACGGTCCATAGCCGGGTTAATAATGTCACCGCGTTCACCACCGGTGCAGGTCAGCACCATTACATCCGCACCTTCTGCAGCGTAACGGGCCGTAGTCGCAGCACCCTTAGAGGATTCATCGTCCGGGTGTGCGTGGATTGCTAGGAGGCGAAAGTCGCTCACTGAAAATCCATCCCCTTTAAAACTAGCTTTTAGAACAGATCACTATCTTAGTAGATAATGGGAAAATGGTACTCCTCGGTTAAAGTAGGGCTATGACTTCCGCCGGAAATTCTCGCTCCGCCGCGCGCTACGGCTCGCGCGATAAATCACAAAAGAACTCTGGTAGCTGGACCAATAAGGCGCTGGTGTTGATTTTCGCCGCCATGCTCGTCACCCTTCTTTATTACGGTTTCCAGTATTTTCGGGAAAAAGAATCCGTCAATGCTCAGATCTCTATGGTCACCCAGGAGGTTCTCAGTGATGACACCACGCGCGTCTGGGTCGATGTGACCCGCAATCACACCGATGAAGACGCCTATTGCATCGTGCAGGCCTACGATTACTCCAAATCCGAGGTAGGCCGCCGCGAATTTGCCGTTCCCGCCGGCGGAAAAGAAACGCATCGCATTGCCGTCGATGTCCCCACCAATGCCCGCGCCGTCGCCGGTGGCGCCTATGGCTGCTCCGGCAATATCCCGGATTACCTGGATATGGACAACCCCGACTACGCGGAAAGTCGCTAGCTCCATGTGCTAGGATTTGTACAGCCTAGAACTGGGCATTTGCCTGGTTGCATACTTAACTTCGGTCCCGCCACCATCGCGGGGCTTTGACCACTATTCCACAGCACGGAAGGTTTTAGAATGGCTGAGCAGCAAAAGCAGTACATCACCCCAGAAACCAAGGCAAAGCTCGAGACCGAGCTGCAGGAGCTTATCGATCACCGCCCTGAGGTTGCAGCGGAAATCAATGAGCGCCGCGAAGAGGGCGACCTGAAAGAAAACGCCGGCTACGATGCCGCCCGCGAGATGCAGGACCAGGAAGAGGCCCGCATCAAGCAGATTTCTGAGCTGCTGGCTAACTCCACCACCGAGCGTGGCACCATGCAGGAGGGCGTTGCCTACACCGGCAGCGTCGTTCACGTGTACTACAACGGCAACAAGGACGATAAGGAAACCTTCCTCATCGGCACCCGCGCTGCTGCGACCGATAACAAGGACTTGGAGACCTACTCCGAGCAGTCCCCGCTGGGCGCCGCCATCATCGGCGCACAGGAGGGTGAAACCCGCGAGTACTCCGCACCAAATGGTAAGACCATCTCAGTAACCATCGAGTCGGCCGCCCCGTACGATTCCGCCAAGGCTGCCACCCCGCGCGAGTCCTAATTCCCTCCATCTACCCCACTACCGCCTTCACTACTCTGGAGAAAGAGCACATCCCCATGAAGAAATTCTCCCGTTTCGCTACCGCTGGATTAGTATTTGCCGCCGGCCTTTCCTTGGCCGCATGCCACCCGCCGAATCAGCAAGATTCTGAATCCGGCAAGATCGACAATGCATCGACCTTTACCGGCGAAGCACCGGCGCAGAAGGATGCCGAGACGTCCTCGTCTGCTGCCACCACCGAGACCGAAGTGGATCCGGAGGGCCTGCAAAACGGGGTCGAGGAACCTGAGCAGCAGCCAAAGGCCACCGCGACGCAACTGCCGCAATAAAAGAAGTGGGCTGAAGGATTATTTCCTTCAGCCCTTTTTCTTTCCACAATTCACTGGCTAGGATTCTCGCGCCCAATTGCCGATGACCCCAGGCACGACCGCCGGCGGCTCGCCCAACAGATCCCGCTTATTCGGATCGCGCTCCACCTGCGTGGTTACCGCCTTCACCCGGTTCTTGTCATTTCCCTGACCCCGCGTTCCCATCATCGGCGCAAGGGCGCGCATGCCAGCGGCCGGTCTCCCGGCACCGGTTTTAGCACCGGTACTATTGGCGGCGCCTCCCCCGCGCACCACAGCTTCACGCGCAGCGCCCCTTTCTAGGTGTCCGCGGCTACCGTTACCGCCGCTGCTATTGCCAGCAGCTTCACCTGCGGCCCGAGGAAGCGCGCCTCCCACGCCGCGGGCGCCGACACCCTCACCGGCACCGCCGCGCATTCCTACTCCGCCGCGCGCAGCAGTTCCGCCAGCTCCCAAACCTGGGGCGGAATTTACGAGTGCACCCATATTTCCACCTGCCCCAGAACCAGGCCTTCCGCCCGTACCGATGGCCCCGCTGCCGAGCCCGGCCAGCGAATTGAATCCGCCACCACGAAGCGCACCAGTGTTTCCACGTCCAGTTCGCCCGCCGACGCCAGGACCACCTGCTGCACCGGCAATACCGGTTCCTGTGCCGACCCCGGATCCGGCTCCGTTACCAGAACCAGTTCCACGTCCAACACCAAGCGGTGCTCCCATCCCGGTAGAACCGAGTCCGCCGCTACCGCTGCCAGCTCCAGCACCAATACCCGAGGTACCGGGAGCGGCACCTGCCGTTGGCATAGATCCTAAGTGGCCATGCGATGCCGTCGCCCCAGGAAGTGAGGCCCCACTGGTTGCGATATCGCGACCGCTGATATCTATACCGTCGCCCACGCCTAGCTCAGAAAGCGCCCTTCTGCCATCTGCATGCAATTGCTCCTGGAACGCGGCAGTTTCCTCAGGAGTCATGCCGACGGATTCCAAATCGTGGACCGTACCATTAGCCACGTCGAAGTTTCCCGGGCCCACATCGCCGCGAGCAATAGCTTCCTGAATTGCACGCGGCCAGACGACGTTGTCGGTGTTATATTTCTGGCCATCGCCCTCCACACCTGACAAGCCAGCATCTACGCCGCCGCCTCCGGATGCCGGCGACTGTTCCATCAGCGGATGTTGATTAGGCATGGCGTCGATGGCAAACCTCTGGAGATCCGGCTGCAGCTTTGCCAACGCCGCCTTCTCTGCAATTTTTCGCTTCGCTGGATCAGGGATTTTCATAATATCCATCGCCATGGCCATCGCCGAAGGCTGAATCATCATCAACCGCGAGTGGAACCCAGTAAGCTTTTCTCCCATTGCTGCGGCATTGGCCACAAAGTGTTTCCCGGAGGCTGCCACTTCCCTAATCTTCGCCGCCGCCCGCGACGTGGTTTCGCTGTCATTCTCACTTTCCAAGGAGCCTGCGGCTTCTTCAAGACCGCTCACGATCTCCCGAACCTCAGAACCTAACGACGCCCAACGCGCATTAGCTTCAGACACACTCCAAATCTGCGTTGACATCAAGTCCGTTGCCAACTTGGTAATCGACGTGCCGACGTTAACTACCGGAGGAGTAAAGGCGAAGGGGCTATACCCCGGCTCCGGCTGATCCATAATCGGCATCGATTCAACGCCAATCTCACCACCCGCATCAGCGATATCCATCGCCCTACTATTTGCAGTTTCTTGGGCTTCAAAGCCTCGAGCTTCTCGGGCAAGAGCCTGCGACAACCATTCGACTTGCGAGGCATAGTCCAGGAGCGTCCCTTTAGCCGACCCCGGGTCGGTGGTAAGTGTCCTTTCGTGCACACCCCCTACGTGATCAATTCCCGACACATTCGAAAAGCCCGAATTAAGAGGGCTATTTACTCGGTCCTTTAGTGACTGAGCTCGACGGTATAGATCAGATATTATGCTGGTATTTCGTTGTAGATTTTTGACACTAACAAGCATGTTTCCCCCAAAACACGACTATTGTTTGAGATTAGTAATGAGTTCAGCAACCAATTGACATCTCTTCATTGCACTTGACTGTGGTGTGACATCATTTATGCCGACGGTAATCGTTCCTCGGCTGGTAGAAAGATATCCATTACACTGGGAATCTTTAAAAAGCTCAGAGTTAAATAGGTGAATACCTTCGATATCTGCTGTTTCATCTTTTTGTCGAAGATCTTCATTTAACTCTAGCCCATCAATAGCAGTTGAATCGCTAGCTGCAGAGACTAGAATGCTTTCAGAAAAATTCCTCCCATTCGATGCAAAATTGCAAAAATAGTGCCCCGGCTCTTTTCGATAATCGAGTATTCGTGGTTCTAAACCAATTTCCTCCAGCCTGTCCGGCGGAATTTCCGTACATGGATCGAATAGCTCGAAATCTGGATCAGCAGGATCAAATTCTCCCGGTGGCGGTAGTGCCCCGGAATCCTCATCTCCCGTGGCGCCGGTCTCCCCCCGAAGACCGGCGCCGGCCCTCGAATGCTCGCCTTCGGGGTGTTCCGAATCCCCCGGATTGTCTTCCACATCATCCCCCTGGCTCCCGTTGGCATTACCCGCGCCATCGACCGAACTAGTGCCATCAGTTTCTGCCGTCATCGCGGCATCTTCTGATGCGCTCTTCGAGCCGACTTCCGCAGCGCAGCCACTCAGCGTGACCGAGCTGACTACCAGCGCTGCTACGGTTGCCTGACGTTTCACAACAATCCTTCGGTTACTCCTTTTAGACGAGCTGGAACGAGAAGAAAATAGAGGAGAGAACTCTCTACCTTCCGGTTTCCCGTTCCCGCCACATAGCATGCATGAATCGTGCAAGAATTTCTCGTTGAGAGCGCAAATTAGTCAATATTTAACTATCTCATTATCCTCATTCGCCACATTTAAATCTTTTCAAATGGTGAAATTAACTGCTCATTGACTGTCTTTGACCTGAAAGCCCGCTCCTACCCGCTTAAAACCTAAAGAACGGCTTAATACCCCCTGAATTACCCCAATAATTACACGCCCGTAAGCCAAAGGAAAACACAAAAATGGCCCGCACCGAAGTGCGGGCCGAAAGCGTAGAGAGGCTTAGTTGCGCTGAACGTAGCTCAACAGGCGAAGGATTTCGGTGTAGAGCCAGACCAAGGTCACGGCCAAGCCAAGGGCTACGCCCCATGCCTGCTTGGCAGGAGCGCCGGCACGGATAAGGCGGTCTGCTTGGTCAAAGTCGGTCAGGAAGGACAGAGCAGCCAAGACAATGCAGACCAAGGAGAAGATGATGGCGAGGGGGCCACCATCGCGCAGCGGGTTGAAGTCGAAGAAGATGGCGCCCAAGAAGTTAGCGAGAGCCATTACCGCGACACCTGCAATGAGGCCGACCAAAATCTTAGTGAACTTTGGAGTGACCTTTACTGCACCGGTCTTGTAAACAATGAGCATGCCGATGAACACGCCGATGGTGCCAACGATTGCCTGGCCGATCAGCGCCATGCCATTAGAACCACCGATGGTGCTGTTAGCGAAGACGAAGGAGAATCCACCAACGAAAAGGCCTTCGAATACCGCATAGATGAGGGTCGCAGCCGGGGAACCCCACTTACGACCAAAGGAGGCCACCAGTACGGTGATGAATCCGCCGATGCCGCCGACCAGCATAAGCATCATCGCGGTGCCTGGGTTCATGGTGCCTAGGTAGAAGTTGATAGCAGCGGCCACGATAATAACGCCGAGGGTGATGCCCGTCTTGGTGACGACGTCATCCACGGTCATGGGGCGAGGGGCTTCGCTCGCGTAGCCGGGGTTCTGCTGCTGGTTAGTTTCAGTCAGCGAGGTCATAACCGGATTGCTTGAACGCACGGTTGTCCTTTCTCAGTGATGTACGAATCATCTTTCTCATGGAGATCAACGTCATCACGCCCCACAAAGTTCCTCATTTAGAATAATTTGTTCAAGATTCCAAGAAATTTATTACTGAACAGGTCTCTCCTGACGCGCGACGCTATTTAGTACCGGTAGGGCGGTATCGAGTACCGACCGGTGCGGATATCGGGTACCGGGGGTA
>NZ_JASPIY010000007.1:0-150019 GCF_030232085.1 Corynebacterium sp. MSK073 | reverse complement strand
AACCGGCTACCGGGCGGCTACCGCCACCCCGGTACCTGGTACCGCCTTACCGGTCCCTAAAACAAGCCCGCGTCACTCTCCTGTGACGTGTCCCGAATCTTGTTGCTAGGAACTTACTCTCATGTCGGGTGAGCCGCCGGAAAAGTCCTCGGCGTAGGACCAACAGATTGCAAAAGAGCATCTGCCTACGAGGCAGATCACCATGGTGATCTGCTCTGTTAGGGCGCTACCGCCCCTCATTCCTACTGCTCTTTTCTCGATCCTTCGCCGCCCATCATGCTCGGTCTGGTGCACCGAGGATTTACTATCCGTAGCTTCGATATAAGCTTAGAAGAGGCATCTTCTTCATGAGCTGATCCTCAAGTGCCTAGACAGTCATACTTCGGCCGAGAGTTAAGGAACACCTTGCGATTTACACTCATTTCCACTGCCACAGCAATCATCATGACGCTGGCGGGAGCTAGCGCATTTTTCATCCCTGCATTCATCGCAGTCGGAATTGCCATCGACGGCAACAACCGGAAAAACCGTACAGCCTAAAATTATTGACGCAGGTCCAGACAAGGAGCTGTGGACCGGCTGGGATTGGGCTGCACGCGTCTTTGACTCGCAGATTAGGTGCGAGAAAGGCATGCGAACAGGCTGGGCTCTCCCAGCCAGTTAAAACGCTAGGCCCAGCCATACTAAAAGTCTCGAGACACCATAGGAACGATGTCTCGAGACTTCAGAGCGTGCCCCCAGTGGGACTCGAACCCACACTGAATCGATTTTAAGTCGACTGCCTCTGCCGATTGGGCTATGGGGGCGGGCGCAAGGAATAGTGTAGGACACTATTCCTAAAAAGAGTTAATGAGGGGTCGATTCACTAACCAGACCAGCAATGATGCCGTCCAGGATGTCTTTTTCACTGATGAAGAAGCTGCGTGCATCGCTAGTGCGCTCGATGAGCTGCATGATTCCTTCAACTGCTACTGCCCCACCGCCGATGACATCGGCGCGGCCAGGGTGAATGACGGGATTCAGGGCGCGTTCCTCCGAAGGGATGCTGACGAGTTGCTTGAGCAGCACTCGCAGGGCATCAAAACGTAGCTCCGAGCCGTGGATCGCATCGGGGTCATAGCGCTCTAGGCCCTGGGCCAGGGCGGATAGCGTGGTAAACGTGCCCGCACAGCCCACAATGGTGCGCGCCTTGGACATGGGGACGATCTTTTCCACCTCGCCCATGCGCTCTGCCACGTATTCGGAGGCAATCTCGATTTCTGATTCCGTGGGCGGGTCGGTGCGCATGATGCGCTCTGTCAGGCGCACGCAGCCCATGTACGCAGAGTGCGAACCTAGAATCTCTTCATCTGCGGTGCCCACGACGAATTCGGTGGACCCGCCACCCAAGTCAATGACGCAGAAGGGACCGCGGTCCGGCTCCATATCGGCGACCGCGCCGTTGAAGGACAGGAGTGCTTCTTCTTCGCCGGATATAACCTCCGCCTTTGCGCCGGATTGGATCTGCCCCAAAAGCTCGGCGGTCATATCGAAAAATTCCTGCTGGTTCTTCGCATCGCGGGTGGCACTGGTTGCCACCATGCGCACGCGGGTAACCTTCTCGAACTTCATCTGGCGCACATAGCCCTCCAAGGCCACGCGGGCGCGCTCTAAGGCATCGGGCGCGATTTCACCCGTTGCATCCACGCCTTGGCCCAGACGAATGATTTCCATGGTGCGGGTGATATCGCGCACCTTGCCGTCTTCATCGATTTCAGAGATTAAAAGGCGAATGGAATTGGTACCGCAGTCAATGGCTGCCACGCGAGTCATGTCGTACTCCTATTCAGCGTTGGAAAAATCGAACTCCGCCAAGTCAATGCCCAGCTCTTCCACCGTGGGCCAATCCTGCGGAATCGCCGTACCGCGTAGCTTACCGTGGTCGGCCGCCATTGCCACGGCCTCGGTGCCGAGGCGGAAGTGCTGGGGGCCTTCGGCAAGCGCATAGGCGATGAGCACGTGCAGGCACTTCACCCGCTCGGGCATGCCGCCGCCAGAAAAATCTGTGCCCAAGTCCTCAATCTCATTGCGCTTGGCCAAGAAATGCTCATGGGCCTGGTGGTAGTCGGCAGCAAGCTCCTTATCCTCGGCCAGGCGGGACTCCATCCACTTCATCACGTGGGCGACCTCCAACCGGGAGGCTTCCGCGGTCAGGCGGGGATCGGTGAGGTAATACAGTGTGGGAAACGGGGTGCCATCCGGCAACTTGGGAGAAGTTTTAATCACGGCCGGTTGGCCATCCGGTGTGCGGAACGATACCTCCAGCACGCCGCGTGGGGTGCGGCCCAATTGCTCGGAAACGATGGCTAAATCTGCATCAGTGACGGTCATGCGAACAATTATCGCACATCGTCACTCTCCTCAGGCGCTGGCTCAATTGGCAGGTGCTGCGACTCGCCCGCTGGGGCCTCTTCTTCCGGCGGCTGCGCCACCGAATCCCACAACACCTCAAACCACGGGCGCGAATCTTCCTGCGACTGACCATCGGTAGTGACCTGGTCATCGGGCTGAATATTAGGATCGAGGATGCGGTACGCGGTCTCACCCTGCTCTACCACGCCGAAGCGCCGCCGGGCTTCCTGCTTGATAAAGTCCTCTGATTTATATTTATCGATCTCTTCTAATAGAGCATCTTTTTCATCCTGCTTCGCCGCAATCGATTCATTCAGCCGAGCGATTTCGGAGCGGCCGTGGTAGTAATTGCGCAGCGGCACCGCGATGATGACGAGCACCACCAACACAAAAACAACGATGACGGTCATGCCAACGATGCTCATGCGATCGGGCTTGCGGTTCTTCTTTTCCTGCGCCCGCTGGGATTTGCGGATATCCGCAGCACGCGAGGCCACCGGAACCCTAGTGCGGCTCCGGCGGCGCTCCGTCTTCTTCTCACGTGCCATAGGGTTACTATCCTAGCGCCGCCACACCAGTAACACAGGCGTGGCACGCGCGGAATTTCATCAACTTTCTCAGGCGCTCGAGATGCTCAGAACGAGCAAGCCCCCACCGCACCTTTTCGGGGCACATCGGGGGCTAAATTCCTAGCGGCGTCTAGCTTCTAGACTAGACCGCTAGGCCTTAAGCGTTGAAACGCGGGAAGGCGGAGCGGCCGGCGTAGACGGCGGCATCGCCAAGCTCCTGCTCAATGCGCAGCAGCTGGTTGTACTTAGCCACGCGCTCGGAGCGGGCCGGGGCACCGGTCTTGATCTGGCCGCAGTTGAGGGCGACGGCCAAGTCCGCAATGGTGGTGTCCTCGGTCTCGCCGGAGCGGTGGGACATCATGGTGCGGTAGCCATTGCGGTGTGCAAGCTCTACGGCATCGAAGGTCTCGGTCAAGGTACCAATCTGGTTGACCTTTACCAGCAGCGCGTTGGCCGCCTTCTTATCGATGCCCTCCTGCAGGCGAGCCGGGTTGGTGACGAAGAAGTCATCGCCGACGATCTGGACCTTATCGCCAATAGCGGCGGTCAGGGTGGTGTAGCCTTCCCAGTCGTCTTCCTGCAGTGGGTCCTCGATGGACACGATGGGGTACTCGTTGATGAGCTCCTCGTAGACCTTGGACATCTCCTCGGCGGTGTGCTCGCCGCCTTCGAAGTGGTACTTGCCGTCCTCGTAGAACTCGGAGGAAGCGACGTCGAGGGCCAAGGCGACGTCCTTGCCCGGCTCGAAGCCGGCCTTCTTAATGGCCTCAACGATGACGTCGAGCGCAGCGCGGGTGGAATCGACGGAAGGAGCAAAGCCGCCCTCATCGCCCAAGCCGGTGGACAGGCCCTTGTCCTTCAGGACGGCCTTCAGGGAGTGGTACACGCCAGCACCGATGCTGAGGGCCTCGGTGAAGGTCTCCGCACCGATGGGGGCAATCATGAATTCCTGCACATCCACGCCGGAGTCAGCGTGGGAACCGCCGTTCAGGATGTTCATCATGGGAACGGGAAGAACGTGAGCGTTCGGGCCGCCAATGTAGCGGTAGAGCGGCAGCGCGGCGGACTCGGCGGCAGCCTTAGCGGTAGCGATGGACACACCGAGAATGGCATTGGCGCCAAGGCGGGACTTGTTATCCGTGCCGTCCAGCTTGATGAGCGCCTGGTCAATGAGGCGCTGGTCATCAGCCTCGAGGCCAGCGATTTCATCGCCGATTTCCTCGTTGATATTCTCTACGGCCTTCTGCACGCCCTTGCCTAGGTAGCGGTCGCCGCCGTCGCGCAGCTCGTGTGCCTCGTGCACACCGGTAGATGCGCCGGAGGGAACGCCGGCAACGCCGTGGGCGCCGTCGTCCAAGAAGACCTCGGCCTCTACGGTCGGGTTACCGCGGGAATCCAAGATTTCGCGTCCAAATGCGTGGATGATACCAGCCATGCTGTAACTCACTCCTTATAGATGATGTTCGTCGCTGAGCCAGTTAGTTCAGTTACATGCCCAATTGTTCCAGAAAACCGCCACGCGTGAGGCTAGCGAGCCGGTTGCGGGACCGAGTAGGCATTGGCCGCATGGGCTACCTTGTCCAGATATTCCCTGGACTGGTTGTAATTTAAGATGGCCTCTTCCCACTGATCCGGGTCATTGAGATCCCTATCACCAAAGCACAAGAGGTTCGCCGCGCCCAGGGCGGCATCGTCAATCTGGTTCGGGTCGGCCTTGCCATCGCCATTGGCGTCGCCGCCGGCGGACTCCCACGAGGTAGGGATGAACTGCAAGGGACCCACCGCGCGGTCAAATTCCGTATCCCCGTCGATTTCGCCGTTATCGGTATCCGGGGTGTGCGCGGTGTTATTCGAGCCATCCAGGGTGATGCCGACGATCGGCGGCTGCGGGTAGCCGTTGTCATCCAGCTTGGAGGACTTAAACCAGTTGCCGTTATAGGTACCGTGCCGAGTCTCTACAAAGCCCAAGCCTGCCAGGGTATTCCACCGCAAATTGCAGCCCGGGTGCTGCTGCCGGGCGATAAGTTCGGCGTTGCCATAGGCGCGCAGCGCCTGCGGCGGGATATCGGTAGCTTCTGCCAGATCCGATGCCCAGTGGGTGAGCTTATCGGCCGTGCGGCCCGGCGCGTTGACATCGATATTGGCCACCTCTTTTCCACCTACGGGCGGGGTGGCGTCTGGGACCGAAGAATCATCGGTGGAATTGGATACAATTAGCCCCATTACCAGCGCAATGATGATTACTACGGCTAGCCCGCAGCCCCCGATTGTTCGCAGCAGCCTGTTCATGAGTAGCCATCCTACTAAGTGAAATTCACCCCGCCGGATAACTACACGCGCCCGCCGCGCGTAAAAGTCCCTGCGACTTTCACCCCACTTTTACTCCCGCGATTTCCCCTCCGCCCAGAGGCGGTTTTGTTCTTCTACGCCCACTATTTCCGCCGTGCCATCAAAGAGATACGGCGCGCGGGAGCGCATCTTGCGCACGAAACTTGTGGCGACATCGTCAAGCGAGAAGGTAGAAATCTCGGCGTGAAAAAGCACCTGCAGGAAAACATCCCCAAGCTCTTTGAGCAATTCCTCCTCGGGTGCGTGCTGGCGCACGGCTGCTGCAAATTCCCCCGCCTCCTCTTCTAGGTACGGCAGGAGCGATTCATGGGTCTGCTCGCGCTCCCATTCGCCGATACGGCGGGCCGTTGCCATAGCGCTGCGCGCTTGCATCACGGCATCGTCAAGCGACTCGGCCCTAATGACCTGTTCCCCGGTGGCAATGCGCGCCTGGGTTTCCGGATCGTGTTCATCGGTGGTGACCAAGGTGCCGGTGGCATCATCGCCACTTAAGAGATCCGAGAAGTTCCACCGCACTGATACCGGTACTTCCCCGGTGAACTGAACGGGGCCATATAACTTGCCATAGGCGCGCATGGGGATCATGGTGGGCCAGCGTTCATCGAGCAACAGGACTGTCATAGCTACAAAGTCTATCCCGTGTGTTTTCTCAAGTTCCCTTTAACGGGGCAGGCGCGGTACTTTAGGCCAATGACCTCCAGCCAAAATAAGTCCCACTCGGTGTCATTGTGGACGCTTGTCGCGCTGATTATCGGATCCACCGTCGGCGCGGGCATATTTTCGCTACCCCAAAATATTTCCTCCGTGGCAGGCCCAGGTGCCATGCTCATCGGTTGGTTGGTGGCGGGTATCGGCATGCTGTCCGTTGCCTTCGTCTTCCAGATTTTGGCGTACCGAAAACCCCACCTTGATTCCGGCGTCTATTCTTATGTGCGCGCTGGCCTGGGTGATTTCATCGGCTTTACCTCAGGCTGGGGCTACTGGCTGGGCTCGGTGATGGCGCAGGTGGGTTATGCCACGCTGTTTTTCAATACGATTGGGCATTACCTGCCGCTTTTCGATGCCGACCACCAGTGGGCGTCCGCCATCGCCGTCTCCCTTCTATCGTGGGGAATCTTCGCCGTTTTGGCCCGCGGGGTGCAGCAGGCCGCATTCATGAACCTGGTGACGACGATTGCCAAGATCGTGCCCATCCTGGCCTTCATCGTCTTGGTCGCGTTCATCGGCTTTAGCTGGGATAAATTCACCCTGGATTTCTGGGGGCGAAATTCCAATGCCAGCGTCTTTGAGCAGGTCCAAGGCATCATGCTCTTTACTGTCTGGGTCTTTATCGGCGTAGAGGGCGCCTCCGTCTATTCCAAGCAGGCCGCTAAGCGCACGGATGTCGGCCGTGCTACCGTCATTGGCTTCTTCTCCGTGCTGGCGCTCTTAGTCTCCGTATCCACCTTGAGCTTTGGCGTGATGACCAAAGAGGAGCTGGCCGCGCTGCCGGATAACTCCATGGCTTCGGTGCTTACGGAGGTCGTCGGCCCTTGGGGCGGCGCGCTGATTTCCATCGGCCTGTGCCTCTCGGTCCTCGGTGCCTACGTTTCCTGGCAAATGCTGTGCGCTGAGCCCATCGTCATGATGGCCATCGATGGCCTCATTCCCCGCCGCATCGGCACCATCAATGTGGCCGGCGCCCCGTGGGTGGCGCAACTGATTTCCACCTCCGCAATCCAGATCTTCATCGTCGTCTTCTACGTCAATGAGGCGTCCTATGCCGCGATGGTGCAACTGGCCACCATCATGTACCTGCTACCCTATATCTTTTCCTCGCTGTATCTGCTACTGCTAGCGATACGTGGAAAGGGCGTTACCCACCCACACGCCGGAACGCGATTCGACCTGTCTGGGCCAGATATTCCCAAACGCGAAAACCGGCGCCACTTTGGCATCGCGCTAGTGGCCTTCGTGTACTCGTTGTGGCTAATTTACGCCGCCGACCCGGTTTATATTCTCTTCGGCGCCCTCGCCGTCGTGCCGGGACTTATCCCATATGTGCTCACCCGCCTCTCGCGCCGCGAGAAGCTTTTTAATGGATTTGAGTGGTCAATCGTCATCGTTGTGCTGGTTGCCGCTATCATCGCCGCGGTCGGCCTCACCCAAGGATCACTGGAACTCTAGTCTCCCTGCCCCACCAAAAAGGGCTACATCGGCGCGCTCGCCCGCCATCGCAAGTGGTCTTGGACACAGACAGTTTAGTACGGTAATTACACCCCACTAATTCTTGTGAATATCACTTTTGGAGCACTTGTGACTCAAACCAATGCGAGCGTTATGCCCTCTGCCACTCCTGCTGGTTCAGACCCCGCGGTAGACAAGGCCTGGGCGGAGCGGATTAAAGAGTTGGCGGAACAGCGCAATGCGGTGATCCTGGCGCATAATTACCAGATCCCGGAGATCCAGGACGTTGCCCACCACACCGGCGATTCCCTGGCGCTGTCCCGCAAGGCGGCAGAAACCGATGCAGATATCATCGTCTTTTGCGGCGTGCACTTCATGGCGGAATCCGCCAAAATCCTTTCGCCAAATAAGAAGGTCCTCATCCCCGATGAGCGCGCCGGGTGTTCCCTGGCAGATTCCATCACCGCAGATGAGCTGCGCGCATGGAAGGCCGAGCACCCCGATGCCCTAGTGGTCAGCTACGTCAACACCACCGCCGAGGTCAAGGCGCTGACCGATGTCTGCTGTACGTCCTCCAATGCCGTCGACGTGGTCAATTCGCTGCCGGCGGATAAAGAAATCCTCTTCTGCCCCGACCAGTTTTTGGGCGCCTACGTCAAGCGCGAGACCGGCCGGGAAAATATCCGCATTTGGGCCGGTGAGTGCCACGTGCACGCCGGCATTAGCGCCCAGCAGCTAGCCCAACAAACCCAAGATAACCCGGACGCGGACCTGTACATCCACCCGGAGTGCGGCTGCTCCAATTCCGCTTTGTACCTGGCCAACGAGGGCTTGGTGCCGCAAGAGCGCGTGCACATGCTCTCTACCGGGCAGATGATCACCCAGTCCCAGAAGCAGCCGCAGAACAAGGTGCTCGTTGCTACCGAGACCGGCATGCTGCACCAGCTGCGCCAGGCCGCGCCGGATATCGATTTCCAGGCCGTCAATGACCACGCCGAGTGCAAGTACATGAAGATGATCACCCCAGACGCCTTGGAGCGCTGCCTGGTGGAAGAAACCGATGAGGTCACGGTGCCAGAAGATATCGCGAATGCGGCGCGCAAGTCCCTCGAGGCCATGATTTCCATTGGCAATCCCGGCGGGGGCGAGTAAATGGACAACCTGCGCCTGCCGGATTGTTCCGCGCTCATTGCCACGGCCTTGGATGAGGATTTCGCTTACGGGCCCGATTACACCTCGCTTGCCACGGTGCCGGGTGAGAATCGTTGCACGGCGGAGTTCACCGCGCGCGAGGCCGGCGCCATCGCAGGCTTGGGCCTTATCGAGCAGGTCCTTGACGCGACCGCCCAGCGCTTGAGCCAGTGGGGCGTGGATACAGGCGCCGCGCTTGCCGATGCCCCGACCTCCACCATCACCCTCCACTCCACCGACGGCGACAGCGTTACCCCAGGCCAGGTCATCGCCACGGTGCAGGCCCCTACCCTCTTGGTGCTGGCAGCTGAGCGCACCATGCTCAATATGGTCTCGCACGCAAGCGCCATCGCGACGCAGACCCGGTGTTGGGTCGATGCCATCGCGACAACGGCGGAGGAAACGGGGACTCCGGATAGCATTAAGCAGGCCCAGGTGCGCGATACCCGCAAAACCCTGCCTGGCCTGCGGGCGCTGCAGAAATACGCCGTGCGCGCCGGCGGCGGGGCAAACCACCGCATGGGCTTGGGCGATGCCGCCATGATTAAGGACAATCACGTACTCGCCGTGGGCGGCAGCGTGGCCACGGCCCTGCGCCGCGTGCGCGAGCATGCCCCGGATATCCCCTGCGAGGTCGAGGTCGATACCTTGGACCAGCTCGAGGAGGTCCTCCCGTTGCACCCGGATATGGTGCTGCTGGATAACTTCGCGCTTGCCGATGTCCACACCGCCGTCCACCGCCGCCAAGCGCTCAGCCCAACCACGGCGCTAGAAGCCTCCGGCGGGTTGCAGCTTGAAAACGCCGGCGAGTACGGCACCTCGGGCGTGGACTATATCGCCGTCGGCGCCCTCACCCACTCGGTTCGCGTGCTGGATATCGGCTTGGACTTCTCCTAAGCGCCGAGGGGCTACGCGCCCTTCGGCTTCTCGCCCATCGGCTACTCGCCTACGCTGATGACCGACCCGGCGCCGGCTTCCTCGCCGGAGACGTTGATGGGTTGGACATCAAAAAGCGCGCTTAAGAAGTCCGCTGCCCACTGGATAAGCTCCTCATCGCGCAGCTTGGGCGAGGTGACATTGCGCCCGGCCTTGGGGAAGGGCACGTTGATGGCCTTGGCCGCAGCGCGGAAGCTCGACCCCGGGTAGAGGCGCTTCAAACGGACCTGCTTGGAATCCGGCAGCTCCACCGGGTGGAATTTCACGCGGGTGCCCTGCACGGTAATGTCTGCCACCCCGGCGCGGCGGGCTTGGTGGCGCAGTCGCGCCACGGCGAGCAAGCGCTCGACCTCCTTGGGCAAGGTACCGAAGCGGTCTTCCATTTCCTCCCGCGCCGCCGTGAGATCCTTGTTGTCCTGCGAGGCCGCGAGCTTGCGGTAGACCTCAAGGCGCAGGCGCTCGGAGTCGATATAAGACTCTGGGATGTGCGCATCCACGGGGAGATCGATGCGGATTTCCTTCGGGCCTTCGTCTGTTACCGCAGGTGCCTCGCCGCGGGCCAGGGACTTGAAGGCCTCGACGGCCTCGCCGACCAAGCGCACGTAGAGGTCGAAGCCCACACCTGCGATGTGGCCGGATTGCTGGGCACCCAGCACGTTGCCGGCACCGCGCATCTCAAGGTCCTTCATGGCCACGGCCATGCCGGCGCCCAGATCGTTGTTCTGGGCGATGGTGGCCAGGCGGTCATAGGAGGTCTCGGTCAGCGTGGCGCCCTTGGGGTACAGGAAGTAGGCATAACCGCGCTCACGGGAGCGGCCCACGCGCCCGCGCAACTGGTGCAGCTGCGACAAGCCCATGTGGTGGGCATTTTCCACGATTAGTGTATTGGCATTGGCGATATCCAGGCCGGTTTCCACGATGGTGGTACAGACCAAAACGTCATACTCACGGTCCCAGAATCCCTGGACGGTCTTTTCCAGCACGTCCTCATTCATCTGACCGTGGGCGACGACGATGCGCGCTTCTGGCACCAAGTCGCGCAGTTCGCGCGCCTTCTTTTCAATATCGGAGACCTTATTGTGGATAAAGAAGGTCTGGCCATCGCGCAACAGCTCGCGCCGAATGGCTGCCGCGACCTGCTTGTCCTCGTAGGCACCAACATAGGTCAGCACCGGGTGGCGATCTTCTGGCGGGGTGAGGATCGTCGACATTTCGCGGATGCCGGCCATGGACATCTCCAGCGTGCGGGGAATCGGCGTCGCGGACATGGTAAGCACGTCGACGCTGGCTTTGAGCGCCTTGATGTGTTCCTTGTGCTCCACGCCAAAGCGCTGCTCCTCATCGACGACGATAAGGCCCAAGTTCTTCCAGTGCACGCCGGTTTGCAGCAGGCGGTGCGTGCCGACGACGATGTCAATCGAGCCATCGGCAAGCCCCTTAAAGATCTCCGTGGCTTCCTTCTTGGAGGTAAAGCGCGAGAGCACCGCTATCTTGACGGGGAAACCGGCCATGCGCTCGCTAAAGGTATCGTAGTGCTGCTGTGCCAGCAGTGTGGTCGGCACCAGCACGGCGACCTGGGTGCCATCTTGGACCGCCTTGAAGGCGGCGCGAATGGCGACCTCGGTCTTGCCATAGCCCACATCGCCGACGACCACGCGGTCCATCGGCACTGTGGATTCCATGTCCTCTTTCACCGCGTCGATGGCCAACATCTGGTCTTCGGTTTCGACGAAGGGGAAATTATCCTCCATCTCCGCCTGCCAGGGGTTATCGGGCGCGAACTGGTGGCCCGGAGCGGCCTGGCGCTTGGCATAGAGATCCACCAATTCGCCAGCGATCTCGCGCACGGCGGCGCGCGCTTTTTTCTTGGTGTTCTTCCAATCCGAGCCGCCCATCTTGGATAGGTGGGGCGATTCGCCGCCGGTGTACTTGCTGAGCAAGTCCAGCGAATCCATCGGCACCCACAGCTGGTCCGCCGGCTGCCCGCGCTTGGAGGGCGCATATTCCAGCACGATGTATTCGCGCCGGCTGGTCTCATCGCCGGATTGGATGGTGCGCTCGGCCATCTTCAAAAACTTGCCGATGCCGTGCGTTTCATGCACCACAAAATCGCCCTGCTTGAGCGCCAGCGGATCCACCTTATTGCGGCGCTTGGCCGGCCGCCGCTTAGCGTCTGCAATATCGCCAACGCGGTTGCCGGTCAGGTCCGTTTCCGTGACCACGACGAGCGGCAGCGCCTCAGCGTCTTTGAGCTTGCGCACCTTGGGAAAGACCAAACCGGCATGGCTGAGCGCCTGATACAAGGTGACCTCGCCCGCGCTGGGTTCCCAACCGGGGGTGGCCACCTTGGTGCGAATGCCCTGCTCGGCAAAGCGCTCCACCATGCGCTTGATGGCGCCCTGGGCAGGCGCGATAAACGCCGCGCGCCCGCCGGCGTTGGTATGCGCGAGCAGCTGGGCCATCATGGCGTCGATTTCTTTGATATCTCCGCGCGGGGTGGGCCCGGGCTCGAACTCGAGCGGCAGGGTTTCTTCCTCTGGCCCGGCCAGCATACCCGGTGGGGAAAATGTCCACAGTGGCTGCCCGGCCTCGCGAATGGAGACCTCCAAAGACTCAAAGGAGCGGTAGCTCGAACCTTCAGTATCGAGCCCTTCCGTGGACAAGGGGCCATCCGCGCCCATGGCGGCGGCCTCCCACCCGGCGGCGAGGAATTCCGCGTCGGTCTTTTCCAGGTCCTCCACGCGGCGCCTGATCTTTTCCGGTGCCACCATCACCACGTGCGTGGCGGCGGGAAGGAACTCGGAGAGGGTGATCAGTGGGGCATCGGAAAGCACGGGCAACACCGCCTCCATGCCCTCTGCCGGAATATGCTCGCTGACCTTGGTGAGCAGCTCCACCAGCGCTGGGTTTCCGGTATGCGTCGACGCCAGTTTGGCCGCGCGCTGCGCCACCGCATCCGTAATCGGCAGCTCGCGGGCGGTAAAGATATCCACGCGGCCGACCTCGATTTCCGGGATGGTGCGCTGGTCAGCGACAGAGAACTGGCGGATATCGGTAACCTCATCGCCCCAAAACTCCACGCGCACCGGGTAATCCAAGGTGGTGGGAAAGACATCGATAATGCCACCGCGGGTGGCAAACTCACCGCGCTTAGCCACCATGTCCACGTGCTTATACGCCCTAAATTCCAGGCTGCGCACCACATCATCAAAGTTATATTCGTGGTCTTCTTCCAGATGCACCGGGGCGCGGCCCTCGATGTCCTGCAGGATGGGCTGGGAGAGCCCGCGCGCGGCCGTGACAATAATGCGCAGGTCATCAATGTTGTGCAGCACCTGCGCGCGCTTGCCGATGATATCCACGCCCGGGCTCAGCCGCTCGTGCGGCAGCGTCTCCCACGACGGGAACATCGCGACTTTATCGCCCATCATCGCGGTAAGCTCCGCGGTGAGATCCTCCGCCTCGCGGCTGGTGGCCGTGACCGCCAGCACCGGCGCGTGGTGGGCCAAGGTGCCAAGAGCCCAAGGGCGCGCCTGATCAATACCCGTAATGTGCAGGTCCTGGCCCACATTGGCCACAAGCCCCTTGAGCTTCGGGTCCGTGGCCGCGACCTTAAGCAGACCTGCCAGCATTGGCGTCGCCATTTACTTCCTGCCTCCTAGCTTGGGCTTAATTTCCATACCGGACAAACCATTCCAGCATAGATTGACTATATGCGTAGCGACGACTTCCTTATCCGGTTTATCCGGGCTGCGCTCATCCAACCACCACTGCGCTGTGGTAGAGACCATGCCAACGAGGGCCTGCCCATAAATATTGGCTAACTCCGGATTAATACCGCGGTGCTCAAAAGCTTCGCCCAAGATATAGGCCACCTGCCCCACCGCGGCATTCAGCAGCGTGGAAAAACTGCGTTCCTCGCCCGGCTTCGAATCGCGCACCAAGATGATGAAACCATCGGTTTCTTCCTCAACGTAATTCAGCAGCGCCATTACGGCCTGCTCGATGCGCTCGCGCCAGCTGCCTTCTTCTAAAGAATCCTTAATGACTTTTTCCAGCGCCAGCATCTCCCGATCCACGACCACCGCATACAGGCCTTCTTTGCCCCCAAAATGCTCGTAGACCACCGGCTTCGATACGCCGGCGCGGGACGCAATCTCTTCAACGCTGGTGCCTTCAAACCCCAATTCCGCGAAGGCGGCGCGCCCAATGGAAATCAATTGCTCGCGGCGCTCGCGTCCGGTCATTCTCTGTCGAACCATGCCTTCTACCATATCCTTTGCCCCACCCCTACCTAGTAATTTGTTATTTACCCGGGGGCGTCAGGTACGCTATAGCTACAGCAATCGCTGTGGTTCCCCATGGTGTAATCGGCAACACTGCGGTTTTTGGTACCGCCATTCTAGGTTCGAGTCCTGGTGGGGAAGCATTTTCGCAGCCCTCTCTAAAGGCATAAACGCCGGCGAGAGGGATTTTTTAGTTTTCTCTTTGCAGTGGCCTCAGAAAAACAGTCACCAAGAGAATCGCCCAAACGCGAAAATCTACTAATCTCAGGGCTCGCTGTCTTTAGCGATCACATTCATCGGCGGCAAATTAGTGCTCCTTCTTCCCTCTCCCTAGGACCAATAGATCAACCCGCGGAAAGAGGCCCTGCGCAGGCTCATCGATGCCATCCCTCCACGTATTTATCCCCCTGTAGATCCTCAAGATACGCAGAGATTGACCTCCCTAAGTTTTAGAGGAAAAGTAAAACACACCTGACTCATTCCTGTGTGTTCCGACACAAAAGCTGAATATTTTATAAATAAGCATTAGTATGTTTCCGGTGTAAACACCCACCTTTTGAAAACAAAATTCCATCAAGGAGGAATCATGCTGCGCAAAGCATCCGTCGGACTTACCACCCTGGCCATCGCCACCACCACCGCAGTGGCACCGGCACTCGCTGAAGACACCACTCCCGAAACCACTGCAGCCGAGACCACCGCAGCGGTAGAAACCACCACCGAGACCGCCCCAGAGCAGGATGACAACGGCTCCTCCAAGCTCAACAAGGAGAACATCCACGACAAGCTGGACGAGCTCTCCAGCAAGCACCAAGATAACAAGCAGGATCTCGGCGACAAGCACGAAGAGCACCAGGAAAACTTCCACGCCAAGCTCGACGAGCTCTCCAGCAAAACTGATGACTTCAACGAAAAGGCCGAAAAGTTCATCAAGAACATTGACTTCAGCAAAATTCAAGACGCACTGAAGGTCATTGAAAAGATCATCGAAATCTCCGCTAAACTCGCCTAACTCAAACGATCTCCACAATTCCACCAATGCTCTGGGTGTATTCCAAACACCTAGAGCATTTCTCTTTTCTCAAATTCACCGAGCTAGTCCCCTCCTAAAGGGCAGAACCCCTCCAAGATTAAGGGACACCGGTCATAAGAAACCGTCCAGTGCGCCACGTGCGCATTGGACGGTCTCACTGGGTTCCCAAAAGAACCAATTATTGAGCGCCCTGTATAGCCACAAAGCTAATACAGAAGCGGGATGGGACCTGACCCCCCGACGTGTCCACTGTCCGGGGGTCAGGCCCGTGCGCTTGTGATTGAAAAGGTCGTCGTTGGCTGGATCGGAATTGATGGCCGCCGTCACGCGTTTCGCCCCGTAACAACCGTTCTCGGCCGTGAACACGGCCTTGATCCTCGCTCCCAGCACCGCGTCGTCAAGGACGCGTCGCCGGCGGGCAGGAGCAGCTGATTTCCATTTGTAATACGAGGACCGGTTGATCTTCAAAACCTCACATAACCGCTTGACCTCGTAGAGGCCTCGGTTGTCATCAACGAACCGGAAGCGGTTCACCAGTTCGTCTCTTCCGCGAAATATTTGGCCGCCTTGCGGAGAATCTCTCGTTCCTCCCGGAGCTTGGCGTTTTCGCGTTCCAGCACGCGGATGCGTTCGGCGTCGGAGAGTCCTTCAGCAGGCGTGCGTGCGCTGTTGGCTGCGGCAATGGGGCTGGCGACTTTCTCACCGTTGGCATTGGTTTTGGTGCCGGTGCCGAAGGCATCGAGCCAGCTGCGCAGCGAGTTGCGGTTGACCCCGAGATCGGAGGCGATCGCGTTGATCGTTGCTCCGGGAGTCGACTCGTACAACGAGACTACGTCACGCTTGAACCGCTCGGTGTAGGTCTTGCGTGGCATGGTGGAAAGGTACCTCACTTCCCAGCGAGATGCTGGTTTCAAGGTGTCCACCATCTGGGGGTCAGGTCCACTGACATGCGCAAAGCCACCGCCCCAATAGAACCGGACAAATAAAGCAAACAGCCGGGCCGACGAAGTCGGCCCGGCCCCAGTACCAACTACCCAGAACACGACAGTACCGGGTCCCCAGAACACCGGTACCAAAAACTCGCATCTGACAGTTTAGACCGCGCATCGCTTAAAAAGAAGAATTCAACTGCCAAGGTTCCTATATCACCCACTGACGCCTGAATATGCAGCAACTGTTCGGAAAAGGCGGGAAAGTACTTCCCGCCGCGAGTATTCGAACTATTCCGCCGTGATTTAGCTACTAAACGTCACGTGTCTCTTAACGGGAAGCAGTTGATTACTGTCACACAGGGTTAAACTGCCCTTTTACTTCTTGGCGTAGCGCATTCCTTCTATCACGTCGTCATTGTCAAAGATAATGGGTTGGCCGTATTCCAGATCGGGGCCGTCATCGTATTTATGCATCAGGTAATCATTAAGCTGCTGCATATCCTTCACCGTCACCGCCTGATAAGGCATGTCGAAGGCAAGCTTCTCCAAGAATAGGTAGCCATCCTCATACGGCACGGCAACGCCGGTATGCCCGATGAAAAGCGTGGCCGGTTCTGTCAAGGTATCGTGCGAGAATACCGACACCACTCGGGCATCTGTATCCGCAAACTCGATGCCGCGGTCTTTAAAATAAGCCTTGATATCGGCAATGTGCTGTCCGGGATCTTGCTCCATGGTAGTTTCCACATTCCCATAGAAGGCCTCAAACTTGGCGCGCTCGGCTTCATCAAAGATTTGATCCGGCGCGTTGTCTAGGGACTGTTGGTCTAGGAACAACAAGGAGTCATTGGGGTTGTCCTGGTCATCAACGGAAAAGAGCGAATCCGCCAGGGTAAAGGTATTGATGCGGCAATTGGTACCCACATAATCCGCATGGTGGTCATTCCACGCCTTTGAAATGGCCTCCACATCGTATTCTGGGTCCTGCTTCCTGTACTCCGCGAAGCCTTCGGTCACCATGCTGTCCGTCGGTACAGCAGTGTTGTATTCGTCTACCAGCTCAAAAAAGCCATCGATGCTTTGTTGTGGCACTCCGGCACCGGCAAGCGCAGTGCGGGCCACCTCTTGCGATTGCTTATCGACGAGATTGCTAATAGTCATCCCCGCCAGTAGCTGCGCCGCATCGGCATCTGCGGTCGGAATCTCCGTGTGCTGTTCGCTCGCCGCCTTTGACTGTGCGCCGGCACTGGAGGTCGACGCAGAGTCGGAACTATTCGCAGCCTGATTCGTCTCCCCACTATCTGGATTCGAGCAAGCCGCTAACAATAAACACGCTGTCACGGTAGGGACAGCCAGGTAGGAAAAGCGCATCATCACATGCTAGCGAAAAATGGCCCACACAAGATAGCCCCCTCGAAAAATCGGGTAGCAAGGACTCCCAACGCATCTCGGTTCACCACTTGTTTGTTCTTTGAGGAGAAGCCACCACTATCCAATCTCCAGCATGAGCAACAAAAGTATAAATCCTTCAGCCGGAGATATCCTCATCAAACATCTTCTGATCCACCTTAATGGCAACGGCGGCTCCAGCGCCCATGGCTTGCGGCATTTGGTCTGGGGAGCTTATGACATTTCCTGCAGCCCAAATACCCTCCAGTGACGTCATCCCAGAGTCCGCTTTAACCCAACCGTGTTCTACAGCGCATCCGGCTTGCTTAAGTAGTGAGTCATTAGGAACAAATTCGGGACCGGTAAAACAAGCTTCGTATTCCTTCTTTTTCTGCCCAACGTCAAGTACTACGCCGCCATCAAAGCGTTCAGATTCTCTAACCCCTTGCACCGAATTAGGTTCAATTGTGATTCCTAGCGATTCCATAAGGCGTTTTTCATCCTGGGAAAGCTCCAGCCCATGTGGATAGAAAGTCACTCGATCCGTCCACTTAGTGAGCAGCTTCGTTATACGGAAAGTAAATGGAGGGTTCTTCCCACCAATAACGACCAGGTTCTTATTTTTGGCCTCATAACCATGGCAATAAGGACAGTGAAAGACCCGGTTGCCCCACAACTGTTCAAGGCCAGGGATGTCCGGCAATTTGTCAGTGATACCTGTAGCTACGATTACATGGCTCGAGTAAATGGCGTCGCCGCTTTCCAATTCGGTTTTCCACCTATGCGAGTGGTCCTCAGCAGGCATAAGCGACTTCGCAGTTTCAGGGATGACCTCTCCGCCGAACGATTGAAATTCTTGGCGGCCACTTTCCAGCATTTGAACAGGCGATGCAGATTCGAATCCTAAAACTCCGTGGGAATGCTCGCTAAACCTATTGCGTGGCTGATCTGAGTCCACTAACGCGACAGACCGATTCGCGCGAGCCAAGGTAATAGCCGCAGAAGTGCCCGCGAATCCGCCACCAATAATTACTACGTCCACTCTCATAGAAATCTTTTCCTTACCCTACTTTAAGCCAAGGAAAGTCAAGGCAATCTACAATTTTCGTACACATAGGCGATTTTCCTTGCTCGCCTGCATACTTATGTCCGAACCAGTTGATTTAGTTAAACCATTGCTACTTCACACTACAGCCAGATGCTGGGGGTGTGCATCGGCAATAATCACTCATTATCTCTCTTCCGAAAGACCAAAGCGTTGGACAACTCTCCTTACTCGTCTCCCTCCCTTGAAACTCCTGCGCCACTTCCATCAGCAAACGTGGAAAAGCCGCTTTTAAAGCGGTGGTTGGTTCTGGCTATTGTTTATTGGGGCCGCCCTCGTGGTGTTTGTGGCCTTTATTTTTTCCATGCTGAAAATAAGCGAAGCCCAAGACACTGAGGCCGCTTTAGACAAATGCCGCGAGGATGTAACCCGCCGTGCCAAGTACCCCGGTGGAGTCAGTTTTCCAGAAGATATTGATATCCAGTCGGCAGATTCAATAACTGAATCGCCACGTACATACCACGCCTTCGGCCACGTTGATTTTCCCAATGGATTTGGCACTCCAGTCCGAGAGTTCTATTCCTGCAACATTGTCGTTGATTTGGGAGATATTCAAGACAGTACCGTCCGTTGCCAAGGATCCGCTGCGCTAATCGCTCTCGACCACTGCTGCGCTTTTGCAGCCAATGTCGGAAAACTTTCCTCTTTCCCTCTCTCACTCACTTTGAAAGGAACCCACACCATGTCCTCTCCATCCCCCTATTCCGATAATTCTCAACCGGCTGGTCAACCAGCAGCTGGGCAGCCGGCTTCTGAGCAGCCCCAAAAGAAAAAGGGCGGCTGCCTCAAGTGGGGCGCAATCATCATCGGTGTCCTCATCATTATCGCCATCATCGCCAATATGGGCGGTAGCGACGATAAAACCAGCGAAAGCTCTACGGACCAGACCACCCAGCAAGGCACTGTAGAGGCCGCCCCGGAGGAAGAAGCCCAAGAAATAAACGCGGACGACGATGCTCGCGATGAGCACGACAATCAGCCAGAAGAACGAAGCGAAGACCAAGATGTCCCGCGCGAATTCAAGAATGCTTTGAAGAGTGCCAAGGTGTACTCAGATACCATGCACATGTCCAAGCAGGGATTGTACGACCAGCTCAGCAGCGAGTACGGCGAACAATTCAGCCCGGAAGCCGCCCAGTACGCCATTGATAATTTGGAAGCGGACTACCACGATAATGCTCTTCAAACGGCCCGCGATTACGAAGAAACGATGAGCATGTCACCCAATGCTATCTATGACCAACTCGTCAGCGAATACGGTGAAAAACTCACCGCAGAAGAAGCACAGTACGCAGTGGATAATCTGTAGTCGTACCCCACAGGGTACTAGCGCAACTCCGCCGAGGGACCTTGCTCTTGCTTGAGGGCGACGCTTATAGTCGCCCTCACTAGCATTGCGGCAATGTTGCACTCGAAAGGATTCCTGCCATGACCGATCCACACTCCACGTCTACCCCGGAACCTGGTGATGACGATTCCCAGAAGCCATTGCCCCTAACCAAGGATCCGTTCCTTAGGTGGAGCGTTCTTGTCCTTATTATCCTTGTCATCATCGCCATCGTCACCAACCTGCCTTAAAGTCGGCCACGGTACGGTCCTACGCGCCGTCTAAACCGCTAGCGTTTGCGCCGACCGCGGCGAAAGCCTTTTAGCTCCGCCTTCTTCGCAATCGCGGCCACCTGTGCCGCGGTGTAGTTCACTGGCGCGACTCCGGCGCGGGGCAGGACCCATCCCCGCCAGTAGGAAATGATGGCCATGCCACTGCCGATGATTGGGGAAACCACCATCCCCATGGCGAATTGGTCATTGGATGCAAAGGTCACCATGACGATGCCTGTGACGATAGAAGGCACCGCATAGAGGGGGCTGCCGCCAAAAATGGACGGGATTTGTCCAGAGGCGACATCGCGGACCATTCCCCCGCCGACGGCGGTTAAGACACCTAAAAACACGCACGGGATCATGGGCATACCCGCAGCCAGTGCCTTCACACAACCGGTGGTAGACCACATACCCAAAATGATGGCATCGCCGTGCTCGCGGAAAATCTCCCACGCCTTTCCCTTCAGCTCCATGAGGAAGGCGGTCAGCGCCCCGGCACAGGCAAGGCCCAAGTACCAAGGATCTGAAATAGCGGCGGCAGGGCCATCATCGATAAGCATGTCGCGGATCATGCCGCCAGCCAGGCCGGAAAATAAGGCGAGGAAGATAAATCCCACGATGTCGAATTCGCGGCGGCGAGCAATCGTGCCACCGATGATGCCGTTCAAGGCCACTCCGATCAGATCGAAGGCCTGGTACATCGTGTTGATGAGGGGATCCACGTCATGCATAACAACTACTGAACATAGCCGATCGCAGCGGTTTCGCCCTTTCCAGGGGTAGGAAGCGAGTAAAGTTGATCGACGGTCTCTTCTGACCGGATTACAGTGTTATCCCGCTTTGTCTCGGTTATCTCGAAAGTTCTTTCATGTCTAACTCAAATGCTAGGTACTTCATCTGGTCCAATGGCCTGCAAAATTTAGGCGACCAGATCGTTGCTTCCAAAACGGTGCTGCCAGCGCTGTTTAATGCGGCAGGCGTCCCCGCCTTCTTTACCGGCCTGCTTACCCCTATCCGGGAATCTGGCTCCATGCTGCCGCAGGCCGCTCTTACCCCCTGGGTGACCACGCACCGCGCCCGCAAGCGCCTGTGGATGATCGGCTCGACCGGCCAAGCCATCTCCGCCGCCGTGATTGCCCTTGCCGCATTCTTTATCCGCGGCGCATGGCTGGGCGTGGTCGTGCTTCTCGCCCTGGCGGCGCTTTCCCTGTTCCGCGCGTTGTGTTCCATCGCCGGCAAGGACGTGCAGGCGCGCACGATTTCCAAGGGCCAGCGCGGCCGGGTCACCGGATCCGCAGCGGCCTTGGGCGGCGGGGCCACCCTGCTGGCCGGTGTCATCTTATTCCTCTTGGGGGATCTCACGATTTCCACTATGGGCATCGTTTTATTGGTCGGCGCTTCTACTTGGGGCATTGCCACGTGGGTATTTTCGCACGTGGAAGAGCCAGTGCCGGAGGGGGAACAAGAAGGCATCGATAAGAGCTGGTGGTCAGATACCTGGAAGCTTTTTACTGGCGATGCCCAGTTCCGCAACTTCGTCATCGTTCGCGCTCTGTTGCTGGTCTCGGCGCTTTCTACCGCATTTATCATACTGCTGCACGATGACCTTTCCGGCATCTACGGCTTCGTGCTTGCCTCCGGCCAGGCTTCGCTCGTAGGCGGGCGCGTTTCTGGCATATTTTCGGATAGATCCTCCAAGAACACTATGGCGGCTGGTGCGGCCATTTCCTCCGTCATCATTCTGCTCATCGTGGCTAGTTCCCACTGGGCCCCAGACTCCGTGAATGCTTGGGTCATGCCTCTCGGCTTCTTTGCTGTCAACCTCGCGCATACGGCAGTCCGCGTGGCCCGAAAGACCTACGTGGTGGATATGGCGGGCGGCGATAAAAGGACGCAGTACGTGGGTGCCGCGAATACAATGATGGGCATCATTTTGCTCATCATGGGTGGTATTTCCTCCGTCATTGCTCTCGCGGGACCAGAAGCGGCGTTGATTTTCTTGGCGCTCGTTGGCTTTATTGGAGTGTGGCGCGCGGGCAGCCTTAAGGAGGTTTCTCGCACATAGTTGAAATAGGGACTATAAGATGAAGCCCGAAGAACTAATCAAACTCAACCCCCAGGAGTTTTGTTGACCGTGGAAGCAACTATTCCAAGTGCCGTCGTCGTCCTCGCGGCGGGTGCCGGCACGCGCATGAAATCCACAAAGCAAAAGACTTTGCACGAAATTGGCGGTCGCACGCTGCTTGGACACGCGCTGCACGCCGCGGCGGGAATCAATCCGGACCATCTCGTGACCGTCGTGGGCCACCAGCGCGAGCAGGTCTCACCCGTCGTAGAAAAGATTTCGAATGAGCTAGACCGTGAGATCGTGCAGGCCGTGCAGGATGAACAGCGCGGTACCGGCCATGCCGTGTCCTGCGGGATTTCCCCGATTTCTGATTTCGAAGGCACCATCATCGTTACCAATGGTGACGTGCCGCTTTTGACCCCAGAAACCATCGAGGGGCTGCGCGATACCCACACCGCTCAAGGCAATGCGGTCACGGTGTTATCCATGCGCCTTGCAGATCCCACCGGTTATGGCCGCATCATTCGCGACACGGATGGGTCTGTGTCCGCCATCGTGGAGCACAAGGATGCCACCGAAGAACAGCGCCTGGTTGATGAGGTCAATTCCGGTGTTTTCGCTTTCGATGCGGCAGCATTGCGCGATGCCCTGACCAAGCTTGATACCAATAATGCGCAGGGCGAGCTGTACATTACCGATGTCCTCGAAATCGCCCGCACCGCCGGGCATGGCGTGGGTGCGCACGTGGCCGCGGATCCACAGGAACTAGCCGGCGTCAATGACCGCGTGCAGCTGGCCGCTGCCGGCCGCGAGCTCAACCGCCGCATGGTGGAAAAGGCCATGCGCGGTGGCGCCACCATCGTCGATCCAGAGACCACCTGGATCGGCGTTAATGTCACCATCGGCACCGATGTCACCATCCACCCCGGCACTCAGCTATGGGGTGCGACGAGCATCGCCGATAATGCCGAGATCGGCCCGGATTCCACGTTGACGAATATGCAGATTGGTACAGGCGCTTCCGTGGTCCGCACACACGGCAGCGATTCCGTCATCGGCGTCAACGCCAAGATTGGGCCTTTTACCTTTATTCGCCCGAATACCATCGTGGGCGAAGACGGCAAGCTCGGCGGCTTCGTGGAGGCGAAAAATGCCGAGCTCGGCCGCGGTACCAAGGTGCCGCACCTTACCTATATTGGTGATGCCACCGTGGGCGAGGAATCCAATATCGGTGCGTCCTCTGTCTTCGTCAATTACGACGGTGTGAACAAGCACCACACCACCATTGGCAGCCACGTGCGCACCGGCTCGGATACGATGTTTATCGCTCCAGTCAATGTCGGTGATGGCGCGTACTCCGGTGCGGGTACAGTAATTAAAGACGATGTTCCCGCGGGAGCACTCGCAGTCTCCGGTGGCAAACAGCGCAATATCGAAGGCTGGGTTGAAAAGAAGCGTCCGGGCACCCCAGCGGCAGAAGCCGCAGCCCGTGCACAGGACAACGAAAAGTAAAGGGGCATATTCTCCTATGACTGGCAAGGTAACTGGTAGTAGCAAAAACATGAAGCTCTTTTCTGGGCGCGCACACCCAGAATTGGCAGAGGCAGTGGCAAAGGAACTTAACACCGATTTGGTTCCTACCACCGCCCGGGACTTCGCCAATGGCGAGATCTTCATCCGCTTCGAAGAATCCGTGCGCGGCGCTGACTGCTTCGTCATGCAATCGCATTCCCAGCCGCTCAATAAGTGGCTGATGGAACAGCTCATCATGATCGATGCGTTGAAGCGTGGTTCCGCCAAGCGCATCACCGCGATCTTGCCGTTCTACCCATATGCGCGTCAGGATAAAAAGCACTTGGGCCGCGAGCCCATCTCCGCCCGCCTGGTCGCAGATCTCCTGCAGGCAGCCGGTGCGGACCGCATCGTCTCGGTGGACCTACACACGGACCAGATTCAGGGCTTCTTCGACGGCCCAGTGGATCACATGCACGCCCAGCCCATCTTGACGGACTACATCAAGTCCAAGTACGCCACCGATAACATCGCCGTCGTCTCCCCCGATGCCGGCCGCGTGAAGGTCGCCGAAAAGTGGGCCCACGACCTGGGCGATGCCCCGCTGGCCTTCGTGCACAAGACCCGCTCGAATACCGAGGCCAATAAGACGGTCTCCAACCGCGTTGTGGGCGAAGTTGAGGGCAAGGACTGCGTGCTTCTCGATGACATGATTGACACCGGTGGCACCATCGCCGGCGCCGTGCGCGTGCTCAAGGAAGCGGGCGCAAAGAAGGTCATCATCGCCTGTACCCACGGCGTATTCTCTGACCCCGCCCGCGAGCGCCTGTCCGAGTGCGGTGCCGAGGAAGTCATCACCACCGATACCCTGCCGCAGTCCACCGAAGGCTGGTCCAACCTCAAGGTCCTGTCCATCGCCCCACTGCTGGCTCGAACCATCCACGAGATCTTCGAAAACGGTTCTGTAACTACCCTTTTCGACCGCGCATAAGCGTTCCACCGATCGCACTACACCTCACACCCCGCCCTTCGCGCTCACCGTGAACGGCGGGGTGTCGGTGTTTTCCATCCCCGTGAGCGCCAAGGGCGTCGCAGGTATACGCAAGCACTACCGCACTACCGCCTGCCGTTCTCCCCACCCTCCCCTCGCGCTCACCGCGCAACCCGAGCTACAGTCATACGCGCCGCCGGTGAGCGCGAAGGGCGCGACGGGCGGGACGGGCGCGAAGGAAGACTAACGGGGCGGGTTTTGGTTTCATCGACCGAGAGATGCTAATCTAACTCAGTCTCGGCGAGGGCGACTCAAAAATTGGGAAGCCGTTATCGACGCGATTGAAGTTAGAGCATGTTGCTTTTATTGACGCCTGCGATGACTCGTCCAAGACGTTCATCGGCAGGCTTTCGTCGTTTTTATAACTTCGATAGCCTCGCCGCACTACACCGACAAAGGAGATTGCATCATGGCAGAGCGCCCAATCATTAAAGCAGAACCACGTACCGTCTTTGGCAAGGGCTACGCCCGCCGCCTGCGCCGCGACTGGAAAGTTCCCGGCGTAATCTACGGTAGCGACCAGGAGCCAGTACACTTCGCAGTGCCCCTGCTGGACATCCAGTCCCTCGTTCGCAACAACGGTGTCAACGCCGTTTTGGAGCTCGAGATCGAGGGTGAGCAGTACCTGACCATGGTCAAGAACGTTGACCAGAACGTGCTCACCATGGACATCGACCACGTTGACCTGCTGCTGATTAAGCGCGGCGAGAAGGTCGAGGTTGAGGTTCCGATTACCCTGACCGGCGAGTCCGCACCGGGCACCATGCACATCCAGGACGCAGACGTCCTCATGGTTGAGGCTGACGTACTGAGCATTCCGGAAGAGATCGAGCTGTCCATCGAGGGCCTCGAGGACGGCGAGGTCATCACCGCCGCCGACATCACCATGCCGGAAGGCACTACCCTGGTGGCAGACCCAGAGACCGTTATCCTCTCCATCTCCCTGCCTGAGGTTGACGAGGAGCTCGAAGAGGCCGCTGAGGCTGCTGAGGAAGGCGGAGCCGACGCTGGTGCCGACTCCGTCGACGAAGAGGGCGAGTCCTCCAAATCCGACGATTCCGAGGAGTAATTTCTCACCCCCTCAAGCACACATCGCCGTGAGCATTGCTGCTCACGGCGATGTCGTGGTTTTATAGATGGTTTTATAAATCTTGTCCGGCAAGTTCACGAATTCTGGGCTTACTACTCAAGTTCATATTCAGTGCCGCATAGGTTTGTATTTCCAATAGAATTTCAATCTATGCGACAATAATGCAGTGACTCCACTACTCGTAGTAGGCCTTGGCAATCCTGGCCCGAAATATTCCGGCACGCGGCACAACATCGGCTTCGACGTTGCGGATGAGCTCGCCGGTGAATTAATGAGCAGCTTTTCGGTGCATAAGAAGACGAATACCGAGGTCGCGGAAGGAATGCTATCCGGCCGCAAGGTCATCTGCGCTAAACCACGGTCCTTTATGAACCTGTCTGGTGGGCCGATCAAGGCACTCGCCCAGTACTTCCATCTGGCACCCGCAGATATTGTGGTGGTGCACGATGAATTAGAGCTCGACTTCGGGACCGTGAAATTGCGCCAAGGCGGTGGCGATCACGGGCACAACGGTCTGCGCTCTACTACGAAGTCGCTCGGTACTAAGGACTATCAGCGTCTTTCCATCGGCATCGGAAGGCCGCCAGGCCGGATGGATCCGTCATCGTTTGTGCTCAAGCCGTGGTCCAAGCAAGAAAAGGTGGAGATCCCCAGCCTCTGCGCTGACGCGGTAGCAGAAATAAGGAGTGCGCTAGACTAGCTGGCATGAAATTGGCTACTCTTCGCACCGCGTTCGGCACCTCCGCAATCCGCATTGAAGGCGATAATGTGGGTGTGGAGCTGGACTACGAAGACGTAGGGGCGCTGCTGCGCAGCGAAGATTGGCGCAAGGCCGCACAACTATCTGGCGAGCCGATAGTCTTTGATCAGCATGATTTAGAAGCAGTCGTCCCAACGCCAGGAAAAATCATCTGCGTAGGACTTAATTACGCCAAGCATATCCGGGAAATGGGCCGCGACTTTCCCGAGTACCCCACGCTGTTTATCAAGTTCGCCGATGCCCTGACCGGCCCCTTCGATGACGTCTATATCCCCGAATACGCTACCCAGAAGCTGGACTATGAGGGTGAGCTTGCGGTGGTCATCGGCGAGCGCACGCACCGCGTAACCCGCGCGGATGCACTAGATTACGTGGCGGGGTATGCCATCATGAATGATTACACCCTGCGCGATTTTCAGCGCCAGACCAGCCAATTCCACGCAGGCAAGTCTTTTTACCGCACCGCAGGCTTTGGACCTTGGCTCACTACCCCTGATGAATGGGCGCCAGGTGGTAACGCGCGCCTTACCACCACGGTTAATGGCGAGGTGCGCCAGCAGGACAATACTGATGACCTCATCTTTTCCATCGCTGAGCTCATCGAATTCTGCTCGCAGCTCTATCCCCTCAACCCCGGTGATGTCATCGTGACCGGTACGCCCGAAGGCGTTGGTTTTGCCCGCGACCCGCAACAATTCCTCCAGGATGGCGATACGGTAGCCATCGACGTCGAAGGGCTCGGCCATATTTCTAATACCACTCGCTACGGCGAGCCCGGCCTCTAAGCCTGCTGCATATACCCCGCACAAGCTGTGGCTGGGTTCTCACTCCAACGAGGGCACACCAGTTTTCTAGATAGTGCCACCAAGCCGTTAAGCTGGAAGAATGAGCACCAAAAGCAGCACATCCCCTAAGAAGCTGAATAAGAAGGCCTACGAAAAAGAGCTCGAGCGGTTGCAAGCAGAGCTCGTCGATATGCAACAGTGGGTTGTTGAGACCGGCGCCCGCGTGGTCATCATCATGGAAGGCCGCGACGCCGCCGGCAAGGGTTCTGCCATTAAGCGCATCACGCAGTACCTCAACCCCCGCACCTGCCGCATCGAGGCGCTTCCGGCCCCGAACTCGCGCGAACAGGGCCAGTGGTATTTCCAGCGCTACGTAGAAAAGCTGCCCACCAAGGGCGAAATCGTCATCTTTGACCGCTCCTGGTACAACCGCGCCGGCGTTGAGCGCGTCATGGGCTTTTGCACCGACCAAGAATACGTCCGCTTCTTGCACCAGGCTCCCACCTTTGAGCAGATGCTTGTGGAAGACGGCATTATCCTGCGCAAATACTGGTTCTCTGTCTCTGATGAAGAGCAGATTAAGCGCTTTGAATCCCGCCGCAATGATCCGCTGCGCCGCTGGAAGCTCTCCCCCATGGATCTCCAATCCATTACTCGCTGGGAGGATTATTCCCGCGCCAAGGATGCCATGTTCATCCACACCGATACCCCGACCGCACCGTGGTACACCGTGGAGTCCGAGGATAAAAAGCGCTCGCGCATCAACGTCATTTCGCACTTGCTCAATACCATCCCTTACGAGAAGATCGAGCGCGAGCTGCCGGAGATCCCACACCGTCCCGATTCCGATGGCAAGACCTACGAGCGCCCAGACCGCGAAGAGTTCCGCTACGTACCGGATGTAGCTGCCAAGCTAGAGGCCTCGTCTACAAAGAAGGATAAGAAGAAAGGCAAGAAGAAGGACAAAAAGAAGTAGTCCCCCGAAGGCGTACTACTATGTCCTGCTATGAGCACTGACACCGTCGCCAAAGCACGCTTGGGAGATAAAATCCTCACCGCGGCGGCAGCGCTCATGGCGCTGTTTTATCTCATCGGGGCTTGGGCGGCTCCAGGAGCTATCGAGCTCATCCAAGCAGCGCTTTCGCTTTTATTCTTGCCCTTCATCTGGGTCTGGCGTACCAAACCGGTACTCAGCGCAGCCGGCTTTATCGTCCTCCTTGGTGCGTGGGCCGCGGCGTGGATAAGCCAGCTACCAGCGAACCTCGGGGTCACTCCATGGGCAATGACCGCGCCGATGGCCGTCTACGCTACCTCCCGCTACGTGGAACGCCGCTCAATTCCCCGCGCGGTGCTTACCGCCGCGTTCTTGGGTTCCTTTATATCGCCTGCGATGTGGCGCATTGACCCCGAGTCCTTTCTCTTATCTTTCCAGCTCGATCGCCGCTACATCACTTTGCTGGTGGTACATTGGGCGGTGCTCGGCAGCGCCTATTTCATCGCCGCACGCTATTTTGATTTGGATAGGCAACGCGAGCGCTTAGCCCAAGAACGGTTCCACCAAGCGCAGGAGGAAGAGCGCTTACTCATCGCGCGGGAATTGCACGATGTCTTGGCCCACTCCCTCACCCTGATCAAGGTCCAAGCTAATGCCGGGATTATCGCCGCGCGCACTGATACCACCGCCGCAGAGGACACTTTGAAGAGCATTCGCGATGGTGCGGATTCCGCGCTGGAGGAAGTGCGCGGCATCGTCACGGCGCTACGCAGCACGGGGCCTGCGGCTTTAGAACCCGCGCACCAGCTCGAGCACGTACAGGGCATCATCGACGGTTTTCGCACCGCTGGCCTGGAGGTTGACGCGGAATTGCCTGCCTCCTACGAGGTTTCCGCGCTGACTCAGCTGGCCCTGGTGCGCATTATTTCTGAAGGGCTGACCAATGCCCTGCGCCACCAAGGCCCCGGCACGCATGTGCAGCTAAAGCTCACGCTTTCCGATGCCGCACGGGTCACCCTCACCTCCACCGCTTCTTCCCCGACTCCCAGTGAGGTATCCGGCAGCGGCGTGGGTTTGGTGGGAGTTAAGGAACGCGCCCAAGCCTTGGGCGGGCACTTAACCAGCAGTGGCGATGCCCAGAAATTTACACTGGCTGCGGAACTACCATTACACAAGGACAACCATGCCTAAGATTCGCGTCATGCTTGCAGACGATCAAGCGATGCTCGTCGCTGCCTTATCGACCATCTTGAACGCGCAGGAAGATATTGAGGTGGTGGCTACCGCAGCCTCCGGAGGCGACGCCGTCTCCTTGGCACTTCGCCACCGCATTGATGTGGCCATTTTGGATATACGCATGCCTGGCATGGATGGAATCGCCGCAGCCCAAGCCATTCTCTCCCGCACCCCTGACTGCCGGATCATCATGCTCACCACGTTCAATGAAGAGGATCTGGTATCTCAATCTATTGCCGCGGGGGCGCATGGATTCTTGCTAAAAGATGCGGATCCAGAGGTGCTGGTAGAAGCCGTACGCGACGTTGCTAAGGGAGAGTCTGTCCTCGCCTCCCAGGTAACGGGCCCTGTTTTAGAGGGCTACCGCAAGGCGCTAACGCACAGCCAGCTTAGTCCGCACGAGCGCCAAGGACTTAGCCTAGTTACTCGGCGCGAGATGGAGGTTCTCTCGCTCATCGCGCGCGGTGCCACGAATCGCGAGATTGCCGGCCACATGTCTATCGCAGATACCACGGTAAAAACGCATGTCTCTGCGCTGATGTCCAAGCTAGCTGCACGCGACCGCGTGGCTTTGGTGCTGCTGGCGCACAAAGCTGGCATTGCTTAGCCTCCTACTGTGGTAGGACTACCCCGGCGCGAAGACCGTCTCGCAGGCGGAAGATTTCGATAGTTGCGCAGCTCATACTTTTGGTATGAGCTATGAGGTTGCTTTCGAACACATCACAAAGTCTTTTGGTTCCCAGGCAGTGCTGCGGGATATCAGTTTTCAGGTCTTACCTGGCCGCGTGCACGCTGTGCTCGGGAGAAATGGCGCCGGCAAGTCCACCTTGTTTTCCATTTTCCTCGGTCTGCTACCCGCCGATTCGGGAACGGTGCGCGTGGCCGGAAAACCATGGTCGCGGGAAGTTCTCGACCATGTTGGCGCCTCGGTTAACGGGCCGGCTTTCTATGGCCACCTGTCCGCCACGGATAACCTCCGCGTGCATACCCGTCTGCTCGGATTGCCCGATACTGAAATCGACCGTGTCTTGCACATTGCTGGTCTAGCCGGGGCTGGTTCTAAGAAGGCAAAGTCTTTTTCCACTGGGATGAAAGCCCGTTTGGCCTTAGCTCAGGCCTTGCTCGGCGATCCGGAAATCTTATTGCTAGATGAGCCGCAAAATGGACTCGATCCACAGGGCATCGCGGAGCTGCGAAAGCTCCTCCAGCAGCTCGCCGCCGCTGGCCATACCGTCGTGGTCAGCTCCCATCAACTCGGTGAGGTCCTTCACCTAGCCCACGACATCACTATCCTGTCCCAAGGCACCATCCGGTATTCCGGCTCCCTGCAGGAACTGGCCCCCAGCGGTGAACTGGAAGCCGAATTCTTCCGCCTGACTTCTGCAGATGGTGAGACCGATGAGTAACCAGTATCGACGGTATCTCTCAGCAGAACTATTGCGTTGCCGCGGCAGCGCCCTGCAGTGGTTACCCTTGCTCGCCCTGCCCCTAGTGATAATGACGGTATTCTTTTCTGCGTTCGCCTCCTCCGCTGAGGACGCTACCGGGGTTCTTGGCTGGCAGTCCATGTTTATCACCGGGATGTACGCGCCGCTCATTGCGCTTTTTGCTGGCGTTCCAGAGCGCCGCGAGGTGCTCAGCCGCGGCGGCGGCACCCTATGGCGCCGGATTCATCCTCGCTACGAGCACGCCTCCCGTTTCTTCATCGTCGTGGCAAGCCTCGCAGTCTTTCACCTTCTTAATTTCGGTCTGTCCTGGGCTGCGGTTGCAGCGCAAGGGCGTGCAGACCACCAGCTGCTTCTCATCACTGGGGCTTATTCTTTCCTCGGAGCCATCGGCATCGCAGGGCTTGCGACCGCATGCGCCCGCAGGCTGGGCTTTGCCGTCACGCTTATCCTCGCGGTTATCTGGCAGGTCATTAGTGTGCTTCCTCGCGTTGTCGAAGGGCAGCTATGGTGGGCCTTCCCACCCGCGTGGCCGCTGCGGTTACTGTTGCCTGCGCTACGTATCCACCAAAATTCGGTTCCGCTCGATCCTGGCGATCCACTCCTGCTGGAAAGTCCGCTTCCTGCACTGGCGTTATGCCTCATCCTCGCTGTAGCGGGGGCTTTGACCGCGACTATGACGCCTCGGCGAGTACGTCCGCTTTCCCGACGCCGCCGCGTGGCGATATCCACGGTCAGTACCGTCGCCACTCCGGCTCAGGGATGGCAGCCTGCGGCTGTCCCTCGTGCCGCTGCCCGCTCGCGCCGTGCCGATGCGCTGCGTGGCTTTCACCGGGCCATAATGACGCCAGTGGTCATTACGTGCTTGGTATTAAGCGCCTTAGCGCTGATCTTTATTGCCCTTATCTATCCACCACGTTATGTGCAGGGATTCTACGTATTTTTGCTTCTCCCTGTGGGTGCCGGTGTACTTCCTGTACTGGTCTGGCCGGGGTTCTCGGGCGCGTGGCCGATTGTTTATACAGAATCTCGCCACTGCTCTACTGCCCTTCTCCTGTGGTTACTGGGCATCATCGCAGCGGTGTGCACTTGTGCTTCGGTCGCGATTATCTTTGCCGGTGAAACCACCCTAGCTGTGCTCGCCCAACTGCCGCTGGCCATCGGCGTCGGGTACGTCCTCGCGGCGGTGTCGCTCATCGTCATCATCCGCTTTGGTATCTGGAGTTCGCTTGCTCTCACCATCATCGGCACCATTGTCTCCGTGACGGTAGGCGGCGATGTCCTCGCGAAGACTATCCTTTGGCTCATTGCCTTCCCAGCCTGGCCGATGAATGCGGATTCTCCCGACCGCTACGCCGCTGCGGCAATGATGACTCTGCTTTTCGCCGCCATTACTTCTTGGGCCGCCAAGCGGTTGCTGCGCACACGGGCACTTCGCCCCACCGCTTAAATAACTAAGGCCCGCAGGGACTCCGCGGGCCTTAAACTATGCAAGCTTAAAGCTCAGAGGGAGATACGCGCTTGGGCAGGACCACCGGGCGGGCATTAGAAAGCCCCTCCACCACGCGGATGACCTGGTTGGAGTAACCGAACTCGTTGTCGTACCAGACGTAGAGCACCAGGTGCTTGCCGGAAGCGATGGTGGCGATGCCATCGACGATGCCGGCATTAGTATTGCCCACGAAGTCGCTAGAGACGACCTCTGGGGAGGCGATGTAGGAAATCTGCTGGCGCAGATCAGAGTGCAGGGAGACGTTACGCAAGAAGTCATTGACCTCATCGCGGTCGACCTCTTGCTCCAGCTCCAAGTTAAGCACCGCCATGGACACATCCGGGGTAGGAACGCGGATGGCGTTACCGGTCAGCTTGCCTTCGAACTCCGGCAGAGCCTTGGCCACAGCCTTGGCGGCACCGGTGGCGGCAAGCACCATGTTCAGGCCAGCGGCGCGGCCGCGGCGCTCGCCCTTGTGGTAGTTATCAATGAGGTTTTGGTCATTGGTAAACGAGTGCGCGGTTTCCACGTGGCCGTGGGCCACGCCGTAGCGGTCATTGATCACCTTGAGCACCGGGGTAATGCCGTTGGTGGTGCACGATGCGGCGGAGAGGATCTTATCGTCATCGGTAATGGCGGAATCGTTGATGCCAAAGACGATGTTTTTGATATCGCCCTTGCCCGGCGCGGTCAGCAGCACGCGGGCCACGCCCTTGGCCTCTAGGTGCTGGGACAGGCCTTCCTTATCGCGCCAAACACCGGTGTTATCCACCAGCACGGCGTTGTTGATGCCGTATTCGGTGTAATCGATCGTGGCTGGGTCGTTGGCGTAGATCATCTGGATCTTGGTGCCATTGGCCCAGATAACCTGTTCTTCCTCGTCCACGCTGATGGTGCCGTTGAAGGCGCCGTGGACGGAATCGCGGCGCAGGAGGCTGGCGCGCTTGATAATGTCCCCTTCGCCCTTATTGCGCACCACAATCGCGCGCAGGCGCACGCCGCCGTAAGCGGCCTCGCGGGCAACAAGGATGCGGGCAAGGAGGCGGCCGATGCGGCCAAAGCCGTACAGCACGACATCGGTTGGGTCGATATCCTCGCCGGCACCGACGATTTCCGTGAGTTCATCTTCGAGGTAGCGGCGCAGGTCTTCTTCGCCTGACTCTTCAAAGCCCAGGAGGAGGCGTCCGACGTCGATGGACGCGGAGCTTAGGTTCATATCCGCTAACTCGGACAGGATGGGCAGGGTTTCTGCCGTGGAGAGCTGGCGCTGGGCAATGCGGCGTCCGTAGCGGTGGGACTTGATGATGTCGATATCGGTCTGCCCCACCAGCGGGCGGCCGAAGATGGTGGCGACGACGTTGTTATTGCGGTGCAGTTGGTGGATGAGGGGAATCATCTGTTGCGCCAATTCGAGGCGCTCGTTCCAGTCATCATGTCCAATATGTGCGTTCGCAGTCACGAGGCTCCATCCATTTCTATTTCGGGGGTGGCTAGAAATCTTCGCCCCAAATTTTAGCGTGTATCAGTGTTTGTTTTGGCATAGGGAGTCCAGAATGTCTGCGACACTACCCCCGCGGATTTTGGCGGCCGGCTCACCTACGAGGCAGTAGGCTACGGCGTCATCGTGCTGCGCTCGGCGTTCCTTGAGCACGGAATTAAGCATGGGATATACCGGAGGTACATCGGGGTGGGCGCGGGTGTAGTCGGTCTCTAAACCGCGGGCATGGCGCCCCGAAAAGGCGCGGGTGGAGACGGTGGCCCCGCCGCGCTGGAGAAGCTTACGGTTGTAGTCACTGGTTCCGGCTTCTTTACTCAGCAAAAAGGCAGAGCCGCACGACGCGGCGGCCACGCCGGGCAGGCTTAAAACCTGGGTTACCTCTCCTGCCGTGCGCAACCCGCCTGCGGCAATCAGCGAGATGTTTGGTGCGACCGTGTGGACGGCTTCGTGGACGGCGGCGATGAGATCTGGCAGAGGTCGATCATCGGGAAGCGCGGTGCGGTCCCACGTGCCGCGGTGCCCGCCGGCATAAGGGCCCTGTACGCACAGCGCGTCCACTCCCAGTTTGGCGGCGGCGCGGGCCTCATCGGGTGTGGTGACGGTGGTCCAAGCCTCGGCACCCGCGGCGTGGATGCGGGCAAGCTGCGCTGCATCAAAGGTGCCGAACATGGACCACACGACGCGCGCGCCGCCCTGCAACGCCAGCTCGAGCTTGTCGCGGAAGCCGAAGGAATAATCGGGATCCGGTAGCGAGGTGCCTTCGGCCGCGGCCAGGTCCGCGGCGGCGGCCAACTGCTCAGGAGTTAACGGATCCTGCGGGCAAAACAGGTTCGCCCCAAAGGGGATGCCGGCGCAGGCATCAATCTGGCTGCGGGCAGAATCCACGCTGGCAGACCCAAGCCCCAAGGTGCCAAAGGAGCCCGCCGCATGCGCGGCGCGCACCAGATCCACGGTGGTAGGCCCGCCCGCCATGGGCGCTGGCATTACGGTTCGGCGCAAAGATTGAATAACCTTGCTCATAGGAAACCACTGTACCAAGCTAGAAAGGCGCATTCGTGGCAGCTTTGACAGATATTATTGCCCGGATTTTCGGCGGTCCCTCGCCAGCGCAGCAGGGGCTGGATCCGTCCGAGTTAGAGGCAGACTGGCTCATTGTTGGCCTGGGCAATCCCGGCGCGAAGTACGCCGCCACGCGCCATAACGTGGGCTATATGGCCGTCGATGATGTGCTTGCCCAAGGCGGCGACGTGCTCGAGCCGGTGCGCGGGATGGACCTCGAGGTGGCCCCGCTGCGCTGGGGTGATACCCGCGCGCTGGCGGTGCGCACGACGACGTTTATGAACCTCTCCGGCGATCCGATTGCCCCGCTGGCGCAGGCTTTGGGCATTGCGGCAGACCACATCATCGTCATCCACGATGAGCTCGATCTGCCGGCCAATAAGATTCGTCTGAAGCAGGGTGGCAATGAAAATGGGCACAACGGGCTGAAGTCGCTCACGCACAACCTGGGCACGCGGGACTATGTGCGCGTGCGCATTGGCATCGCGCGCCCGCCCAAGGGCTCGTCGGTTCCGGATTATGTCTTAGCGCCTGTCGATGCCGGCCCCGGCTTCGATACCGCCATCGCCACCGCCGCCGAAGCTGCCCAGCTCATCGCCACGCAAGGGCTCGTACAAGCCCAAAACCGCATTCACTCACGCTAGGACTGGGAAAATTTCTCCAGCGCCTGCGGGCTGCCGGCGGCGACGATGAAGTCAGTGGGGGCGAGCTGGGTGGCATCGGCAAGCGGGGCCCAAGCACCCTCTGCCTGGCAGACCGAGACCAACTGCACGTGGTAGGTGCGCCAAACCTCGCCCAGATCGAGCGGGCGGCCTGTGACCGAGGAGGGCGCGGCCATCTGCGTCACGCCGTAGTACGGGGCGATCTCAGCAAAGTCGCGGAAGCGCCCGCCCAAGAGGTAGGCCACGCGGCGGCCTGTGTCCCGCTCCGGGCGGATGACGTGGTGGGCGCCAATCTGGCGCAGGATGCGCTCGTGGGCCTCCGAATTCGCCTTGGCCCAAATATCCTTGACCCCCAGCTCCACCAGGTTAGACACAGTGAGGATGGAGGCCTCCAGGTGCGAGCCAATGCCCACGATGACCCGCTCCACCTCGTCGATGCCCAGCTGGCGCAACGCCGCCGGATCGGTGGTATCGGCCGAGATGGCCTCGGTTAAATGCGGCGCTCGTTCGCGCACGATTTTCTCATCGGAATCGATACCGAGAACCTCTACCCCATGGCCCATGAGCTCGCTTGCCAGGGAACAACCAAACCGCCCCAAGCCAATGACGACGACCGGGGCGATGTCGAGGGTGGCGCGGGAGCGGCCCAACGCCTTAAAAATGCTAGCCAATGAAGGGCCTTTCTTCGGGGTAGCTGTAGCGGCGGCTTAAATTCTTTGCCGCCAGCGCTGCTACCAGGGTGGTTGGGCCAACGCGGCCCAGGTACATGATGAAGCACAGCACGATTTGTGAGGGTGCGGACAAGCTGGCGGTAATCCCAGTGGATAGGCCCACTGTGGCGAAGGCGGACATGACCTCGAAGGAGACCTGATCGCCGCTAAATTGCGGATCGAAAAAGCGCAGCGCCGCCACACCGAGGGTCACCACCAGCACGCCGGCGAAGCTCAATGCTAGCGCCTGCCGGGTAACGCTGTGGGGAAGGCTGCGGTGGTAGATCGAGGTCTTTTCCTTGCCCAAGAACTCCGCGGCCATGACGGCTAGCAGCACGCACGCGGTGGTGACCTTGATGCCGCCGGCGGTACCGGCAGAGCCGCCGCCGATGAACATCAACGTATCGGTGCCCATGAGCGTTACCGGGTGAACCTCACCGTAGTCGAAGGTATTAAATCCGGCCGTGCGCGGGGAGACGCTGGCAAAGAACGCGTTGAGGATTTTCTCGCCCCACGACATCGGCGCCAGCACGCCATTCCACTCCGTCAAAGCGAAAAATATCGTGCCGACTACAAGTAGCACGCCGGTGGCCGCCAAGGTCATGCGCGCCGTGATAGAAATGCGGCGCGTCGCCTCCGACCCGCGACGCACGTGGCGCACCAATTCCGCCCAGACCGGAAAACCCAGCCCGCCGCCGATGACCGCCCCGGCCAGCGGCAAGAGGATCCAGGCATCGCCCACAAAGGGCACGAGATTATCGCTATTGGTGCTAAACCCAGCGTTATTAAAGGCCGAGATGGCGTGGAAGATGCCCTCCCATAACGCCCGCGGGAAGGAATGCCCGTAGCCCACCATAAGCCGCGCGGTGACCGCCGCGGCGATAATGCTTTCTACCACCGCGGTAAAGGCGAAGGTAAAAATCAGGGTGCGGCGGATGCCACCGGCGAGGATGGGCCGGCTTTCATAGGCGCCGGTCTTGCGGGCCTTAAAACTAATCCGGCCGGTCAAAAGCAGGCCGGATAGCGAGGCCAGCGACATAATCCCCAAACCACCCAGTTGGATCAGGGCCAAGATGACGACCTGCCCGGCCGGGCTCCAGAAGCTGCCGGTATCGACCACGACCAGGCCGGTCAGTGAGACCGCGGAGGTCGCGGTAAAAAGGGCAGATAAAAACGAGGCGCGGGAATCTCCGGCCTCGGCGAACGGCAGTAAGAGCAGAACCGTTCCTATCAAGATGAGCAGTAGAAACCCGGTGGCGGTTAGCCGCGCTGGTCCCCACTGCCGCAGAAAAAGCAGGCGCTTCACAAGCCGGAAGTATAGACCTGTCCAGCCCCAAGCGGAACTGCTAGGCGGCCCCCAGTGGACAAATATCACGAACGAATGTCGCGGACGGATATCACGTCCGCGGCTAAAATCGGGCCTATGACTTCGCCGTACTCCGCAGCTAGGACCATCGTGATTACCGGGGCATCGTCAGGCATTGGTGCCGCGGCCGCCCGGCAAATTCACCGCACCCGCCCGCAGGATAACCTCGTCATCATCGGCCGCAATCCGGACAAGACCAAGGCCGTTGCTCAGGAAGTAGGCGGGCAGTATTTCCTCGCCGATTTCGAATCGCTGGCCCAGGTCCGCCAGCTGGCCGATGATCTGCAACAACTGGAGCGCATCGATGCCTTGGGCAATAATGGCGGCGGCATTTTCGATGGCCCCACCATGACCGCCGATGGTTTCGAGCGCACGTGGCAAGTCAACGTCGTCGCGCCGTTCCTGCTGACGTCGCTGCTGCAAGAAAAGCTGCGCGATAGTAACGCCACCGTGGTCAACACGGCGTCGTTAGCTAATATGCTGATCTCGAATTTCGATCCGGCAGATCCCAATACGCTGGAGCATTTCAGCCCAGAGCGCGCATACGGCAATGCCAAGCTGGCGGATATCTTGCTCGCCAGGTTTATCGATGCCCACGGCATCAACGCGGTGTCCTTTCACCCGGGCGTTTTAGCCACCGAGTTTGGCAAGTCCTCCAAGGGGCTTACGGGCAAGGTGTACTCCGGGGTCATCGGCAAAGCCTTTGGCACCGCAGAGGCCGGCGGCGAGAACTTGGCCTACTTCCTCACCGGCACCGAGGGCATCCATTTCCAGTCCGGGGAATATTACAATAATAGGCGTTCGCTGGGCCTGCAGCGCCCGATTGCGAAGAACACCTCCGTGGCCCACCGCGTCTTTGAGGATCTGGGCCGCCGCCTCAATGTGGAGTGGTAGCGCGCAAGCACTAGACTATGGCGCATGAGTTCTGTCGCTTTTGAGGCCTCGCGCCGCCGCACGTTCGCCGTTATCGCCCACCCGGATGCCGGTAAGTCCACGCTGACGGAGGCGCTGGCGCTGCACGCGCACGTGATTAATGAGGCCGGCGCGGTCCACGGCAAGGGCAACCGCAAGTCCACCGTGTCTGACTGGATGGACATGGAGAAAAACCGCGGTATCTCCGTGGCCTCGTCCGCGCTGCAGTTTGAATACGCCCCAGAGGGACACGAGGGCGAGCCTTATATGATCAACCTGGTTGATACCCCAGGTCACGCGGACTTTTCGGAGGATACCTACCGCGTGCTTACCGCGGTAGATGCCGCAGTGATGCTTATCGATGCCGCCAAGGGCCTCGAGCCACAGACCCTCAAGCTCTTCCGCGTCTGTAAGGCGCGCGGGCTGCCCATCGTCACGGTGATCAACAAGTGGGACCGCGTGGGCCGCGAGCCGCTCGAGCTCGTTGATGAGATCGTGAACGAAATCCAGCTGCAGCCCACCCCGCTGTACTGGCCAGTGGGCATCGCGGGCGATTTCCGCGGCCTAGCCCACATCAACGACGACGGCGAGGCCGATAATTACATCCACTTCATCCGCACCGCTGGTGGTTCCACCATCGCACCGGAGGAACACTACGATCCGGCGGCTGCAGAAGAAAAGGAAGAGGATGTGTGGGAAACCACGGTGGAAGAAGCCGAGCTGCTTGCAGCCGATGGCGCCCTGCACGATCAAGAGCTCTTTGAGCAGTGCGTGACTTCCCCACTCATCTTCGCCTCGGCCATGTTGAACTTCGGCGTCCACCAAATCCTGGATACCCTGTGCGCTATCGCCCCGGCCCCGCATTCCCGCGAATCCGATCCCAAGGCCGTGGAAGCGGCCACCAGCGCCATCGATGAGGTGCGCGAGGTCGCCGATGACTTTTCCGGCGTCGTCTTCAAGGTGCAGGCGGGCATGGACCAAAAGCACCGCGATAACCTGGCGTTTATGCGCGTGGTCTCCGGCGAATTCGAGCGCGGCATGCAGGTCAACCACGCCCAATCCGGGCGCAGCTTTTCCACCAAGTATGCGCTGACGGTCTTTGGCCGCACCCGCGATACCGTGGATACCGCTTACCCGGGCGATATCGTTGGCCTCGTCAACGCGGGCGCGCTGGCGCCCGGCGACACCATCTACTCCGGCAAAAAGGTGCAGTTTAAGCCCATGCCCCAATTCGCCCCGGAGGCCTTCCGCATCCTGCGCGCGAAATCGCTGGGCAAGTACAAGGCCTTCCGCAAGGGCTTGGAGCAGCTCTCGGCCGAGGGCGTGGTGCAGATCCTGCGCAACGATGAGCGCGGCGATGCCTCCCCGGTCATGGCTGCGGTCGGCCCCATGCAGTTCGAGGTCATGCAGGCCCGCATGGAATTCGAGTACAACGTCGAAACCGTCACCGAGCCCATCCCCTACTCCGTGGCGCGGCGCACCGATGCCGAATCCGCACCGGAGCTCGGCCGCCAGCGCGGCGTGGAGATCTTCACCCGCCAGGACGGCGAGCTCATCGCCCTCTTTGGCGATAAATGGAAGCTCGCCTTCATTGAAAAGGAACACCCAGAGCTCACCATGGAGACGTTGGTCGCGGATTAATAGAGCGGCTGCCCCGTCAGAGCAGCATGACGGGGATGACCAGGATCTTCATGAACTGCGCCACCACAATGGTGGAGGCATAGCCGGTAAGGATGCGGGAATCCGAGCTGGCGCCCGTGGCGTAATTGACCACCGCAGGCTGGCCAAAAAGCCCGGAAATGCCGCCTGAGGTGCGGGTTTCGGATTGCCCCATAAAGCGGCTGGCCACCGCGAAAATCCCGATGATGATAACGGCGATGATCGCGGCCAGCACCATGGACTTTAGTCCCATCCAGGAAAAGGCGGTGGAGACAAAGGCCTCTCCGGAGGACAGGCCCACCGAGGCCAAGAAGATGGCAAGGCCCCACTGCTGGAATGCCGTATTGATCGGGGAGGGAATCTGCCACGGAATGCGGCTGGTGCGGTGCAGGGCGCCAAGGACTAGGCCGGTGATGAGTGGGCCCAGCGCGAAACCGAGCTCGAAGGACGCGCCACCGGGCAGCGGGACGACGATGAGCGAAATGAGGTAGCCAATGGTCAGCCCACCGCCGAGTGCTACCCAGTTAAGCTGCGAGTATGCGGTCACGGAATCGCCAAAGTAATCGCGGACATCGCCCAGGCGGTCATGCTTGACCACGATCTCTAGGTCATCGCCAGATTCCAAGTGAGTCTCGTTGGTGGCAAGGAATTCCTCATCGCCGCGGCGCACCCGCACGATACGCGCGCCGTAGCGCGAAAAGAGGTTGAGCTCCTTGAGCTTACGGCCCTCGATATCCCCGTTGGAGATGGCCACGGTCTCATTGACCAGGCGCTTATCCACAAACGGGGTTTGGGGCTGGCGCTTTCCCAGGGCATCGGTAAGCTCCTTGGCCTTTGCCTTGGTCACCAGTACGCGCAGGACATCACCGCGGTGCAGCTCCGGATTATCGCCTGGCACGTCGATATCGCGGCCGCGGCGGATGGTGGCAATGATGAAATGATCCGCGAATTTCTCGCGCAGCTCAGCATAGGAAATATCGCGGGTAACCTTAATCATCCGCGAGCGGAAAATCTTCTCCGCCGAGTGGTCTTGGTCGTTCTGTGCGGGCCAGCTATGCCGCAGGACGAATGCCACAAGGAGGATGGCCACGGCCACGCCGACCGGGTAAGCCAAGGAGTATCCCACGGCGGGCAGTTCCTCGCCGGATTGCTGCTGGGCCACGGCGAGCGATGCCGTGGACGTCGTCGCGCCAGAGAATACGCCGGTTACCGCCAGTGGCGATAGCCCCATGAGGCTGCCGATGCCCAGCGCTGCGGCCGCCGCGGCTATTACCGCCACCGTGGCGAGCAGCATGTGTTTTAGCTGGGTGGAAAAGCCCTTGAAGAAGGCCTCGCCGGCAGAGAGCCCCTGCATATAGATAAAGAGGCCCAAGCCCAGCTCCTGCAAGGAACTGAGGATATTGTCATCCAGATCAATAAAGGATCCGAAGGCTAAGCCGACAAAAAGGGTACCCGCCGCGCCGAAGCGCAGCGGGCCAAAGGGAATCATGCCAAGTAGCGTGCCGAGCACGATCATGAAGAAGATGCTCAGCCAAATATGGCCATCAAAAATCGCTAACACGCTGTGCAATCTTAGGAGCTTGGCGCGATTTAGCTAGCTGATAATGCTTGGCGCTTTGCACCGAATACCGCCATTAGTGCAGCGCACACGGTTATTATTCCTGATGCCGCCAAGAACCAGGAGGGCGATCTCACACCACCGTGCAGAGGTGAGCTAGTCCAGCAGGAATTCCTTCCACTTTGGCCACTCGGCATGGGTTTGTGCCTTGCCTGCCTGGTAATTCGCGCGCAGCTTATCCACGTTGCGTTCGGTGGAGGCCACCTGCATGTCTTCTGGGAAAAACAGCTGCGCCTTGCCCTGGCGCTCTAACTCGAGGAGCCGGTCCTTGGCCGCGTTATAGATGGGTGGGCGGCCAATGAGGGCATCGGCAATAGCGGGGTACTTGCGGAAGATGCGGCGGGTGATCGCCGGGCGCGCAACCTCAGGGCGGACATACCCGCGCGGCTTGGAGCCGATAAAGAGGAATTTCTCGTAGCCGGCTTCTTCCGCCTGCTCGATGGTAATGCCGCCGGATGAGCCCAGGGCACCGTCCACATAGGGTGAGCCACCGATGACGCGGATCGGCATAAGCAGCGGCAGCGTGGACGAGGCGCGCACCCGCACGTACAAGTCCTCTGGTTCCTTCACGTCCTCGCGGGTCCAATACACGGATTCGCCGGTATCGGCCCGCGCGGCGGCGAGCACCATATCCGCTGGGTGCTTGCGGTACGCGTCCCAGTCAAACGGCATATCTTTATCCGCGGAGCGCTCATAGATATATTCCGCGTTGAAATAGCCATTGCCGCGCACCAGCGAGCCCACGCCACCGAAGCTGGGGTTATTGACAAAATCCGTGAAGGATTCCTCCGCGCGCTTGGCATCGTGCGAGAGGTAATTGACCGTGTGGGAGGCGCCAGCTGAGACCCCGCCTACCCATCCAAAGGTGACGTTTTCCTGGATGAGTTTGACTATGCAGGCGGCGGTATAGGAATTGCGCATCCCGCCGCCTTCGATCACGAGGGCGGTGTTGCTGGCATCAATCATGGTCTCCCATAGTACGCGCGGCGATGTTACAGCGGTCAACCCGCTACCTGGCTGCGCGGCTAGACTTAAGGGCTATGGGATTATTGGATGCTCTTGCCAAGCTCACCGGGAATGGGGCGCCGCAGTTGGCGCGGCCCGATTCCGCGGCGACGACCGTGCAGGTGGACCGGCTGGATATTAGGACCGCCGGCCAGCTCATCATCATTATCACCGGCCGGCAGGGCGCGCGGGCCCTTGATGAGCTCGCCGCCTCGCGCGAGTCCGCGACCCTCATCTCCCCCACCACCACGGCGCATTTCCCCGCCGTGAAGACGGACGTGCTGCCGGTCAAAGACCCCAAGCACGGCTGGATCATCCCCATCACGCCAACGCTGGCGGGCGCGCTTTCCCAGGCCGAGCTTGCGGGTGCTCCGCTTGCCGATGCCCCAGCTTCCAGCGAGTACGAGCTATCCCCCAGCCTCGCGGTGGTGGTGGAATAATGCCCATCTATTCCTTTCAAGGCAAGCGCCCGCGCATCCACCGCAGCGCCTGGATCGCGCCGAATGCCACGATCATTGGTGACGTGGAAATCGGCCCGGATTCTTCCGTGTTTTATGGCTGCGTGCTGCGCGGTGATGTCGGCCCCATCCGTATTGGCAGCCGGTGCAATATTCAGGACAATAGCGTTGTCCACGTGGAGCGGGCGGCGCCGTGCGTCCTTGAAGACGATGTCACGGTAGGCCACATGGCCATGCTCCACGGCACCCATGTGGGCGCTGGCAGCCTGGTGGGCATGTCCGCTACCCTACTGTCTCACTCCACCATCGGGCCCGGTTCGCTCATCGCCGCCGGCGCGGTGGTGCGCGAGGGCGCGGATATCCCGGCGCGTTCCTTGGCCGCCGGCGTCCCGGCTACCGTGCGCCGCGCGCTTTCCGCCGAGCAATCCGCGGCGTTTATCCCGCACGCCGCGCGCTACGTGGACATAGCTAAGCAGCAATCCGGCACCGAACTGACGCTGGATGATGTTTACTTTGACTAGCGCATCCTTATAGGTTCACGACACCCATGATGATGAGGAAGGCGGCGACGACATAGCCGCTGATGAGCGCGACCCGCGTGCTGTTTTCGCGCGCCGCCGCAAAGACTCGGCCCGCAGCTGAGTCTGGGTGGGCGCGCACCACGGCAATAAAGAGTCCGCACACCACCGGCAGGGAAAGAGCCAGGGTGGCGTACCACAGCAGGCCGCCGTATTGGGCGGCGAGCGACAGATCCTCGGTGGCCAAGAACATAAGGCCGAAATAAAACGGCACGGAGGTCAGCGATTGGACCACGCCCATCACAAAGCCGATGAGCACGGTGACGAAAGAGGGCGTGCGCAGCGGCTGCAGCATGCGCCCGATCAAGGCATTGGGTTTTCCTTGGGAATGCCAGGCGGCGAAGGCCAGGGCGATACCGACGATGATGAGGATGCCGCCGGCAATCGGTGACTCCAAGATGGCCGCGATCTGCTCGCGCACGCCCAACAGGACGAACATGACCACGGCAGCGGCGGTAAGAACTCCCAACCAATCGCCCAGGATGACCAGGCCTGCGATCCAGCGGTACTTCCCGCGCGGGAGCATGATGCCGATGGCCACAAGGATGCCAATGAGCAAGGCATTGACCGAATCCAAGAGGGCGAAACTTACCGCGTGAATCATGCGCGATAGTCTACCTATCCTTCCCGCCACCCTGTGCTCTCTGGCCGCGCGTGGGTTATAGGTCACACTAAAGAGCTACTATGCCCATCTGCACCTTATTTTGCGCCATATGTGCAGGATTGCATAGACTATGCACGATTTTAGAAGCAGCGCCCACCTCTCTCACTCGTAAAGGAGATCGCCCATGTCCAGATTCCTCTACCGGCTGGGAAGCTGGTCCTACCGCACGGTATGGCCCTTCCTCGCCTTCTGGCTCATCGTCCTGGTGGCAATGGTCGTCCTCACCGCCGGCTTTGCCAAGACCCCGAACCCCAACTTCGCCATGCCGGAGATGGACTCCACCACCACTCAAGAAGAGATGATGGAGCACTTCGATCAAGACACCGATGCCATGAGTGCCCCGGAGGGCACCGTGGTCATCCAGGCCCCTGAGGGCAAGGAGCTGAGCGATGATGCCGTTGCCGGGGACATCGACAAGCTGCTCCAGGACCTCAAGGACACCGGTGCGCTGAAGAACGAGGATGAGCTGGTCAGCCCGGTCCTCACCGCCGCCGGCATGGAAAAGCAGATGGGCGAGCAGATGCGGGCCCAGGGCATGCCCGAAGAGCAGGTTGCGAAGAACCTGCAGCAGCTGTCCCCGCTGAGCGAGGATAAGACCACCGGCACCGTCACCATCGCCTTCGATGCCAAGGACGTCATGGACATCAATGATGAAGATATGGCTGCGGTCACGGATGTCCTGCACCAGCACGACGGCGAAGGCCTTTCCGTTAAGTACCAGGGCAATGCCTTCGCGATGGCCGATGCCGGCATGAATGGCAGCGCCGAACTCATCGGCATGGTGGTTGCCGCCATCGTGCTGCTGGTGACCTTCGGCTCCTTCGTAGCTGCCGGCATGCCGCTAATTTCCGCCGTCATCGGCGTGGGCATTGGCATCCTCGGCGTGCAGCTGGCCACCATCTTTACCGATACCGTCTCCGATATGACCCCGACGCTGGCCTCCATGATCGGCCTGGCCGTGGGCATCGACTATGCCCTATTCATTGTCAACCGCTTCCGCAATGAACTCATCACCTCCTCCGGCCTGAATAACCTGACGCCCAAGGAACTGGCCAAGGAGCTGAAGAAGATGGAGAAGGGCACCCGCGCCCACGCCATGGGCATGGCGCTGGGCACCGCCGGCGGCTCCGTCGTCTTTGCCGGTACCACCGTGGTCATCGCGCTGGCAGCCCTGACCATTATCGGCATCCCATTCCTGTCCACCATGGCTATCGCCGCCGCGGGCACCGTGGTCATCGCCGTGCTAGTGGCCAATACCTTTATCCCCGCGGTGCTGGGCCTGCTGGGCACCAAGATCTTCGCCGGGCGCGTGCCCGGCCCCAAGGTTCCAGATCCCGAGGACGAGAAGCCAACCATGGGCCTGCGCTGGGTCCGCCGCGTGCGCGCCCACCCGTGGCTACACCTTGGCGTGGGCGTTATCGTGCTTGCCATCCTCGCCATTCCCTTTGCGAATATGCGCCTGGCCATGCCCACCGATGGCTCCGCCAAACCTGGCACCCCGCAGCGCGAGGCCTACGAGATGTCCGCAGAGGCCTTTGGCCCCGGCCGCAATGCCCCAATGATCGCCTTTGTGAACGTGGAGGGCGTCTCCGAGCAAGACCGCATGCCGGCCTTCCAAGATCTGCTCCACAAGTTCAACGACACCGAAGGCGTGGACAACGCCCAAATCGTCCAAACCACGGATAACGGTGATGCCGCCCAGATCATGATTACGCCGACGACAGGTGCAACCGATGAGGAAACCACCGAGACCTTGGAGCGCCTGCGCGAGTACCAGGGCGAGTTTTCTAAGGACGGCGGCTCCTACGGCATTACCGGCATCACCCCGATCTTCGACGATATTTCTGAGCGCCTCAATAGCGTTCTTGTTCCCTATGTGGCCATCGTCTTAGGCCTTGCCTTCATCGTGTTGATGCTGGTCTTCCGCTCCATCTGGGTTCCGCTCATTGCCGCCGCGGGCTACGGGCTGTCAGTGGCCGCCACCTTCGGAATCACCGTTGGAATCTGGCAAGAGGGCATGTTCGGCCTCGTCAACGATCCGCAGCCGCTGCTGTCCTTCCTGCCCATCATGCTCATCGGCCTGACCTTTGGCCTGGCCATGGACTACCAGGTCTTCTTGGTCACCCGCATGCGCGAGGGTTACGTCAGCGGCAAGACCGCCGCCAACGCGACCTCGAATGGCTTTAAGCACGGCGCGCGCGTGGTCACGGCAGCAGCGCTCATCATGATTTCGGTCTTTGCGGCGTTTATCCTGATGGACGAGCCATTCATTAAGACCATGGGCTTTGCCCTGGCTATGGGCGTGCTTATCGATGCCTTCGTTATCCGCATGATGGTCATCCCCGCCACCATGTTCCTCCTAGGAGACAAGGCGTGGTGGTTCCCCAAGTGGTTGAATAAGATCGTGCCTAATATGGATATCGAGGGCGAGGCCCTGCACAAGGAACGCGAGGCGCTCCTGCACTTCCAGCACGACAAGGTAGGAAAGGTTCATCGTGACTAGTTTGCGCGAATCCAAGAAGCGAGCAACGCGCCAGGCCATGTCCGATGCCGCGGCCCGCCTCGCCTTGGACGGCGGCGCTGAGGCAGTCACGGTCTCCAATATCACCAGCGCCGTCGGGGTCTCCCCGCGCACGTTCCACAATTATTTTTCCTCGGTGGCCGATTCCCTCTTGCACTACACCGCGGATGTCCTCGAGGCATTCGCGGCGGATATTCCCACCGCCTTTCCCGGCGAGCCCATCTCTTCGGTCTTGGAATTAACGCTCATTGATGCCCTCGACAACGAATACATGGAGCTGCGCTCGCTGCACAGTCTGTTCAAAATCGGTGAGGCGATGGAAAACCTCAGCCACACCGCTGAGGAAAAGAAGAAATTCGATAGCGTCACTCACAGGATCATCGCTGCTTTTCAAGAGCGCTACCCCGAATATTCGACCTTCGAGCTCACCGTCATCTTGAACGCGTGCGGCAGCACCGGCAATGCCTGCCAGCAAGAGCTGAAAAGGCGCTGCGAAGGTGGCAAGCCCCCTAACAAGCAGGAACGCGATGAGTTGGTGCACCACGCCTTTGCCACCCTGCGCGGCCTTGCCTGAGGTTTCAGTATCCTCGTAAGCAATTATGGATACTTCGAATTCGCTTGCCCAGGCCACCCGCGATGCCTGCTTTATTCAGGCGGGCCTTGATGCCGCCTTCCGGGCCCGCCTGGGCGATACCACCGATGTGGAATTTAATTTCCTCACCCCCTCGACGGATGCCGAGGGCCGCCTTAACCACAATCAGCCTGTGGAGATCCGCTGCAGCTCATCCTCCGGCGTCAAAGACTTCCAGGGCACGCGCATCGCCGTCATCGATCGCGCCGGCTCGCCCACCTGGCGGTGGGCGATGCAGGCGGAAACCGATCTGCCGCAGGGCGGGGATGACCCGGCTAAGTTTATCCCCCTCGCCCGCCTCCTGGCAGGCAATGCCCCGGTGCTGCGGGCGCGGCAAGGCGATCATGAGGCGATCATCGCCGTGGATTTCCATCCGCGGCTCGACTTTCCCACCAGCATTGCCGCGGGGCTTCGCCGCAGCTCGCCAGATACTGATGAGCGGCGCGCGGTGCACGAACTCGCCCACCACTTGGGCATTACGGTCGCGGAATCTGCCGCGGATGCTGCTACGGAGACCGCCGAGCATTTCTCCGAGGGAACGACGCTGCATTTTTCTAGCGCACTGGGCGCACCCCAAATCACGGCCATCGAGCCGGGCATGAAGGCTACTCGCATCATCGAGGATGCCTTTTATTACGGCATGGAGCACCAGCTGTACTTCCAGGGCAATTTCCCCGAGGCCACGGTGCACCTCGATCTGGACGGTGCCACGGCGAAGATCCGCCACTCTGGCGGGAAAGACGAGGCCACGGCGGTGCTCATCGCCACCATTTCGGAGGATCAATTCCTGTGGTCCTGGGCCGATCCCGCGGTCAAGGACACCGCGGCCGCGCACTCGGCAGCCAACCTGTACCGCTTCGGCATCGATCACCGGGTACCGGCGTTGATCCGGCCCGCGCTGCCGCTGGACTACGCGCGCGCCCGGCAGGTACCGCAGCTAGCCCTGCCCATCCTGGGCATGTGGACGCTGGTGGGCACCACGCTTGCCGATGGCCGCGTCGGCCTCGCCCTCCTCGATTCCGAGGCGCTGCATCTGCCGCAGCCCACGTCAGCGGCCACGGAAGCAACGCTCGCGGCGACCCCGCCCCGAGAGATCAACGAGGCGCAGGCCCGATCGGCCTACGCCTCCTTCCGTGGGATTAACCTTTAGCTAATACGTCGCGGATAGCGTCTACATCCACCTCCGCGACGCTTGCGGGGTTAAATGCCGCGTCATTGGATTTATCCACCAATACCGCGCGCACGCCATCGGAAAAGTCATCGCGGCGATACATATAAGCGCCGAGTTTCTTTTCCAGCTCGAGGGCATCGCGAATGCTCGAGCACTGCGCCTCTGCCCGGTAGAGCTCCAGCGCGGCCACGATGGAGGTTGGGCAGGCCTGCGCGATGAGCTTTTCTACCAGCTCCTTTAGTTCCGGGTATTCCTTAGCGGCCGCGGTGATGTCCTGCCAGGAATCGTGGCGGAAGCTAGCCTCGATTCCCTCGATGAGCTCTGCAAGTGGGGCCTCGTCTTCCGGCTGCACGGAGTGCTGTTCCAGCGCGGCATCAATGCCTTTGTCAATGACGTCGTTAGCAAACGCATCGCCGTCTTTGACGTAGTCAGTGGCCAGCCCGCTCCATACGAGGTCTGCGGCGTACATGCGGTAGCCGGTAATGCCCCAGAACTTCGCGAGTTCTGGCGAGGCCTTGCCGCGCGTACCCACGGCATTTTGGGAGGCATAGGCCATACCCACATCCGTGACGTAGCCAATATTCATCTCGGGCATGGAGGCGAAGGTCTTGTCCGTGACCACGCAGTGCGAGCCGTGCGCGGATACGCCAAGCCCGCCGCCCATAGCGATGCCATCGACCAGCGCGATGACCGGCTTGGGGTATTCCGCAATATCCCCGTTGAGGGTGTATTCCGAGGCAAAGAAGTCATCCACCTCGTCGTAGTTGCCGTCGACGATGCCATCGCGGGCCAAGCGGACATCGCCGCCCGCGCAATAGGCCTTGGGGTTGGTAGAGGTCAAAAGGACCTGCTCTACCTCGTCATCGGCACGCCACTTATCCAAGGCAGCGGCGATGAGATCGATCATTTCTGGGCTCAGGGAGTTGAGAGCCTTTGGGCGGTTGAGCTCAATGACTCCGGTATGGTTGCGGATTGAGGACACGATAGGTGCATCATTAGTCATATCCTCTATTGTGACACACAACTCATATACCTAGCTACCGTTTGCGACTTCACAGATAGGTCTTAATTTTGCTTCCACAGCTTATCGCCCTAGACATGGACGGCACCCTGCTCGATGGAAACGGCGACTTGCCGCCAGGATTCACGGCGACCAGCCAGCGCGCAACCGAGCTTGGCGTCACCCTCGTTCCGGCATCTGGGCGCCAGATCGCCACCCTGCAACAGATGTTTCCCCATGAAGAGACCTTTATTGCAGAAAATGGCTCCGTGGTCGTGCACAATAACGAGCTGCTGAGCACAACTCCCCTGCCGTCATCGGCCGTCCGCGCTGCGGTGGCAGCGCTCGACGCGGTAACCCAACCCCACACCGTGGTGCTGTGCACGCCGGCTACGGCGTTTGTGGAAAGGGGCATCGACGGCCAAGCCTCCGCCGAGATCTCCAAATACTATAAATCCATCAGCTGGGTGGATGACCTGCACGATCTGCTCGATGAGGAGATCATCAAAATCGCGGCCTTCTGCGCCGATGGTAGCGAGAAACACCTCCACGATCCGCTGCGCGAGGCTGTGCCCGAACATAATATTGCGGTATCTGGGGCGGTGTGGCTCGATGTGATGGCGGCCGGGGTCAATAAGGGCGTGGCGCTAGAAACCATGGCGTCGCTGCTAGGTATCCCCCAATCTCGCACCGCAGCGTTTGGAGACTTCCTCAACGATTTCGAACTACTCCAGGCCGCTGGAACCGCCATTGCCATGGACAATGCGCACCCTAAACTCAAGGCCATCGCAGATACCATCGCCCCACCCAATACCGAGTATGGGGTGCTGACAGTGCTTAATCAGCTTTTTGCCAGCAAACAGGATTAGACTCTTTTCTTTCAGCATCTATCCGTAAGATATTGCCAATTTCCCGCGCCACGCCGTGCTCTCTACTTTGAGTAATGGCGCTGCTCGCGGTCTAAAATTGGCCGATTAGTACATTTTCGTAGTGCAATGGGAGTTCATGTGAATCGTTTTCTGCGCTCGCTGCTGGGGAAGAAAGATTCCGAGCGTAATGAGGCCACGCCGCCCACGACGCGGCAATCAGATGGGCCTACAGGTGATTCCTCCACTGGGGCTTCCACGCCTGAATCCGGTATCCCTACGGGGCCGGATCCACATGCCCGCAATAATCACGAGGGGCGCACGGAACACCAGCCGCCCACCTCGAACGCACAGGACGGCACTAAATCCTCGCAGACACAGCCCACGGATCCTACCCGTGGGTTCGCTCGCCAATCCCGCCAGGTGGGTAACCCCACGCCTCAAGACAAAAAGCCTTCCCGAAACCAGGGCGCACAGACCCCCAAATCCGCTGCGGCCAAAGGCTCTGCCCAAGACAAGCAGAATAATTCTGCCCAGAAGAAGACCGGAGCAAAGCCACACCAGCAGGTAAAGCCGGCCACGCCCAAGAATCCACAGAAACCGCAGCAATCAGCCGCCGAAACGAAGGAATTTCCCGCCAGCCCCGCCGGTACTTCCCGCGCGTCCGGGACCTCTGGCGCCTCTCGAACGTCCACTCCCGCCGGTTCCAAGAATTCTTCCCGCTCCAATAACTCCGCTGGCACTCCTCGGCCTTCCGACGCCAACCGGTCCACCGGCTCTGCGAAATCCTCCGACTCCACCCGGACTTCTGGCGCTACTCGGTCCACCGAAACCGATCGGCCCACCGGCACCGGCTCCGCGAAGCCTTCCGACAATACTAAGAACTCCGCGCAGGGAACCGCGGAATTTCCTGCCCAGCAGTCGTGGCCTGCCCAAAGGCCAGAGCAGCGCAAGCCCGAACAACACAAGCCTGAGCAAAGCAAAGCCCAGCCGCGCAAGCCGGAGCAGTGTAAGCCAGAGCAACGAACATCTGGGCAGCAACAACCTGTTCAGCGTGAGCAGGAGCAGCGTCAGCAGGAACAGCGCCAACCGGAGCAGCAGGCATCCGGAGCCGGGCGTCAGAAAGCAGAGCAGCGCAAGCCTGCGCAAAAGTCTGCCTCTGCGCAAGAACAAAAATCAGGGATTCCTGCTGGGCAAAAGGCCGCCGCTATGGGGGCTTCTCAGCCCCAGCGCATTCCTGCCGAAGAGAACGCGCGAGAACAACAGCCTGCAGCCGATCACTTTGCAGAGAAGTCATCTTCGCAGGGCAAGCAGGGCGCCAATAAATCGAAATATGCCTTGCAGAATCAACAAAACGACTCTGAAGTACTCGCAATACCGCCAGAGGATAAAAACGTGCGCAAGAAGCGGCACGCGCGGCTACGCCAAGTCAAGGGCCTTGATGGCCTGCGCGGCCTAGCCGTTGTCGCTGTGGTCTTATACCACTTTTTCGGTGACGCCCTACCCGGCGGCTACTTGGGCGTGGACATGTTCTTTGTCCTCTCTGGCTTCCTTATTACATCGCTCCTCGTGCGCGAATACCGCACATCCGGGACGATTAGCCTGAAGGACTTTTGGGTCCGACGCTTTAGGCGCATCCTGCCGGCTGCCGTCACCGTGCTCGTTTTCTGTACGGCAATCGTTGCGTGGGTTGGCGGAGATTTGGCCGTCGGCCTGCGTCAGCAATTCTTCGGCACCCTGTTCTTTGTCAATAACTGGACGCAGATTGCCACCTCGCAATCCTATTTTGCTGATAACGAGATCCAGGTATTCGCCCACTACTGGTCACTCGCCGTAGAAGAGCAGTTCTACCTCATTTGGCCGCTGCTCATGCTGGGTATTTTCCGCATCTCATCGCGCCAGCCGCGCCGCCTTCCAGTCGTGGTCTCCAGCGTGCTGGGGCTTGCCTCTTTCGCGGCCATGTGGTTTATCTTCACCCCAGGCGAAGACCCCACCCGCGTGTACTACGGCACGGATACCCACGCATTCGGCCTGTTGACCGGTGCAGTCCTCTCCTTGTTAATGACCTCTACGAAGTCCGATCCCAACGCGGATTCCTGGGCCACCACCGGCAAGGTAGAAACCCGCGCCGCCGGCATCATTGGCTTCTTGGCGCTTATCGGCTACGTTGCGCAGCTATTCCTCATGCCTGACGACGCCGAATTTACCTACCGCGGCGGCCTTTTCCTTACCAGCATCCTTGGTGCCCTCATGGTGTGGGGCGTCATCCACGAGTATGGCCCGATGACGCCGCTGTTTAGGACCAAGGTCATGCGATGGTTCGGTCAGCGTTCCTTCTCGCTGTACCTCTGGCACTGGCCGGTCATCATGATCTTGGAGGCGCTATTCCACGGCAATCAGAACTCTGAGGACTCCTGGATTCTAGGCTTGATCGCCATCCCCATCTCCCTGATCCTCTCAGAGATCTCTTATCAATTCATCGAGAACCCTTTCCGCCGCGGCGGATACAAGAAGACGTGGAAGAGCTACTGGGCCTCGCGCCCGAGCTTCAGCGAACTCAAGGATGGCTTTGGCAAGGCCATGTGGCCAGTGGTCCCATTCTTGGTTGTCGCCTCTCTGGTTGGTGTTGTCTACGGCGTGGTCAATTCCAGCGACAAGACCGAGTTGGAGCAGCAACTCAACCAGCTCCAGCAGCAAAACGAAAGCAATAACCCACCTCCACCGGAGGTATCCGCTCCGTCGACAGCATCGACTGAAGACGATAAAGACGGGGCGAAGGAAAAGGATGACGCCAAGACCCGCCCCATCCCGAAGGGAACGGACATTACCGCGATCGGTGATTCGGTGATGCTGGCGGCTAGTGATGCCCTCAGCCAACGGTTCCCTGGCATTTATATCGATGCCCAGGAATCCCGCCACTACACGGTGGGTATCCAAATCCTTCAGCAAATGAAGGATGCCGGTACGTTGCGCGATACCGTATTCTTGGGATTCGGTACCAACGGCGCCGCCCAGCCAAATCAAATCAGCCAGGCCATGGACATCATCGGCAAAGACCATACCGTGGTAATGGTGGTTCCCTACGGTGACCGCGAGTGGATGGCGCAGTCCCAGCAGGACGTCATCGACGCCGCCAAGGAATACGACAATGCCTATATCGCTGACTGGTGTGGCTACGCCGAAAATAATCCGGACATGCTCTACTCCGATGGCGTCCACCCGCTTCCCGAAGGCGCCACCGGCTATTCCGACGCCTTCTACGACGCTCTGAAGCAATATTCCAAATACGACAAAAGCGTGTCCTCACAATGCCAGGCTTAACAGAGAGCGCGGCGGTAGGCAGTTAGCGCATGTGCGCCGGCTTCCTACCCTGGCCCCTTCCTCGCCCGCCCTTCGCGCTCGCGGGGTGGTTCGATCTCACCGGGCGGGTTCCCCGCCCGTGACCGTGAAGAGCGGGGTTAAAAGTTCTGACTCGTAGGTGAACGCATAAATGAAGACCGCACCCATAGTTCACATGAGTGCGGTCTTTAGTATTAGGCAGCGAGATTAATCGACGGCGAACTCGCCCATCTTGTCCCAACCGGTGCGTCCATCGATGTGGACGTTGATGATGTCTGGGGTCTCTACGAGGTACTTGGGGAATTCGTCGCAGGCGCGCTTGAAGTGCTCGCCCTGAACGTGCTCTACGTCCTTACCATCAGCGTAGGACTCGAGCAGCAGGAAGCGCTGAGAATCTTCCGGATCGCGGTACCACTTGAAGTCGATGCAGCCAGACTCGGCGTTGCAAGCCTCGGTGTACCAGTTGATCTCATCAAGGAAGGTATCGGCGTATTCAGGCTTTACGCGGAACTGTACGTTAATCAAAATCATGCCCCCGATTCTACCAATGATGTGTCCACTACGTCATGGCTGCTCTGCCATGCGCGCGGACCTCGGAAGAATCGGGGGCAGGTTCCGCGGAAGCTAAGAACTAGTTGAGGAAGTACTCCGCGATGTAGATGAACTCGCCATCAAAGGCGGTAGCGACGCCATAACCGTACTCGGGTCCGGGGGTTACTTCGAGGCCTCGGTTGAACCAGTTGAGGCGCTCTTGGGCTTGCTCTTCGGACAGACGGTAGACGTTGCCCTGCCCTTCTTCAGTGTGGGTCACGCCGCTTGCCACATCGCCGTAGTACTTTAGCTCACCATTTGCACCCTGGTTTGCCCATTCCTGCGCGATAGCGCTTGCGGTCTCATCCGGGTGGTGGCCAGCCTGGGCTAGGTGATCAGCGGTGGCTACCTGCAAGTCAGCGGCAACCTGCGGGGCTTCGAAGGCCTCAGGCTCCGGTGCGGCTTCAGCCGTAGGCGCTTCTTCCGCTGCTACTTCTGGTTCAGCTTCGGGTGCGGCCTTTAGAAAGCTGGGCAAAGTAACGTTGTACTTTTCAGCAAGGGTAGACACCTGCTGAACCTGCGGGACCGCGTTAAGCTCCGCAGAAGCCACTGCCGTGGTGCCAGACAGGGCGAGTACGGTGGTCAGGACTGCTGCGGTGGCGCTTCGAATCGGCTTCATAATTTTCAGCCTGTCATAACTTTTCAGAGGGCGAAAGCATATCGCCGGTTCCACCGCACTTCGATATGGCTTTGTTATAGAAACGGCGCTCGGTGAGTTCTCGGCTACCTCGCGGTAGTGAAGAAGCCTCCAGGAGGCCTAATAAATACCTACATCGAGTTCATCGAATTGCCGCTGCAGCTCCTCCGAATCAATGGAGCGGGCAACATCGGGCCCGGCGATGGCCGCAAAGCCATCGAGGACAGAGTTCCCGTAATTATGGCCCACACCATCGGGAACATCCTTGGCTCCGGGTAGATCCGCGGCAACTTGCAGGTAGGTAATAATAGGCATCCACTGCATCACGCGTTCACGGGAATAGGGGGTATCTTCTTTCATCCAATCCGGCTCTTTGAAAGCCAATTCGGGCGACCACCAGCTCACTGGATCGGAAGGATGCTGAATATACAGCATGCGGGTCCTGCCCCACTCCTCTTCCGGAACGCGTCCCCAGCGGCGGACTTGGTCCACCTCGTTGGCAAAGCGAACCACGAGGCCACCGGCGTAGACCGGCGAGATTTCCGTGGACCCGGGATCGCGGCGCTCCACAAACTGCGAGCGCAACTGGTTAAAGTGCGGCGGGCCAGTCAATAAGATGCCATCGACGGAATTGGCAATATCGCGCACGCCGGAAAAGGCTGCCTCGATGCCGGTTGTGCCTAAGGACTCGCCGTAGAGGTAGAGCTTGGGTCGGTCATCTTCTGGCAGTGAATTCCACCAGTCCACGATGGGGTTGATGAACTCTTCCCCGGCGCGCTCTACTTGGCCGCCGCCGCCAAGGAAGTGGAATACAGACGGCATGGCGGAATACTGTGCTGCGGCAATGGCGGTATCCCCTCCATAGAGTAGTTCGAAGGCTTGCGCGGAATAGGACGATACCCAGCCGGTGCCGGTAGGCATGGTCAACAGGAGGGCCTTGCGGTCTTGGGCGTGGGTGCGCTCGAGTTCATCGATAAGCAGCTGCGCCCGCCCTTCATTAGAGTCGCGGTTACCCAGGCCGGCGTAGGCACGGATGGGTTCTTTGGCAGGTTTCCCGGTCACCTGTTCTAGCTCGGCCTTATGCGCGCCGGAGCTGAGAAACCGGGAGCCTTGCAGGCCGACGCCGTTCCAGTCGACATCGGAAGTAGGCGATCCGGAGCGCTCACTCAGGGTGGGGCGCTGAGTGTCCGGATCGGGGTCGGCGTTCTGGGCGGTAAATACCCTATCGCCCAAGCCCACGATGGCACCGGGAATGATGTTTTCAACGGTGTAGATAGCGATAACCGCAATGATAAGTACTGCCCCGAGGCGGCGGTACGTGGAGCGGAACCGCTGCGGGAAGCGCCGCGCTAACCAGCGCACCAGAAAGATAATGGAGCGCAGGATGAGCAGGAAGACGGTAAATACCGCCAGCGCCAGGGGCACCACCAGCAGGTAGCTAGACATGGACGGCGCGGGCACGGAATATACGCTCGCGAGCTCGTGCTGCCAGCGCACGGCGATAATGACGAAACCGACCAGCCAGGCTATGAACGCACCTGTGGCGATGCGCGCGAGCAACCGGTAGTGCTTTGGCTCCCATGCGGAGGCGGCAAGCCAGGGATACTTATCCGCCCATTTGCTCACGACGAAGCGGTACCACACCAGCTTCACGCCGATGCCCACCACGTAGCCGAACCCGGCGGCAAGGCCCGAAATCAGGCCTTGATAGGGCCAATCGCGGGGCAAAATGGACGGAGTAAGGCCCAGCGTAGACAGAATGGCGGCGCCGATAATGCCCCACGGATCGAGGTGGCGGACAATATCGGCGATGCGAGCTTCTACTGCTCGAGCTTCTCCCCTAACTCCAGCCATTCCATCTCCAAATCCTCATAGGTGCTGCGATTGTCCTTTAATTCCGTATCGAGGCGAGTCATCGCTTCGGTATCGACTTCTTCTGCCGCCGCGGCCAATTTCTCATTGATCTGCGCGGCGGATTTTTCCAGCTTCTGCATCTTCCGCTCAAGCGCGTTCATCTTCTTGGTGATTTCGCGCTCTTGCTGGGAAGAAAGCTTCTTTTCCGGCTTCGGCGCCGGCGCGCCCGTCTTCTTTTCTCCCAGGTTTATAACCCCTGTGTTCTTGCCGACCTCAATTTCTTCGCGCTTGCGCAGATACTCGTCGATGCCACCGGGAAGGTTCGTCAGGTTGCCATCCCCAAACAGCGCATACGTATTATCCGCAATGCGCTCGATCAGGTAGCGATCGTGCGAAATGACCACCAGGGTACCCGGCCACGAATCGAGCAGGGATTCCAGTTCCTGGAGCGTATCGATGTCCAGGTCGTTGGTGGGCTCATCGAGGAGTAAAACATTGGGTTCTGCCATGAGCACGCGGGTGAGCTGGAGGCGGCGGCGCTCGCCACCGGAAAGATCACCGACCGGGGTGCGCTGGCGCTTGGCGGAAAAGCCGAGGCGCTCGGCCAGCTGAGAGGCGCTGAGCTCCTTTTTGCCTAGCTGCACGTAGGTGGCAACATCCTCGACGGCATCGAGAAGCCGGCGCTGCGGATCCAAGTCATCGAGTTCCTGGCGCAGCCAGCCCAAGCGCACGGTTTGGCCCTCGATGCGCTTTCCGGCCGCAAGCTCGTATTCGCCAGCCAGTGTGCGCAGCAGCGTGGTCTTTCCGGAGCCATTAACACCCACGAGGCCGATGCGCTCGCCTGGGGCCAGGCGCCAGGTGAGGTGATCGACCAAGGTGCGGCCATCCGGGGACTTCACCGTGGCATCTTCTAGCTCGATGACCACCCGGCCCTGACGCTGCTTGGAAAAGGACATGAGCTCGACTTTGTTGCGCGGCTCGGGGACATCAGAAATAAGCGCTTCCGCAGCCTCAATCCGGTAGCGCGGTTTTGAGGTACGCGCCGGTGCCCCGCGGCGCAACCACGCCAATTCCTTGCGGGCTAAGTTTTTGCGGCGCTGTTCCATCGCATCGGCCTGGCGGGCGCGCTCGGCGCGGGCAAACGTCCAGTCGTTGTATCCGCCCTCATATGCATCGACCGTGCCGTCGTGCACCTCCCACGTCCAGGTGGCGATGGTATCGAGGAACCAGCGATCGTGGGTGACCACGATGACGGCGAGGTTGCGCTTGAGCAGGTGATCCGCCAGCCACTGGACGCCTTCCACGTCAAGGTGGTTCGTGGGCTCATCGAGCACCACCAGATCTAAATCCTGCACCAACGCGGCCGCGAGGTTCACGCGGCGGCGCTCGCCACCGGACAGGGAGCTCACGGGAGTATCCAGCCCTAGGTCCACGATGCCGAGGCCACCGAGCACATCGCGCACCTTGGCATTGGAGGCCCATTCGTAGGTCTCGAGCTCGAGGGGCTCAATGATCGCCTGAGCGATGGTGAGCTCTTCGGGCAGATCAAAGCGCTGCGTCACCACGGCCATGCGCAGATCCGAGGTGTGGGAAACGCGGCCGGAATCCGGCGGCTCGATGCCGGTGAGCACTTCCAGCAGGGTGGTCTTACCGCCGCCGTTAACGCCCACGATGCCGATGCGATCCCCGGTTTGCACGCCGAGGGATACCCCATCAAGGAGGCTTTTTAAGCCATAAGACTTGGTGACTTGCTCGAGGTTAATCAGGTTTGCCATAACAGGGACTCATCTTAATACCTCCCTACCGCCACCCCCGCATTCCCAAACATGTTGCTACCGAATTTCACTTGCAATACTCTGCGTGTGTATGAAGAAGCACACACTTACCCTCTGCACTATCCTCTCTGCCTCAGCGCTCACCATCGCTTCCTGCTCGGCGCCGGAAGAAGACACCGACGCCCAAAACACCAGCGAATCCACCACCGCGGAAAGCCACGAACATGACCATGACCACGATCATGACCATGACCACGATCACGAGGGCCACTCCCACGACGGCATGGAGGCAGAAGAAGGACAGACCGAGGTAGCCCAGCTTCCCACGCGCATCGTCTTCTCCCACGCTGATGGTCTGACCACCTACGATGCCAAATCTGGAGACGTCCTCGATGAAGAAGAGATGAATGCCTTCCTTCGCCTCAATGACGCCGGCAACGACCGCCACGTCATGGTAACCAAGGGCGATAACTTCCTCACCTACGACACCGGCCTCATCACCAAGGCCCACGGTGACCACAACCACTACTACACCGCGGATCCGAAGCTGGGCGATGACAAGATTAAGGCGCCCCACGCTGGCCACGTAGTCCACCACGATGGTTTTACCGCCCTATTTTCTGATGGCGATGGCGTAGCCAAGATTTATAAGACCGAGGACATCGGCTCCAAGGACGCCAAGCCCGTCAACACCGTCAAGACGGGCGAGGCGCACCACGGCGTGGCCGTCCCGCTTGAGGATGGCTCCGTGGTCATCACCAAGGGTACCGAGGACGAGCGCCACACCATCCAGCACCTGGACAAGGACGGCAAGGTCTTGGATGAGACCACCAAGTGCCCCGGCGTCCACGGCGAAGCAGCCGCTGGAAATGGAAAGCTCTTCTTTGGCTGCGAAGACGGCCCCGTAGTCTTTGACGGCTCCAAGTTCCACAAGGTGGACGTCTCCGATTACGCCGGTGCCGATGGCTACCAGCGCTCCGGAAACGCCGCGGGTTCTGAGGAATCGAACGTCATCCTGGCCGATAATAAGACCGACAAGGACGCCGAGTCCGAGCACCCCACCTCCGTGACCCTGATCAATACCGAGGACTACTCCGCCAAGAAGGTGGACTTGAACGGTTCCTACTGGTTCCGCTCGCTGGCGCGCGGCCCAATGGGCGAGGCCCTGGTGCTGACCACCGATGGCAAGCTCAATGTCATCGACCCAGACTCCGGCGAAATCACCAAGCAGATCGACGCGATTTCCAAGTGGAAGGAAAACGAGGAATGGCAGCAGCCGGGCCCGATCCTGAAGGCCGCCAATGGATATGCCTACATCACGGATGCGCAGAAGAAGGAGCTCGTCGTCATCGACCTCTTGCGCGGTAAGGAAACCGACCGCTACGAGCTGGACTTTGAGCCCACCGAAATGGCCGTGCTCTAAAAATCCAGCACTCTAGTGCTCGTGCTTGGCGATGCCCCTACTCGCCCTAAGCTAGAGCACTTCCGCACCCGCAGCCGGGCCCTGGGCTACAACGCCCTTGGTGCCCGGTATTTCTATGCTGACCTGCGCTGCGACTTCCTCCGCATCTTCCTTCGAAGCACATAAGAAGGCGCAGGTGGGCCCGCTGCCGGAGACGATGCCATTGAGCGCACCCGCATCCATGCCTGCCTCCAAGGTCTTGCGGAGATCTGGGCGCAGGGATAGCGCGGCGGGCTGCAGGTCGTTGTGCAGGTGCGCCGCCACGCGGTGGGCATCGCCGGAGATAAGCGCCTGGGAAATCTCCGTCGTATCAAGCGCCGGCGCGGTTACCCGCCCTGCATCACGCAATTCATCGAGTTTGCTGAACACACTTGGTGTTGAGAGCCCACGGTCAGAAGCGATCAGCGCCCAGTGATAGGTGCCCCTGGTCATCATGGAGGTCAACTGCTCCCCGCGCCCAGTACCAAGCGCTGTGCCGCCCAGCAAGGTAAACGGCACATCGGAGCCGAGGGCGGCGCCCAAGGCATTCAGAATGTGATCTCCTACCGAATCAATCCCGTAATAACGGCCGTAGCAGCGCTCCGCAAGGCGCAGCGCCGCCGCGGCATCCGCGGAACCGCCGGCCATGCCGCCGGCGGTGGGAATCGCCTTGTGAATCTCAAGGCCCACCTCTGGAATCTTGATGCCGCCGCGGGTGACATACAGGTGCTGCATGATGCGGTCTACCGCAGCCCAAGCCAGGTTCGTATCGTCCTCGGGCACGCCCGCCGCGTGCGGACCGGATACCTTGAGGTACTGCACGCGGGGCTTATCCACTTCGGCATTGCCTAAATCAGTCAGCGTTACCGTATCGTGCAGGCTCAAAGACTGAAAGACCGTGACCAGCTCGTGAAAGCCATCCTCCCGCGGTTCCGCCACGCCAAGGTGCACATTGACCTTGGCATGCGCATGCGCGGTATAGGTAATCGGCTCGTTTCCGTGTGGTGCGCTCACTATAGTCCTGCCAATCGTACAAAGTCTGCAACAGCGAGCTTTTCCCCGCGCTGCTTCGGATCGATTCCGGCCGCGCGCAAGGCCTCCTCGGCGGCCGCGCCGGAGCCATAGTGGCCCGATAGCGCGGCGCGGAGGGTCTTGCGGCGTTGGGCAAAGGCGGCATCGACAAGCGGCCAGACCGCAGCGCGCGCGGCATCGTCAACCGGCCAAGGCGGGGTATCGAAGACATCGATGCGCACCAAGCCGGAGGCGATATTGGGCGCGGGCCAAAAGACATTCTTACCAATGGTCCCCGCTTGGCTCACCGCGCCATAAAAGCCGGCCTTCACAGAAGGCACGCCGTAGATCTTGCTGCCGGGCTCCGCAGCGAGGCGCTGCGCCACCTCCAGCTGCACCATGACGAGCACGCGGCGAATGGAGGGAAAGGTTTCCAAAAAGTGCAGGAGCACCGGCACCGCCACGTTATAGGGCAGGTTGGCCACCAGCGCCGTAGGTGCCGCGACATCTTCGCTGGTCACGCGCAGCGCGTCCTTTTCCACCACGCGCAGGCGCTTAGCGTAGTCCGCCGCTCGCTCGCCCACCGTTTCCGGCAGCTGCGCCGCCAGGCGCGGATCAATCTCCACCGCGGTGAGATCCTCAACGGTCTCCACCAACCCGAGGGTCAGCGACCCCAACCCAGGGCCGACCTCCACGACGCGGTCTATGGGTTCCAGGTCCGCCGCCGCGATGATGCGGCGGATGGTATTGGGGTCGTGGAGAAAATTCTGCCCCAACTTCTTGGTGGGCGTGATATCCAGTTTCTCCGCTAAAGCTCGGATTTCTACTGGGCCTAAAAGCGCGGCGCCCGGGGAATCAGTCATGTTTTCTAACCTAGTAGAAGAATGCAGAAAATCGCACCCCGCGCCGTAATGACGCGGGGTGCAGAGTGCGCGGTGCTGTGCGTGCTTTTAGCGCAGCCCCAACTTAGAGGTACATGCAGGCCATGCGCCCCAGCCCTGGGAAGCCTGTACCTTCTGTGCCACGGCGATCTGCTGCTCGCGGGTGGCCTGCCATGCCTCGGGCGCGTATTCGGTGCCCCCAAAGCCAGCCCACGTGGAAGGCGTGAATTGCAGGCCGCCGGAGAAACCATTTCCGGTATTGATGGACCAGTTACCGGTGGACTCGCACTGCGCGATGGAATCCCATACGGAGCCATCGGCCACGGCGGGGGCTGACGCACCCGAGTTACCGCCTTGCGGCTCCGGCTCCGCCTGCTTGGTGCCGCGGGCGATGGTCGCAGGCTTTGGCCCTACAACGACCTCGTCCTTGATGACCTCTTCGGATTCCTTCTTGCCATTCTTCAGGGTTACCTTGCGGGTGATCTCGCGCTTGCCCTTTTCGCCCTGTTCGCGCACCTCTTCGGCGCCGGCTTCCAGTTCGGGGTCATCCACGAAATGCGGCTCGGCGTCGAATTCCTCAGTGACATCCTCGGTCTGAATGTCGATGCGTTCTACCTTGATAGACATGCCCTCGGTGACCTTTTCTTCCTTGGCTGGGAAGACGCGGTCATCCTCATCGAGCTTAATACCGCGCTCCTTGAGGACATCGCCCACGGTCTTGGCGGCAATCTTGGTGTAGGTATTCTTGCCACCATCGTTGATCTTGATGATCTTGGGGGAAACGACCTCTAGATCCATGCCGTCTTTGAGCTGCGCATCTTTATCCACGTCATCCTCGCCAGACTTCACGGCGGCTCCCGGGTTTACTCCCTGCAGGTTATTGAGCAAATCAGACACGGTGAGATCGGTGGTAGAAAGCTGCTGCTGTTCACCATCGATGGACACGGCGACCGGCTTGGCGGTGCGCACGGAGATTTCATCACCATCGGCCACGGACTCAGATGGTGCGGGCGAGACGATATCTTCTTCGCCCACCTGGACGCCGGCGGCCTGCAGGGCGCCGTCCACGTCCTCGGCAAAGGTGGCCAGCTCTACCTTGTCGCCGTTGACTTCTACGACCAAGTCTTTCTGCGCGGCAATCGCCACGACACCGCCGACGGCGAGGGTGCTCAAGACGCCACCCGTTGCCAGGCGCAGGGGCAGGGAACGTGAATTATTGATGCGCTTAATGTGGTGAGGTGCCATGTGTAGTTAATCTCCGGTGGTGCTGTCTATCCAGTATCACAATTGTTGCCGCTGGCTAAGGAAAACCAGCGGCGATGCCGCGCTGCTCCACTGTGAACCGGCGCGGCGGGAAGGTAGAGGCGTAAAGCCTCAACGAACAATCAATAACAATACGATAACGAGTAGGGAAAGTCGAGAAGCGGTGCGCCACAGTTATAACGGGCGAAAACAGTTGTCACATCCAGCACCCATACCACCAGCGACCAGCGGATTTAATTTTGTGACAATCCTCACTGTCCTGTCATGCTAATTCCATACACACGGTCAAAAGTCTCATTGACCTCCGCCGCCAATGCCTGAGTGGTTTGGTGGCGGGCCCGTGCAATGCAGTCATAGGTGTGCCCGATGAGGGACGGCTCATTGCGCTGCCCGCGGAACGGCTCTGGAGTCATAAACGGCGCATCGGTTTCCACCAGCAATTGCCCCGCCGGGGCCAGCGCGGCCGCCTGGCGTAGTTCCGCATTCCGCTTGAAGGTGACGTTGCCAGCAAAGGACAAAACGTAGCCGCGCTCTAATGCTTCTTCCGCCACCCGCAACGGTGAGGAGAAGCAGTGGAGCATGACGGTCTCAGGCGTGGGGGCATCGGCAAGAATGCGCAGCAAGTCTTGATCCGCCTCGCGGTTATGGATCATGAGCGTCTTGCCGGTGCGCACCGCCAGATCGATATGCCAGCGTAGGGATTCTTCCTGCTGGACCAAGCTCGCGGTGGTCTCCGGTTCGTGGTGGACCCAATAGGCGTCCATGCCGGTCTCCCCCACCGCCACGCACCGCGGATCCGCCACCATCTCCTCCAACGCGGCTTTGGTGGGCGCGTCTAGTTCATTCGCCCGCACCGGGTGGATGGCGCAGGCGGCATACACGTTGGGAAAAGCATGCGCGGTCGCAAGGGCCGCCTCGGACTCGCGGCGGTCATCGCCAACCGTCACCAGGCGGGATACCCCAGCAGCGCGGGCGCGGTTGACCAGCACCTCATCGGTATCTTTATGCGAGAAAAGGTGGGTATGTGCATCGCTGAGGCCGCTGAGCCCTGGGGCCGGAATGGGAGTAGGACGTGGCTTCTTTTTAGACATACCCGCAATTGTAATATTGGCAGCTATGTTGATCAGACCAGCGGACCTGAGCGATGTCCCCGCCATGACCGATACCCTCAACTGGGCCATCGAGCACACCGATGTCATCTTTAACTCCACCCCAGTCACCGTGGCTGAACGCGAAGAACACCTGCGCCACATCCAGGAACTGGACTGTCCCTTCCTCGTTGCCGAAACCGACGAGGGCGAATACTTGGGCTGGGCGCTCTATCACCCCTACCACGATCCCCGCATCTGGCAGGGCTGCTATGAAACCACGATTTACCTTTCCCCCAATGCCCAGGGCCAAGGCGTGGGCACCGCCCTTATGCGCGAGCTGGTAGACCGCGCCCGGGCGGATGACAAGGTACATTCGCTGCTCGCCCTAATCGTGTCCACTAATACGGCATCATTAAAGTTGCATGAAAAGTTCGGGTTTGAAAACGTGGGAACTCTCAAAGAGGTAACCTACAAATTCGATCACTGGCTTAGCCTCACTCACTTAGAACTTCTGGTGTAAAGGACTTTTAATGCATATTCGCCCCGCTGAGCTTGCCGATGCCCTTTCCATTTCCGCCATCTACAACGCCGCCTCCGCCGCTAAACCGGCCAATAACCTCATTACCTGGCAAGAAGAGGTTGCAGACCGCGAGGATTGGCTGAAGGACATGTCCAAGGCGGGCTCGCCTGTGCTTGTCGCCGTAGACGATGATGAAATCATCGGCTGGGCCGCCTACTTTCAATTCGTCACGCCCGCCATCTACTACGGCACCGTCGAAGATTCCGTGTACATCTCCCCCTCAGCCCAGGGCAAGGGCGTGGGCTCTGAGCTTCTCGATGCCCTCATGGACATCGCCGCCGACGATCCCTATATCGAGACCATGATTACCTACATCGTCGATACCAATGCCGGTTCCATCGCGCTGCACAAGAAGTTTGGGTTTAAAGAAACCGGCCGCATGCCCAATATCCACACCAAGCACGGCGTACGCCTAGGCCTGGTTCACCTGCAGCGCGATTTCCAGCACTAGGCAGAACTTTTAGGCATAGCAAAAGCGCGGTGGCCTCCCCTTTTTCATAGGGATTGGCCACCGCGCCTTCGTATCTACGCTGGGGTTACCGAGCTAGTTCATCACCGGCGCCCATTCCGGGCCGGTCTCGCCGAGCTCTGGATCCAGCTTGGAAATAAGCGGCTTCGGCTTTGCCAAGGTCGTACCCGGTGCCACCTGGATGCGCTCCCACTTGGCCTGCTGCTGGGTGTAGTCACCCATAATCACCGGATATTCGTGGTTTTCTGGCGGAAGGCCCGCACCCACGAGCTCAACCGGGATATCGTCCTTAACCTCGCGCACCTCAGGCTGCGCGGCCCATTCGCCGGTGCGGCCCAAGGTCTCGTGCACCTTCTGCGCGGTAAACGGCAGGAACGGGGTGAGCATGACGTTGCAGTCAGACACGACTTGCAGGGCGGTCCACAAAACGGTGGCCAGGCGCTCGCGCTGGGTTTCATCCTTGGCCAGCTTCCACGGCTCTTGGGAGGCAATATATGCATTCGCCTCGCCCACCACGTGCATGATGGAGACGATGGCCTGTTTGAACTTGGATTGCTCCAGCAGGTTACCGGCGGTGGTAAAGGTCTCCTCCGCCAGCTGCAAGATGGCCTCGTCGCGCTCCTCCAGGGCCGCCGGAACCGGAACCTCGCCGAAGTTCTTGTGCGCCATGGACACGGTGCGGTTGACCAGGTTGCCCCAGCCATTGGCCAGCTCATTATTGACGCGGCGCACGAATTCATCCCACGTAAAGTCCGCGTCGTTGTTTTCCGGGCCAGCCACGGCGATGAAGTAACGCAGCGGATCCGGGCCAAACTCCGCCAGGAAGTCCTTAACGTAGATCACCACGCCCTTGGACGAGGAGAACTTGGAGCCGGACATCGTCAAGTATTCCGAGGACACGATTTCCGTGGGCAGGTCCAGCTCGCCGTACTGGTGCAGCTCGCCGCCCTTCGAGCCCTTGCCCGCATAGCCCAACAATTCCGCCGGCCAGATCTGCGAGTGGAAGGTGATATTGTCCTTGCCCTGGAAGTAGTAGTGGCGGGTTTCTGGGTCCTGCCAGAATTCCTTCCACGCCTCCGGCTGGCCGGTGCGGTGCGCCCACTCGATGGAGGCGGACAAGTAGCCCACGACGGCATCGAACCACACGTACAGCTTCTTCGCGTTATTGTCCTGCCAGCCATCCACCGGAATGGGAATGCCCCAGTCGATATCGCGGGTCATGGTGCGCGGGCGCATATCCTCCAGCAGGTTGAGGGAGAACTTCAGCACGTTCGGGCGCCAATCTTCGCGGGTAGAAAGCCACTTTTGCAGCTCGTCCTTAAGCGATGGCAGATCCAGCAGGAAGTGCTCAGTCTCTACGAACTGCGGGGTTTCGCCGTTGATCTTGGATACCGGGTCAATGAGGTCTACCGGATCCAGCTGGTTGCCGCAGTTATCGCACTGGTCACCGCGGGCGCCATCCGCGCCGCAGATGGGGCACGTGCCCTCGATATAGCGGTCCGGCAGCGTGCGGCCGGTGGATGGAGAAATTGCCCCCTTGGTGGTCTCTTTCAGCATGTAGCCGTTCTCATTGAGCCCCTTGAACAGCTCCTGCACCACCGAGTAGTGGTTGCGGGTGGTGGTGCGGGTAAAAAGGTCGTACGACAAGCCGAGGTTGGCCAGATCGTTGACAATCTGGCGGTTATAGCGGTCCGCGAGTTCGCGGACGGATACGCCTTCCTTATCGGCCTGGACCAGCAACGGGGTGCCGTGCTCATCCGTGCCGGAGACCATGAGTACGTTGCGGCCACGCATTCGCTGGAACCGGGCGAATACGTCAGAGGGAACGCCAAAACCAGCCACGTGACCGATGTGGCGCGGGCCATTGGCGTATGGCCAGGCAACATTTACTACTAAAGACTCAGTCATGGAGTCCAGTTTATCGAAGCACCTGCACGAACACACGTTGAGGGCACATTACCTCTACCACCGAAAAGCGCCCGCCTCCCTCCCAAGTATGGGAAAGCGGCGGGCGCTGCTACCGAAGGCGGTAGATGGTCTATCTACTTGCGCTTCATCGGGTTCTTCAAACGCTCGTTGCGGCGCTTCTTGAGCACCTGCGTGCGCTGGTAGTCGCGGTGCAAGCGGCGCTCGCGGGCCATCTTGCGCTGGAACTGCTGCGCCTCGCGGTACTCGAGGTAAATGATGTCCTGGCTCAAGTCCTTGTAAATGGCGAACATCAGGCCAATGACGATGAACAAGAACGGCAGCGCCGCCACGATGGTGACATTCTGCAGGTTGGACAGTGCGTCCTCATTGACCAAGAGCAGGGTCAAACCAACGGCTGCGGTCAGGGCACCCCACAGGGCGGATAGCCACGGCTTCGCGGTTGCGGCACCATTCTGGGTCATCGAACCCATCACCGTGGAAGCGGAGTCTGCGGAGGTAATGAAGAAGGTGGACAGCAAGATGACGGCGACGACGCCGGCAATGAAGCCACCGGGCAGGTTGTGCAGGAGGTTAAACAGCTCTACTTCGGCGGATTCGCCGGTGATGGATTCGCCGTTTTGCTCCATGTGGATTGCGGTGCCACCGAAGATGGCGAACCACAGGGTGGAAACGCCCGCTGGGATGAGCAGGACGCCCAAGCAGAACTCGCGGACGGAACGGCCGCGGGAAATGCGTGCCAAGAACATGCCCACGAATGGGGACCAGGAGACCCACCATGCCCAGTAGAAGATGGTGTAGCTAGACAGCCACTCGCCGGCGGTGCCGTTTTCGGACTCGGCGGTACGGCCGATCATCTCGGTGAAGTAGTTGAAGTAATTACCGATGGATCCTGGAATCTGGTTCAGGATGGTCACGGTTGGGCCCAAGATGAAGACGAAGATAGCCAGCACCGCAGCCAAGACCATGTTGGCATTGGACACGTACTGAATGCCCTTGCCCACACCGGAGAGCGCGGACAGCAAGAAGGCCAAGGTCAGGACCAACACAATACCGATAACCACAGACTGGGTTGGGTTATCGATGATGCCGGAGGCTTCCAGGCCGGCCTGAATCTGCAGCGCGCCAAGCCCCAGGGAGCAGGCGGTGCCGAAGACAGTGGCGAAGATGGACAGGATGTCAATGAACTTGCCCAATCCGCCGTTGGCGCGGCGCTCGCCGATGAGCGGCACGAAGGCCTGGCTCAACAGCTGCTTGCGACCGATGCGGTAGGTCGAGTACGCGATGGCCAAACCAACAATGGCGTAGACAGCCCAGGGGTGCAGCGTCCAGTGGAACATGGCATAGGCCATGGACGAGCCCACGTTTTCCGTTCCTTGGCCAGGCGTACCGTCGCGGTAGTTCGCCAGCGGCTCGGAAGCACCGTAGAACATCAGGCCGATGCCCATACCGGCAGCGAACATCATGGCGATCCACGAAGGCGTGGAAAACTCCGGTTCCTCATTGATGTGGCCCAACCTAATGGAGCCGAACTTAGAGAACGCGATGAAGATAACGAAGGCCACGAAGACAGTGCCGAAGAGCACGTAGGCCCAACCGAACTTATCGACGACCCACGTCAGGGCCGCGGAAGAAAAGTCCGCGAAGTTATCCGGTGCGGCCAGGCCCCAGATAACGATGGCGGCAACGAGCACACCCGCAATCCCCATGATGGTCCAGTCAATCGGGATATTATCGCGGTCTGCGGCGATTTCGATTTCCGGATCATCATACTCTTCGGGGTGGAACCCCTCAGAGTTGAGCATGTCCTGGATCTGGCTCGTCGCCGTTTGCTCGTCCAGTGCCTCTTCTACCGTTTGATAATCCTCAATCGGCTGTTCACTCGAAGCAGCAGAAGTGGTCCCAGCCGGCGCTTCGCCGGGCCCCTTCCCCTCTTCGGGCACACCAGCGCCGTTATTTTCAGTATTAGTCATGCTCTCTAGACTGGTGGCGCGACCCCAATTTTTCAAACCGTTTTGCTATCAAAACCCCAGCTTACATACATTTTTGAGCATTTCCTTAAGACTTCCTACATGCTTATAGGCTGCATATCCCCACGTAGACAGGTTTTAGGCGCCACACGCCCGGGAAAGATAACGATTCGATAACATATATAGAAGCGTGAAACCACCAGTTAGCACGAGTAATTGTGACGTTTTATACGCTACATAGAAATGACCTGAGGACGGCTCAACAAGAGCTCAATTAGCGGGCGCTCAGCGGGCATCCAACGCGGCATCATAAAGCTCCCGATTGGACACCCCAGTCCCCTTGGCAGCCTGCTTGCACGCGTCTTTCAAGCGCATGCCGGCCCCGGCAAGCTCCAAGGCTTGCGGGACCAGGTCTGCGGCGGTCACAGCAGCGCCGGTTCCGCCTTCGATCACCACGGTAATCTCGCCCTTCACGCCCTCGCTTGCCCATTCGGCCAGCTCTGCTAGGCAACCGCGGCGCACCTCCTCGTACGTCTTGGTCAGCTCGCGGCATACCGCGGCGGGGCGATCGGCGCCGAGGACCTGGGCGGCATCGGCAAGCGTATCGGCGATGCGGTGGGGAGATTCAAAAAATACGATGGCGCGCTTTTCATTGCGCAGCGATTCCAGCCACGCCTTTCGCGGGCCGGGCTTGCGCGGCGGGAATGCATCGAAGAGGAAGTGGCCCACGCCCAAGCCAGACAAGGCAAGCGCCGTGGGCACCGCCGAAGGACCCGGAAAACACGTCACGGGGATATCGCGCTCGGCGGCCGCGGCCACCAGTGACAGACCGGGATCGGAGATGATTGGCATGCCGGCATCGGTGACCACGAGGACGGTGCCGTGCTGGGCGGCATCGATAAGCTGCTGCGCACGCGCCTGCTCATTGTGGTCGAAGTTGGACACCACAGAGCCGGAAATTTCGATGCCCAGGGCCTGCGCCAGGTTGCGCACGCGGCGGGTATCTTCGGCGGCGATGACATCCGCATGCGCCAATGCCTGCATCAGGCGCGCAGAGGCATCAGCGACATTCCCCAAGGGCGTGGCGGCGAGGATAACGCCGCGCGGAAGTGGTTCCAGACCTAAAGCTGACATGCCTCTAGCATTCCACATTCTCCTATGCGCCCGCGCGAAGGCTCGTGGCCTAAACTCTTCTTCGTGACTATTGCTACCGCTGCCCCCGCTAGCTCACCGCGCACCCCGCATAACCGCGTGATCCCGCCGGCACCGCGTACCTATACGTGGGGCAAGGCCGATTGGATTAGCACCGGCATCATCGCCGTTCTCGCGCTGATTACCCGGTTTGTGGGGCTTACCGCGCCGGTATCCCAAGGCACGCCCGTCTTCGATGAAAAGCACTATGTCCCCCAAGCCTGGGACATGGTCAAAAGCTGGGATAACTTATTCATCGGCGGCATCGAGACCAACCCAGGCTTTGGGCTCGTGGTTCACCCGCCGCTGGGCAAACAGATCATTGCCATTTCAGAATGGGTCTTTGGTTATACCCCGCTGGGCTGGCGCTTGATGACGGCTCTCTTCGGCGTCGCCACCGTCCTGATGACCATGGCTCTGGCTCGCCGGCTGTCCTTTTCCTGGCAGGTGGCCACCTTTGCCGGCATTTTGGCCGTCTGCGATGGCGTCCTCTTGGTCTCCGCGAAGTTTGGCATGCTGGATATCTTCCAGGTCTTTTTCATCGTCGCCGCAGCCTGGGCACTGGCCCGCGATCATCAACAAATGCGCGAGCGTCTGCACAACGCCCTGCTGAGCGACGGGATGGGCACCTCCCCCTTCGGGCCGCGTTTTGGCTTCCGGTGGTGGCGCTTTACCGCCGGCGTCTTCTTAGGACTGTCGCTCGCCGTGAAGTGGTCCGGGCTGTACTACATCATGTTCTTCGGCCTGCTCTGTGTCTTTAGTGACCTCGCATTGCGCCGCAAGTACGGCGTTCGCCGCTATATTGTGGGCACGCTCATTCGCGATACTCCCGCGGCACTAGCCTCCCTAGTTGCCGTCCCAGTAATGATTTATGTGTGGAGCTGGCGCGCATGGTTCGCCTCAGAAACCGCGGTCTACCGGCACGCCAAGGTGGATGGGACCATCGGGGAAGACTCCTGGCTCATGCACTTACCAGAATCTGTGGCCGGCTGGTTTTATTACCACTTATCCGTATTGGATTTTCACGCCAGCTTGACCTCTTCCGGTGGCCACCACCACCCGTGGGATTCCAAGCCGTGGGCATGGCTGGCCGGGGCCCGGCCCATTCTGTACTACTCCAGCACGGACCTGGAATGCAGCGGCGGTGGCGAATGCCGCAAGATGCTCTACCTCTTTGGCACCCCGGCGATCTGGTGGCTGGTGGTCCCCGCGGTACTTTGGGGGATGTGGTCGCTTATCATCCGCCGCAACCGCGCCTTCCTCATTCCCCTCGTGGGCTTCGCGGCCGGATTCCTGCCGTGGCTCGCGGCCTTTGACCGGCAGATGTACTTCTTTTATGCCACCGCGTTTATCCCCTTTGTCATCGTGCTGCTTGCCCTCATACTGGGCCAAATGGTCGGGCGCGGTAAGCCCATCAAGTGGCAGTGGATAACGCGCATCGCTGGCGGGCCGATGCGGCGGGGAACATTTGCCGCCGCCTGCTACCTCGCGCTGGTGGTCGCGATGTTCTTCTACTTCGCGCCCATCTTGTACGGCTTCATCATCCCGGAATCGTGGTACCAATCCATGATGTGGTTGCCCAGCTGGAAATAGCTCGCAGAACCTCGTTCGCCTTAGTGCGGCTGCGCGTTCAGGGATTTCCACCACGCGCGCACCAGGTAGCCCTTCTCGGCCGCCCACGCCCAGCCCAGGCTCATGGTCGATAGCGCGGTAGCGATGAGCAAATAGACCTGCTCCATGGTGACGGTACCCAGCGCAATATCGCGCACGCCAAAGCCAAAAAGAAACGCAAACATCGTGGCGGATACCGGGAACAGCCCGGTCACAGAGGCTGGGCGCCACGCGCTCCACAGCAGTCCGCACGCCATGCCAAAGCGCACGGCCGCGCCCTCCATCAGCAGGTTGGCGCGCTCCGGGTCGGCTGCCGGATCCAGCACCGAGCCCTCTGCGCCCATGGGCACTAGGCCGGAGGCGCGTACCACCTGCACGATGGCCCACACCGCAAAGACAAGCCCCATGGCCACCAAGGCGATGCGCGCCACCGTGAGGTTGGCCTGCCTGGCGCTCGAGGCCCGCTTCCACTCCGGTTCTACACCTGCGAGGATCACCTCTGACAGATCGGTCGGTGGCGCCATGCCGGAGTCCGCCGGTTCCACGAAGCTTAAGGAGCGCGATAGCGCCGCTGCCTTATCGCGAAAGGCCCGGCACTCCGCGCAGTGTTCTAGGTGGGCGTCGATGACATCGGCGGAAAGCTCCGCGTCTTCCCCATCCAGTTGGGCGGAAATCGCCGCTTGTACTTGGCTATGCGTCAACATTGCTTAACGCCCTATCCAAGCTCGCCCGGCCAGAACCAAAAATGACGATCATCAGCAGGGACATGCACAGCACCAAGGGGTACTCGATGCCGCCGTCGCCAGCAAAAAGGCCATTGCCCCAGTGCACGAAGTACAGCGCGCCCACCATATCCACGGCCAGCGCCGCCGCGGCAAAAGTGGTCAACAAACCGATGACGAGGAAGGCGCCACCTACCATTTCCCCGATTGCGGCGGCATAACCGGCAATCTGTGGCTGCGGGATGCCGAGGGCGGAAAACTGCCCTACCGTCTCATCCATTCCGTCCATGAACATCTTGTCCACGCCGTGCGCGATAAAAATGAGTCCGAGAACCAACCGAAAAAGCAGCAATGCGGCATCGCGAACGGCAGGTCTATTCATGGTCAATAGACTACATCGAATGCCTACCCCAACGCGAAGACGCCACCGCTCCACCCGCTGAGCTCGCAATTTCACCATCTAGCGAGGTACGCGCTGCGCCTCATCCGCAATCGCTGCTTCAATGGGAAAGACAAGGAAAATAGGCACTACATACCAACAGGAGAACCTCCCATGGACACTGAAACCACTACCGAAGAACGCACCCCGCTGGCCTATGACGCGCACGGGGTAGCCCGCACGCCGTGGGCCGTGACGTCGTCGCTGCTAACGGATTATTACGACACCGAATGGGGCCTTCCCATTAGGGACGAGGACGGGCTATTTGAGCGCTTGAGCTTGGAGTCCTTCCAGTCTGGGCTGTCCTGGGCCGTGGTATTAAAAAAGCGCCCCGCCTTCCGCGAGGCCTTTTGCCACTTTGATCCGGACAAGGTTGCGGAATTCGGCGAGGCCGAGGTGGAGCACTTGCTTGCCGATGCCTCCATTATCCGCAACGAGACCAAGATCCGCGCCACCATCAATAACGCGAAGGCCACCATTAAACTGCGCGAAAACGGCGGCCTAGCGGATTTCATTTGGAGCTTTCAGCCTGCAGAAAATACCTACCCCGAGGTTATGGAGGATATCCCGAAGAAGAGCCCCGAGTCGCAGGCCATGTCGCGTGAATTGAAGAAGGCCGGTTTTAAGTTCGTAGGGCCGGTGACCTGCTTTGCCCTCATGGAGGCCATCGGCATGGTCGATACCCACCTCTTGGGCTCCCACCGCCGGGCTACCTCCGGCGTATGGCCGGAAGAAACCGAAAAACTCCCCGGAAGCGAGGGAGAAGCTGTCTAATTAACCCGCGCGGCGAGCGGCCAGGTCATCGCGGCGCCCTACCCCATCGGGCCCGGCGTGCGGGCCATCAAAGTCACCGTCTTCATCATCGCTGTAGCTTAAGGGAAGGTGCTCAAAGTCGGGGCTTTCATCGTCGATTTCGACGACGACCGCACCCGGCCGGCGCAGGTTGCGGGGGATCTTTAGCGCCTCATCATCGGTATTGTGAACGCCCAACCGCGCCCGGCGCAGGTGCTTTACCCGGCGGCGCAACAGTGCTTGTTCTTGGCGGACTTGCGCGCGCAGCGCCACCAAATAGGTGCCGGTCAGGACACCGACGATGCCTGCCAGCCACCAGGTCCATCCACCGGCCACAATCCCCAAGGCCACGGTGAGGACCACGGCGATGGCTAGGCCAATGAGCGTGCGCTGGCGGCGCTGGTAGCGCGTAGCGGACTTCTCCTTATCCGCCACTGGGTCCCATCCACCGCGGCCAAGGCGGCGCTGAGCAAAAGCTACCTCGTCCTCAGAAAGGTCTGTATTCAGCGCCGCGTCCTCGGAGCCCTGGGCACCGTACTCATCGGCTCCGGCCGATTCCTCGGCTGCACCGTCGTTGTCTGCCTCTTCCGAATCGGTCTCTGCGGTGTCCGTTTCTTCGGCATCGATAACTGGGGCGGGATCGACCGCACCTGGGTACATCAGGTCTACCGGGGAAGTATAGGTCTCGTCGTAGTCGTACGCGTCCTCGGCAATGTCTTCGGTCGCCGGCGCGGTGAAGGACTCGGTGGAATCGGCAGCCACATTCCTGCGGCGGCGCTTGCGCTTTGCACCACCTTCTTCGCCAACGCGCTCATCATCTTCGAGCAAGACATCATCGGCATCGTCTGCGTCCGCATCCGCATCATCGGAAGCGGTGGCCGTGCGCGCGCCATCGGCGTCAGCGGTGGAACCATTTGATTCAGCGGCAGCGGCCGGAGCCGCGGATTCCTCAATGACTTCACCCTCGATGGTCTCTGCCTGCCCCTCTGCCTGGGTGACCTGCTCGTCGCGCGCGTCAGCCTCGTCCTCGTCGGCGGAGCGGTATGCACGGCCACCTACGCCAAAGGGTTGCGCTCGGGCGCGGCGGGCCGCGCCAGCAATGGTCCGCGACTGCGCTCGGGAAGCGCGGTCCTCTGCTTCGTCATCGATCAGCACGTCATCGACGTCTGCCTCGCTGTCCGGGTCCTCAGCGGCAGCGGATACAACCTCGTAGTCGTGGTCTTCATCCGAGCCGCTGCGGTGGACATCATCGGCCCGCAAGCGCGGGCGGCGGCGGCCGGCGACATTGCCGGAATCGCCGGAAAAGAGCACGCGGGTATCCTCAAAGGCCTCGCCGGTATGGCTCATCGGGCGATTGCTCCTGCCCAATAGCCACGGCGCGAGCACGAAGAGCCACACCACGATGATTGCAATAACTGGCACAGCTGTGGACACGACTTAAGGACCTTCCCTTGGGGTGCAGATGATTACTCCACTCTAATCACCAAAACCGCACTTTAGGGGCCACAGAAGCTGTAAATTACAATGTTGTTACTTATGTGAAAATTGAGAAAGCATTACTTGGATTTAGGGATGATTTTCACACCAAACGCCTAGCTTGGTGCAGCCGCTCAACCGCCGTGGATGAGAAGTCTTCCTTGACTAAGGCCACGAAATGGTGATCCCGCCAGGCGCCATCTATATGCAGGTTGCGGCGCAAATACCCCTCGGAGCGAAAGCCGTTGGCACCTAGCACGCGCCCGGAGGCGGGGTTTTGTTCCAGGTAAGTGGCGGTCACTCGGTGCAGGCCTACCCGCCCAAAGGCGTGATCCACGCCCAGGGCGGTGGCCGCGGTGGCAACGCCAGCGCCCTGCACAGCGGAATAAACCCAATAGCCGATCCAACAATCTCGAATACTGCCGTGTTGAATATTGCCGAGCGTTACCTGGCCGGCAAACTTTCCCTCGAGCTCGATAGCCAGGGGGATCACCTGCGCATCGCGCGCGGAGTTGCGCAGAAAAATGAGGTAATTCCACCAGGCCTGCGAGCTGTGGGCCTCTGCCCAAGTGGTCGCTTGGGTCGGCTCCACCGGCCGGAGCAAAGCTTCGTCCTCAATGCGCTGGCGCCGCCACTCGGGACCATCCGAGCGCAGCAAGGGGCGCAGCCGCAACCGCCCACCAGACGGCAGCGCCCCCGAGGGAGGAAGCTGCACCGTCGGCGTCGCCTCCGGCCAACCGGGGTGCAGATCATCGGTCGGCCCGGTGACTGGATGGCGCAGCTTGGCTGCGGCGGTACCGAAGGGGTCAAGCATTAGCTGCGCTGGGTGAGGAATAAGACGTCAACAACATCGCCCGGGCGGATCTCGGTGACTTCCTCTGGCACTCGAATCATTGCATTGGCCTCAGAGAGTCCTGCCAGAAGGTGGGCTGGCGCGCCGGTCGCACCTCCAAGACCCTCGACCAGGTAATCGGCGGTTTCGGCATCGCGCATCAAGCGGGCACGGATGAAACCACGGCGCCCTGGGCGGGAATCAATGTGGTTCAGTGCGCGGGCCCGGACCACCCGGCGGTGGGCATTGCGCTTGCCCAGGGCCAGGCGAATCAAGGGGCGAATGTAAATTTCGAAAATAACCAGCGACGATACCGGGTTCGAGGGAAGGAGGAACGTAGGGATGCGCTCATCTCCTACCAGCCCAAAGCCTTGCACGGATCCTGGGTGCATGGCCACGCGGGAAGTATCGATATCGCCGATTTCTGCCAGGATCTCCCGGATCTGTTCGGCACCGGCACCACCAACGGCACCGGTGATGACGAGCGCCTCGCTGCGCGTGATGTGGGTTTCTAGCACTTCCCGGATGCGGCGGGGTTCGCCTTCGGCAATGCCCACGCGGACCACGTCCGCCCCCGCTTCTTTTGCGGCGGCGGCCAAGGAGTAGGAGTTCACGTCAAAGACTTGGCCCAGGCCCGGTTCCTTGTCCACATCGACGAGCTCGCGACCGAAGGACACGATGGTCACGCGGGGCTGCGGATAAACCAGCACCTTGGAGCGCCCCACGGCGGCCAGCAGGCCAATCTGCGCCGGGCCAAGGACGGTGCCAGAGGATACGGCGACATCGCCGGGCTGGATATCGTCGCCCACGCGGCGGACGAAATCGCCCGAGCGCACCGTCCGGTGCGCCGTGATGCGCTTGCGGCCGCGGTCGGTCCACTCGAGGGGCAGGACGGCATCGGCAAGCGTGGGCAAGGGCGCGCCCGTATAGACCCGCACGGCCTGCTTGGGCTGCAGGCGCAGCGGCTGCTTCGAACCGGCCGGAACCTCACCGACGACGGGCAAGGAACGCTCGACCTCGGGTTGGGCGGGCTGCGCGGCGGCGTCCTCGGCCTGCTCGGCAGACCCCTCCCCTTCGCTGCTTTCCTGGTCCTGATTCTTCGGGCGGCGCACCTTCAGCCCTCGCTCGCCGCCGATATCAACCGCGCGAACTGCGTACCCATCGATGGCTGCCTGGGGAAAGCCCGGTAGAGGCTGATAGGCCTGCACCTGCTCGGCGCACATTAACCCCAGCGCATTAGAAATGCTCATCCGCACCGGCTCCGGGGTCGTCGCCGCATCAGTAACCAGCGCCAACTGGTCATCAACTGAACGCATACGGTCTCTGCCCGCCCTTTCTTCTTGCCCTTTTACCTTGCTGCCCTCAACGCACGTGCGCACGGCAAGATAGTTAGTTCAGGCCTTGCTCCGCCTCGAAATCGGACATAATTTGTTTAATAGCTTTATACAGCGCTGGGCCGTATTTTTCATCGCGCAGACCAAAGTCCACGTTGGCCGGGATATAGCCACCGGGGTTACCCAAATCGTGGCGCTTGCCCTCGTGGACCACCACGTGGACGGGCTCGCCTTCCTCAATGAGCAGCTCGATGGCATCGGTCAGCTGCAATTCGCCACCCTTGCCCGGTTCGATCCGGCGCAGCGCATCAAAGATCTTCCGGTCCAACAGGTAGCGCCCGGTAGCCACCAGGTTGGACGGCGCGTCCTCCGGGTCCGGCTTTTCTACCATGCCGATAACCTTTTTCACGCCCGGCACGTCAGTATCTTCTACGTCGAATACGCCGTAGTTAAACGTCTGCTCCTGCGGCACCGCAAAGGCACACAGCACGCTACCGCCGAGCTCGGCGCGAACGCGCGCCATATCCGCCATGACGGTGGCCGGCAACACGATGTCATCCGGCAGCATGACGGCAAAGGAGTCCTCGTCATCTGCCAAGACTTCTTCCGCCAGCCCCACGGCGTGGCCCAAGCCCAAGGGCTTTTCTTGCTCCACCGCGATGGGCTCAATGAGCTGGTGGGCGCGGTTGACCTTAGCTACCTGCTCATCCTTGCCGCGGGAATCTAGGGTTTCTACCAGATCCGGAAATTCCGCAAAATGGCGCATTACTTCTTGTTTTTCGGGTGCGGTAATGACCGCAAGCCTGCGCGCGCCCACAGAGGCTGCCTCCTCAGCAATCAATTCGATGCCGGGAGTATCCACAACGGGCAGCAATTCTTTGGGGACGGTTTTCGTGGCGGGCAGAAAGCGGGTGCCCATGCCAGCCGCTGGAACTACAACCGTGGTGATTCCGGTGGCGGAATCTTCGCGTTCATTAGCCATGAATCTTAGGGTACAACGGCGCACTATTTTCCTGTGTAGCGCTACGCCACGGACGCTATTATTTATTTATGCCTTCTTCCAGCGATATCAAAGAGCAACTGCGCACCCGCCTGCTTCGCGCGCGCCGCGGCCTCACCGCCGAGAAGCGCACGGAATGGTCCGCTGCCCTGCGCGAGCAGCTAGAACCTGAGCTTGCCGGCATTTCGAGCGTTGCCGCCTATTGGCCGTTGGGCACGGAGCCTGGCGGGGCGGACTTCATCCCCTGGCTTTCCCGCCGCGTCGACCGCGTATTATTGCCTATCACCTGCGACAACGGCGTTTTAAACTGGGCAGAATACAAGGGCGCGCACAGCATGCAGCCTGGCCAGCTGGGCATTTCCGAACCCGCCGGCCCGCGCTTTGATAGCCGCGTGCTGTGCGGTTGCGATCTGATTTTGGCTCCCGCCATGGCCATCGATGCCGCCGGAAACCGCTTGGGTAAGGGCGGCGGATACTACGACCGCGCGCTTTCCCTGGTGCCGCGCAACCACCCCGCGGTACTCGCCATGGTCTATCCCACTGAATTCCTCGACTCCATTCCAGCCGCGGCCCACGATCGCCGCGTTGAGGCCGTGGTTACCGCCGCAGGAATCCACCGCTTTCCTTCTTAAATGGGGAACCACACAGGCGGTAGCGCAGTCTAATTGTGCATGGCTTATTCCCCGTCCCCGCGAATCTCACAGTTCTTCCGCACCCTGCGCACCCCTGGCCACCGCCGCGGCGTGCTCGTGCGCCGCGCCATCGCGTTGGCACTGCTAATCGCCGCGCTGGCCTCCGCAGTCTCTCGCGCGAAGGAACTGCCGCAGGTACTGGTCTTTAGCCGCGATTTACCCGCCGGCGCGGAGCTTTCCGCCGCCGATGTCTCGCTCGAGCGCCTGCCTTCTTCCTCCATTCCTAGCAGCGCGCTTGCCGATGCCCCCTCCGATCTCGCCGGCCGCATCATCACCGCCGCCGCGGGCAAGGGCGAGGTCGTCACCAGCCAGCGGCTCCTCGGCCAAGAATTGGTGTCTAGCCTCGTCGCGAACTCGGGATCTGCCGATTCTAAGGGAGGCGGCTCCGGCCGCATGATCCCAGTCAAACTTGCCGATCCAGACATCATCCCCCACCTGCACCACGGCGATACCGTCGATATCGTCACGGCAAGCGATGCCACCAATTCAGAACCCGTTACCGCCCGCGTCATTGCCTCCGGCGCCCGGGTCGTATCCACCACTACCGCAGAGGGCGAGATTTCTTCTGCCACCGTCTTGCTCGCACTGCCTAATGAACACGCCAATGACGTGGCCGCCGCCTCTTTAAACCAACCGCTGACCGTGGTTATCGTCGGCGATCGCGCTCAACCCCATGCCGTTAATGAGGCAGATTCTGCTACTTAACGACCGCCTGAACCTTTTGCGTACTGGTGGTATTTATTCCTGCGCCGATTCCGCGATTTCAACAGCTTGGCCGATGTAATTAGCTGGATTTGTCAGGGACTCAAGGTCCAGCTTTTCCGTAAGGCCCGCGAGCTTCGGGTGGGCTGCGCAAAACTCTTCCAGGCAGGTGCCGTTCTCTCTATTGTCTCGGGCGAATTCCTGAAGAACATCGTGTGCGGCGCTGTGACCAATATGCGGTGCCAGCTCCATCATGATTCCCTCAGTCATCAACGAAACACCCGCGCTTTTTACGTTGTCCTCTAATGCCTGGGCATCAAAACGCAAACGAGGAAAGAGCTGGTCCAGCTTTTCCAACGCTCCATCGACGGCAACAAAGATTTGTGGAATCAGGTTGCGGTGGATCTCGGATTGGCGGTGGTCGCGTTCAAAGGTGGCCGGTGCTTGCGTCAGCATGTTTGCCGCCATGCCACAAGCCATGCTGGCTCCCACGGAAATTTTCATTGTGGCAAAGGGATTGAGTTTTTGCGGCATGGTAGACGATCCAGAGGTATGCGCATCCATGTCCTCGCGGGCCTCGACCAGATCGGATTGCTGCATAGCAAAGAGATCCTCTGCAATCTTGGCCAAACTTTGCCCCAAGGTAGCCACGGTCGACGCAAGCTCTGTCATCGTATCCGAGCTCGCATGCCAGGAAACCGGTTGATAAACCAGTTCCAATTCTTTGGCAAGGCGCCGACTTAACTCAGGTCCTTGTTCTCCAAAGGACGCCAGCGTGCCTACAGCACCGGTAAATTGAATCTGTTCCGTGCGCTCTCGCATCGCTTCCAAGCGTTCCCGGCTCCGGCGCAGCTCCGCGTTCCACCGCGCAAAGCGTGTACCCAGTGTCGTCGGCAGTGCATACTGTCCATTGGTACGCGCGACCATTAACGTTCGGGCGTGCTCGTGAGCGAGGTTGGCGGTAGCAGCGATAACGGCGTTCAGGCGTTCCAGTATCAGGTCGGTAGCTGCTTTGATCTGCAGGGCCCGCGCGGTATCCAAAATATCTTGAGTGGTCGCCCCGAAATGGACCCAACCACGCTGGTCTTCCGGAATCGCGTCCCGCAATGCATCGAGGACAGCAACCGAAGGATTGCCAACCCCGCCGCTTTGGGCCTTTTCTATCAGCTCATCACTGGCGACTGCATTATCTGAGATCGCCTCGGCAGCCTCCTGCGGGATAATTCCCATGTGTCCCTGCGTCCGCGCCATTGCCGCTTCAACAGCGAAAATTTTCCGGATAAGTTGTGCTTCTTCCCAGTGGGCTTCCATGTCCGCTGTGACATGGCCCTTCTTCTGAAAAGACGAGTTCAGTGCGCCGATTCCCATGATAAATTCCTTCTTCTTAGAGGTTTAGGTTGTAATCCCAGAACGTGCTTAGAGCAAGACCAGGCTGGATACGATCATCACGACGAAGCCAACTCCCATTGGAAGCAGCGTGCGGCGAATAAGCTCGGTGGTAGAAATTCCCACGCCACCAGCAACGGAAATGATTACTCCGGAGACCGGAGACACCGCGCGAAACAAGCCGCTGGCAAATTCCATTGGGGTAATCACTGCCGCTGCCGAAGCGCCGAGTCCGCGGCTGACATCTGGCACCAAGCTGGCAAAGGAAGAAAATGCGCCGACACCGGAACCGGTCAGGAACGTCACCAAACCCACAATCAAGGTGAATAGGAGGGTGATGACGATTGCGCCTGCACCGAGTTGCTGTCCTCCATCGATCAGCATGGAAATGGCGCCTGTGGCCGTTAAACCGGTGGCAAAGATTTGTGCCGCGATAATCAATGCGACGATGCCACCGAACATCTTTCCCATGCCCGTAAAAAAGGATGTGGCTTGTTCGGTCGCGGTGGAAAAAGAACGGTGGCGAATGATTTCGCACAGCAAGGCTATGAGCCAGACGATTACGAATGCTCCAACCGTGGTTAGCTCGATGCTGTCATTAACCAAGGGGCTAAAGATCACCAACAAGATAATGGGCAGTGCGAGAAATACCCCGTACCACTTCGGGCCAGCCTCACCAGAACCATCGCCCATGGTGTCGGTTTCCTTGTACTCTTCCAACTCCCGCTTATCGTAATGCTGCTGCACGAAGTAGTGAGTTATCGCAATTGCAATGGCAGTGGGAATGGCCACGATCAGCTGATACTGGACGAAGTAGACGACTGGGGATAAATCAATGGTTCGCGCCGACAGCACCGAAGTTCCCGATGCCGGCCCCATTGGCAACGCGGAGGCTGACACGATGACCGCGCCTGCTGCGGCGGGGCTAACCCCTACTGCCTTCAACACTGGCAGCAATAGCACTAGAAGCAAAATAGCGAGCCCGGCAGCGCTGGGGATAAACATAAAAAGCACCACGCCGAGGAAATACGTGAGAATTAGCGTGATGTAGGGGTGCTTGAACTTTGCGATTGGAGCGGCTAGCACCTCAACCAGTGCCTGCGAGGCGCCGATCTTATTCATATATGCTGAGAAGCCACCGGCCGCCATAATAATGAGGCCGACGCCTGTTAATTGGCTACCAGCAACTTGTTCGAATATGCCGATGATGTCCAACCACCGGGAGCCGGTGGAGTCTTCCTCATCTAAAACTCCGTAGCCAGCTTTGGCCGCAGTGGAAACTGCAATGAGAATAAACCCGGCAAGCAATAAAATAATGACTGGCTTATGACCTTTAACAAGGAAGTAGCCTGCACCAATGGTAACTGCCAAGGCAAATAGAGCGAGTGCGATATTCATGCTGGGATCCCTTCTGCCCACGCATTAGAATACTGTTATTTTTACAAACAATATTTTTACATTCTACTATCACACTAACACTGAATACCTATATCGCAACCGGTGTGCATTAGTTAACAAGGCAACATTAGTGCCGCCTCCGCCCCTCCGAGTTGTCAATACTTTTAGCTTGAACTAAACTCCCTGCTTGCTCATGGTTCACACCCATCCTTACCTACCCCCAGAAAGGTTCGTCTTCTCCCATGCTTAAGGGCTTTAAAGACTTCATTATGCGCGGCAACGTGGTCGAACTTGCCACCGCAGTCATCATCGGTTCCGCATTCACGGCGATCGTCACTTCCGTGACGGATTCCATCATCCAGCCGATCATTAACTCCCTCGGCTCCGCCGAGGTCGATGGCTTGGGCTTCCAAATCACCGATAATAAGTCCACCCTCGTAGACTTTGGCGCCGTCATTACCGCCGCGATTAACTTCCTGATCATCGCCGCAGTGGTCTACTTCCTCATTGTCATGCCGCTGAACAAGCTCACTGAAGCTGCTAAGCGCCGCCAGGGTGTGGACCCAGAGGCCCCGGCACCAACCTCGGAAGAACTCTTGGCAGAAATCCGCGATCTTCTGCAGGCGCAGAACGCTGATGCTGTCACCACCGCAGATAAGGCGCTTAGGGATGCTACTGCAGCCGAGAACACCGATAACTCCACTGCTTCTGAGGGCAAGCACAGCCGCCACGACGACTAATCCTTGCTAAAGACACAGCTGAGCCCGTGCCCACCTTCGCAATGAGGGAGGACACGGGCTTTTGTTAAGACTGCATTAGCATTTCCAAGCTCGCGAATAGGATGCGCGGGCTACCCGCCGTGGTGCGGCGGCTGGTTCTCGCGGTAAAACTCTTCGCCGCGCTCGGCTGCTTGAGCTCCGTCGCCTTCTGCCGCGGCATCATCGAGAGTGACGATGCGCTGTGCATCGGCACCTTCTCCACTAGCTAATTCCTGCTCTACCGGGCGATCCGCGCTGCGGTCATATTCCGGCGCATCTGACTGCCTGAATACACGCCTGCGCTGGCGGCGTGGTTGAGAGGTCATGGCAGTATCTCCCCCCTTTCCTTCGCGTTATTGCACGCTGGATTCTTGCAATTGATCCACAAGGTGGTGGACCAGCGGGGTCAACGTGGCCATGCCGTCGCGCACGGCAGCGCGCGATGGTGCGAGGTTGACCACGACGGTGGAACCAGAAACGCCCGAAATGCCGCGGGATGCACACGCATCGACCGCGCCGCAAGCCTGACCAGAAGAGCGCAAGGCCTGGGCCACGCCCGGCACCATCTTGTCGATGACCCCAGTAGTAGCTTCCGGGGTCTTATCGCGCGGGCCTACTCCGGTTCCTCCGACGGTGAGCACGAGATCCACACCGCCGACGACGCCAGTTTCGATGGCTTGCCGGATCTTGGATTTCTTCGAACGCACGACCACCGAACCATCGATGCGGAAATTCGCCTCTGCCAAAAGCTCAGTAACCAGTTTGGCGGTGCTATCTGAATTTTCGCCGGGGTGATCCGTGACGATCACGACGAGCGCGCGGCGCGGCGCCGCCACCCGGTCCTCCTTCTCGCTGGCCAAGAGGTAGGCGTCATCCGGCTCCGCCACATCCCGCAAAGCGTCTGTGGAAGCCGAATTCTCCAACCTAGTGGAGTCGGTCAAGTCTTGCTGGGAGTCTGCCATTTTTCTCCTTCAAAGAAACGTCGGGGCGCAATGCGGACACGGCGCGGGCTGCGTTTTAATCTACTCGCCCGTCAGGGTTACCTCTACCTGACGAGTATCATCCGAATTTCCATCGGATACTTCCAAGGTGACGGTCGCACCGAAGTCTTGGGAACGCGCGGCAGCGATAAGCGCATCGGCGTTTTCAATCAGCCGGTCATTGACGCGGGTGACGATATCTCCCTGCTTCAAACCTGCTTGTTCCGCCGGGCTCCCCGGCTCGACCTCGGCAATGCGCGCGCCATTTCCGTCATCGCGCGCCAAGACCTTAACCCCCAAGGTGGGGTGAGTTACCTGTCCTTTATTGATGAGCTCATCCGCCATCCGCTTAGCAAAGTTGGAAGGGATGGCAAACCCGAGGCCGATAGAGCCGCCCTCGCCCGTGGCTTTATCAGACAACGAGGCAATCATCGAGTTCATACCAACGATATTGCCGTCCATATCCACCAAAGGACCGCCGGAATTGCCGGGGTTAACGGCGGCGTCAGTCTGGATGGCATCGATAAGCGAAGACTCGCCACCCTCCTGGGACGCACGCACCGGACGGTTCTTTGCGGATACGATGCCAGAAGTCACCGTGGCATTGAGTCCAAGCGGCGAACCGACGGCGACTACCTCTTGGCCAACCGCTACCGCATCCGAGTCGCCGAATTGGAGGTGCGGCAGGTCTTGCACGTCCTTGATCTTGATGACGGCGACATCCGTATTGGCATCGGAAGCCACGAGATCGGCTTCGTGCTTGCTACCATCGTTCAAGGTCACCTGCATGATGCCACCCTGTTCCGCACCGGCGATGACGTGGTGGTTGGTCAACACGTAACCATCGGGAGAAATGATCGAGCCAGAGCCTTCCGCAGCCGAGGTCCGAGTAGCGGTCTGAATGGATACCACGGCCGGCAAAACCTTGGAGGAAACCGCTTCCACCGAACCTTCCTCTGGTTCCTTACCCATGCTATTGGCGGCCGGTTGGCTGTGAAGAGCCTCGTTAACCACGGACGTACCGCTGCTGGACTGGTTCTTACCCACGACCACACCGGTAATGGAGCCTGCTGCAATTGCCGCTACCGCTGCGATTGCGGTCGCGGCGCCAAGTCCGATCTTCTTTTTCTCCTTAGGCTGCGGCGGCAAAGGCGTTACCCCAGGCACGGGCGGCTGGCCGGGTTGGTTGTTCACAGGCCCTTGCTGGGAATCATCGCCCTGCTGACTAGAGAAGCTGGATGTTTCATCCTGCCCCCGGGTAGCACTCGGCTGAGCGCCACCAAAGAGGCGATTGCTGGGCGGGGTGTGCTGCCCGTATGCGGAAGCTTGTGCATCCTGCTCGTTGATGCGCGGCTGGTTCCAGCCCTGGGAATAGGTTCCGTTGGAATATGCGGATCCAGAATTCTGCTGCCCACCGCGCGGCTGGTTATACGGCGCCTGCCCATTGTTCATGCCGTAGGGTTCCTGCGGGACACCGTGCGACTGACCATTATTGCCGCGGTTGTCATCATTCCTCATGTTCATAGGAACACTATGCCTCGCTTCGCTTAGTCACAACTTAAACTACTCTGCCAACGTACTAGAAGTTCCTGTGAAGTTACTGTAGACAATAAGCTGCCCAAACTCGCCGCACACATCACCCCCTTCACGCTCGTACACGCCTTCACAATCGCCGCACTACGCACCTTTCATGCTGGGGCGCGAACCGCCACGAGCACAATCGCAGAGAAAAACTGATCCACCATCGGGTTAGTGCGCTTTTATATTAATTTTAGGATTAGCCTGGCCTTAACTTGAAGTGGATTTCCTTGGTCTTTAAGACCCGAAGAGTAGACAGCACTGGCACAGCCCAAGTCTCCCCCATCGCTTGGCGCCGCCCAGGCCGGAAGGCGCTTTTTAATATCCCTTTCCCGGGCCTAAAACATCACAACCCCCTCGCAGTCGCTAATAAGCAACCGGGAGGGGGTGGGATTGAAAGCAGGCTTAGAACTGCTCTACGTCAACCAGGCCGAGCTTAGCGGCCTTGACCAGACGGCGCGGGATGCGCACGGTCTGACCATCGATGGTGACTTCCTGGAGGGCGACGTTGTCAGCCTTCCACTGGGAACGACGTGCGTGGGTGTTCGCACGGGACTTCTTAAACTTAGGAGTTGCCATTTTCTCTTCTTCTCCTTACGCGTTCTTCTTCTTGCGGCGAGCCATGGCACCGAAGCGCTGGTTGAAGCGCTCGACACGGCCAGCGGTATCCATAACGCGCTGTGCACCAGTCCAGAACGGGTGGGACTCAGCAGTAACGTCAACGACGATGAGCGGGTACTCGTTGCCGTCTTCCCACTCAACGGTGCGAGAAGAGGTAGCGGTGGACTTGGTCAAAAAGGAGTGACCGGTACCAGCATCGCGGAAGACCACTGGGTGATAATCCGGGTGGATGTCTTTCTTCATAGATATTCCCTCAGGGTTGGACTACGGGTCGGTTCCGCACACTGAATAATGACGGTACGGATCGTGCCCGAGTTGGGATGTACAGTTACAGCTCGCCCGGCGGCACTAAGCGCGCCGACCGATAACCTGAATTATCCTACATTCCACCGTCATATATACGAAATTGCTCACCTGCGGCAACCACAGTCGCCACAGGCGCACATCTACGCCCCACTCGTTATAGTAAGCTTTCGAACTTCCCCAATGCGTTAGGCAGTGCTGCTTGATTATCGACGCAAAGACGACGGCTTTATGCGCTAGGCTATCGCGGCAGCGATTAGGTATATCGTGAGTAAGGCTGTAAGATTTGCTCTTGCTGTTGTCAAAATATACGTATTACGCCCCGTCTACTGGTTTTTGACGACGATGCCGCACCTGCTCACACCTCACTTTTTGAGCACTGCCACCCTCACACGGCAGTCGGCACGTAGTCGTTTATAGCCACGATGTGGGCGGCTAGGAGAAAGAAGACCCATGTCGGCTATTTGCCAGGTAACGGGCCGCAAGCCGGAATTCGGCAAGCAGGTCTCGCACTCGCACCGCCGCACTTCGCGCCGTTGGAACCCCAACGTGCAGCGTCGTCGCTACTACCTGCCCTCTGAGGGCCGTACCATTACTCTGAATGTTTCCACCAAGGGTATGAAGATCATTGACCGCGACGGCATCGAGTCCGTTGTTGCCAAGATCCGCGCACGTGGGGAGAAGATTTAAGTATGGCACGTAACGATATTCGCCCAATCATCAAGCTGAAGTCCACTGCGGGCACCGGTTACACCTACGTGACCCGTAAGAACAAGCGCAATAACCCGGATCGCATCTCCCTGAAGAAGTTCGATCCGATCGCCCGCAAGCACGTCGAATTCCGCGAGGAGCGATAATTCATGGCTAAGAAGTCCAAGATCGCTAAGAACGAGCAGCGCAAGGAAATCGTCGCCCGCTACGCGGAGCGTCGCGCTGAGCTCAAGAAGATCATCAAGAACCCGAACACCCCGGATGAGGAGCGTTTGGAGGCTCAGTTCGAGCTGAACCGCCAGCCCCGTGACGCTTCCCCAGCCCGCGTTCGTAACCGCGACGCAGCCGATGGCCGTCCGCGCGGTTACCTCCGCAAGTTCGGCCTGTCCCGTGTCCGTATGCGCGGCATGGCTCACCGTGGTGAGCTGCCGGGCGTTCGCAAGTCCAGCTGGTAAAGGGGTAATTGCACAATGGCTAATAAGCGCAATAACCAAAAGAAGTTCCGTATGGAGCAGAGCCGTCGCCCGAAGAAGAACCCTTTGAAGGCTGAGGGCATTGAGAAGGTGGACTACAAGGACACCAAGACTCTGCGTCTATTCATCTCGGATCGCCACAAGATCCGTTCCCGTCGCGTCACCGGCTTGACCCCGCAGCAGCAGCGTCAGGTTGCTACCGCAGTCAAGAACGCACGCGAAATGGCTCTCCTGCCGTTCACCACCCGCTAAACAGTAGCTGGGTATCAACAGCGCACTTTTGCCGCTGGCAAGTGTGACACGGTAAAAGAACCATAAACTTTCGCCGCCTACCTTTCGAGGTGAGGCGGCGAAAGTCGTTTTGGGGTCTTTTCGAGCGCTACACCGCAAGCGCGCTCCACCTCGCGGCAACACCACCCGCACAGCTCCTCCACGCACGCCTCCAGTCCCGGACGCGACGCACCCGCCGCACGCTCCCCCAAGCGCTACTGTGCTATTGCATAAGTGTTACATTTATAGCAATCCTGCGCCGCACAACTTTTAGATGCGCACCGCTTTGCAATGAGTGAAAGGCAGTGACTGTATGGCCCTGCATCAATCCCTTCTCGATCTTTCGGAGCTTGCTCCCCATTGCCAGTCCCGGGCAACCGCTCGCGGCTTATTGGCGGAGGCACAAGATGTCTTGCGCAATGCGGTAGCACACCAGGACGATGAGATTGAATTAGCCAATTGGTTTTCGCGGCTGCTGACAGATATCGTGCGCGCACCGGGCGTGGACGCGGATATCCGGTTAACCGGCGCGGCCGCGCGCGGTGATCAGCTGCCCAGCATGTCCATCGAGTGGATGGGAGAAGACGGCGATTTGGAGTCCGTTTTTCGCGATGTCGGGCTAGAGGTACATCAAGCAGCCGATTCCATGGCAGCGCGCGTCGATGCCGGCCTGCCTTTAGGCCGCGGCGGCGAGCAGGCCTTATTGGAGGAGGCCTTGGCCCAGCGCCCGCCGCTTCTGCAGCGCGTTGGCGGTTTGCCCGATCGCAGCGCGGCCGTGGATATCAAGTCCATGCTGTTATCCCCCATCGCCGCGATTGCGCGCTGGGCGGCACCGGGACCGCGCCCCACGGTCGATCGCCTCGCCATTGGCCAAGAGCGCGGGATGCTCACAACAGAGGACACAGAGACCTTGGACCTTGCATGGCGCACGGGCTATTCGGTAGAAATGCGGCGCTGGTTCGATAATGTGCACGGCCGCGAATCCATTCTGCAAGACCTGCCACCGCTGGAGCGCACGGCCTACGGAACGGCCTGCCGCATGGTGTCTGCGACCTTCGAGTCCATCTCCCGACGCACCGCGGATGGCGCGAATTAGAATCGCCACAAAGTTCTTCTGCCACGCATGCGGTCCGCGCCAGCGGGCTACAGGGCTGTAGAGTTGTTGAGTAAAAGCATTTTCTGCTGAGAGAAAGGAGGCGTCCGCCGCATGTCAGGAAACGTCGGTAGGCCGCGTAAACATAGCCCCCGCCGCAGAGGCAATAGCGCCCGGGAAGAGATTTTGGACGCCTCCTCAGAGTTATTTACCACCCAGGGCTTTGCCACAACGTCGACTCACCAAATCGCGGACGCGGTGGGCATACGTCAGGCATCGCTGTACTACCACTTTCCCTCCAAGACGGAGATTTTCCTCGCGCTGCTTAATTCCACCATTGAGCCTTCGCTGGAGCTAGCCGATGAGCTGGTGGATTCTGATGCCGAGCCGGAGCAGCGCCTGTGGTCCTTGGTCGCCGCGGAATCGCGCCTTTTGCTCACCAGTGGTTGGAACGTCGGCCGGTTGTACCAGTTGCCGGTGGCCAATTCGCCGGAGTTTTCGGAGTACCACAGCTCTCGCGAACGGCTGCAGAGCCACTTCCGTACCACCGCCGCTGCCATTGTGGGAGACGCGGACCCGCGTATCGAATTGCCTTTCCACATCGCACTATCTGTCATCGAGATGCGCCCCAATGATGGCACGCCTCCCTATGCAGCGGCCCAGTCGGTTCCGGAGACCGCTGCCATGCTTGCCGATGCCGCCCTTGCAGTCCTCGGCGCCACCGTCCCCGAGAACGCGGAAGCCATGACGCTGGAGTTACTAAAGAACCGCAATGACTCGATCTCTGCGGCTGCGGCGGCTGCTGCAGACCGCAAGAAGAAAAAGTCTCGCTAACCACTTCCTTGTGGAATCGTTAACCACTAACCAGTGGTTAACGTTGCCAGGAATCGGTAAAGTCCGCCGTTGCGGCCAACCCGCCGCCCTCGCGCACGCTAATCCCGCTGGGGGTTACAACGATGGTCGAGGGCGAGGCATCCACGTAGTAGTTACCGCCGTCTTGGCCAATGATGGATCCGGTAAATTCGCCGCCGAAGATGGTGGACCGGTAGGTCAGCGTTCCTCCCGTGTTTTCGCAGACAATGGCCCTCCCGTCTGGGCCTTTACCGGCGAAGACGACGCGCTCAAAACGGTGACAATCGGCGTAGGTATTAATATCGGTCCAGCCGTATTCACCCAGGCCGTCGATGAAGTCGCCTCCGCCGCCATTAGTGGTCTTCGGCGGCTGTGCCTGTTCTTGTTCGGTCTCGGTCACCGTGACCACGGGTGGTTCTTTGTCTTGGGTTTCCGGGGACTTTGTTGCCGTCGAGGTTTCTTCGGTGGAAGTCTCCGTCGTGCTTTCGACGGTGGTCATACCGCCATCGCCGGAAAAGTCGGGCTGATTCCCATCCGTGCTACTGCTACAGGCGCTTAAAACGATGCCCGCGGTCGCTACTACGCCGAGGTGCAATCCCCAACGCACACGAAAAGTTAATTGAAAGTGCGGCATGATAAGTCCTTTCTCATAAGCCGGAAGTGGGGCTAACAAGCTGGGGTGGGCCAGGCAATATCGGCCTTGGAAAGATCGAGCGCCATGCCCGAAAGTATTGGTTGGGCGGAGGCGTATTGACCATCGGGGGCCGAGGCGATGAGCGCTACCGCCACCTCTCGGCCGCCGATGGTGGCAAGACCCATCTGCCGCACATCATAGCCGCCCGCGGTATCTGGGCCCCAGCCACCTTTAAGGGCGGCACCCTCTAGGTTGCGCAGGCCATAGCTTTGGGCGGGGTCGGGAGTAGACATCGCGGTGAGGATGGGCTCGGCACCGTTGACGCAGCGCAGCTTCGCCATGAACGCGGCTTGGTCGCCCACGCTCCACTGCGTTTGCCCGAAGGCGCTAAATTCCGGGCGGGTGACCTGGCTTTGTACCTGGGTGGTGGTATCGCCGGCCTCAGCTAATACCTGTTGCGCGGCCTGGGCGGCTTGTGCGCCGCCGCCGAGTGCGTCCCAGGCGGATTGCGCCGCTTCATTATTGGAATAGGTAATCGCAGATGTCACCACATCCGGGCCGATAAGCCCTGCGCGATGGGCGGCGATGAGCACCGGCACCTTGGAGGTGGACCAGGCGGTTTCGGGCGCGGTGCGCCCGGCGGCAACGGTGGTGTTGCCATCCGATACCGCGATGCCTACATTCCCGTAGTTGGCGGCGATGCGGTCGAGTTCGCGCTGCAGGTCGCCGGCCGACGCCAACTCACCGTCACCAGCTCCGGCTCCAGCATTGGCATCGGCTGGGGCATCTGGCTGGGCATCGGCCGGCGTAGCCTCGGCCTTCTCTGCGGCATCGCGAGGGCTATCCGCCCTATCCGCTGCGCTCTCCGTAGAGCGCGACGTTTCCTGCTTGGCGATGTCCGGCTCTGATTCCGTCTCCTGCTCGCCCTGCCCGCACGCGCTAAGGCACAGCGCCCCGGCCATAACTAGGCCGCCGAGCGCCATGCGCCTCGGGGCGGTACGCCTCGGTGCGGTGTGGGTTGGTGCGAGCATGATCAGAATCCTTAGGTGTCAGGCGCTATCGCTAGTGCGCGAAGTGGCGCGTTCCGGTGAGATACATCGTAACACCAGCGGCCTTAGCTGCCTCGATAACTTCTTCATCGCGGATGGAGCCGCCGGGCTGGACAACGGCTTTGACGCCGGCATCGAGAAGCACTTGCAAGCCGTCGGCGAAGGGGAAGAAGGCATCGGAGGCGGCGAAGGAGCCTTGGGTGCGGTTGGTGGCATCAGCAAGCGTATTGGCGCGCTCGACCGCAAGCTTGGCGGAATCCACGCGGTTAACTTGGCCCATGCCCACGCCGACGGTCGCGTTGTCCTTAGCCAGCAAAATGGCATTGGACTTGACCGCGCGCACCGTGCGCCAGGCGAATTCGAGCTGGGCCAAGTCCTCGTCGCTCAGGGCCTCGCCCGCTGCCAGGGTCCAGTTTTCGGGCTTATCACCCTCGGCCTGGTAAGTATCCGGCTCTTGGCGCAGCACACCGCCGGAGATGTACTTGCGCTCCTCGCCTTGTTCCTCTGGCTCGGCCAAAAGAACGCGCAGGTTCTTCTTGGACTGCAGAATCTCCAGCGCCTTATCTTCATAGGCGGGTGCGACGATAACCTCGGTGAAAATGCCCTTGACCTGCTCGGCCATCTCTACGCTGACCTCGCGGTTGACGGCAATAACCCCGCCGAATGCGGACATCAGGTCGCAGGCGTGCGCCGCGCGGTGGGCCGCAGCGATGGACTCGTCCGATACGGCGATGCCACAGGGGTTGGTGTGCTTGATAATCGCCACACAGGGGCGCTCGTGGTCCCAGGCCGCGCGCCACGCAGCGTCGGCGTCCTGGTAGTTGTTGTAGCTCATTTCCTTGCCGTTGAGCTGCTGGGCATTGGCCAGACCCTTGGTGCCAATCCGGGTGACGGTGGCGGCCTGGTGGGAATTCTCGCCGTAGCGCAGCGAGGTGGTCTCCTCGCCATCGCTGAGCTGGCCCACGAACCATGCGGAGACCGCCGCATCGTAGTTAGCGGTGTGAAGGAAGGCATCGCGGGCGAGCCCACGGCGCTGGTCAAGGCTAAATCCACCCTCCTCAACGGCCTGGGTCACCTCGCCATAGCGCGCCGGATCCACGACCACGGCAACGGACGGGTGATTCTTGGCGGCCGCGCGCACCATGGACGGTCCACCGATGTCGATCTGCTCCACGCATCCATCGAAGTCCGCGCCGGAGGCTACCGTTTCCTGGAAGGGATACAGGTTGACCACGACGAGCTGGAAGGGCTCTACCTCAAGCTCGTTGAGCTGCGCCAGGTGGTCTTCCTTGCGGGTATCGGCCAGGATCCCGGCGTGCACGCGCGGGTGGAGCGTCTTCACACGGCCTTCCAGGCACTCGGGGAAACCGGTGAGCTTTTCTACCGGGGTGACCTCGATTCCCAGGTCAGCAATCTTCTTGGCGGTGGAGCCGGTAGAGACGATCTCTACGCCCGCCTTATCGAGTGCGCGGGCCAGATCCTCCAGCCCCGTCTTGTCGTACACGCTAATGAGTGCGCGTTTTACCTGCTTGCGGTCTTCGCTCATGAGGAGGATTAAGCCTTTCGAAAAGTCTTAGTCTGCGAGTTGAATAAAAAGTTCCTCGCCGCGGGGCTGCGCCGCGCGCAGCACGTCGACGATGAGTTCGCGCTCTACCTTCTTAATGCGTTCGTGGAGACTTCCTTCATCATCGTCTGCCCGCACGGCCACCGGCCGCTGCGCAATGATGGAGCCGGTATCCACGCCCGCGTCCACGAAATGGACGGTAGAGCCTGTGACCTTCACGCCATACTCCAACGCATCGCGCACCCCGTGCGCGCCCTTAAACGCAGGCAATAACGCCGGGTGGGTATTGATGGTGCGGCCTTCGAAGCGGCGGAGGAACCCTTCCCCCAAAATCTTCATAAAGCCTGCGGAAACAACAATGTCTGGCTGCGCAGCATCTACTGCATCAGCCAGACATGTATTCCATTCGGCACGGTCCGCGCCCATTTCCACGATCTCGGTATCGATATCGCGTTCTCGGGCGCGTTCAATACCTCGACATGGTTTATCCGCCACCACTTTCACCACACGGTAGCGCTCATCCTGGGCATCCAAGATGGCTTGCAAAAGCGAGCCCGTCCCAGAGACAAGCACAACAACTCGTAGGCGATCAGTGGCAGCAGTAGCGCGTGGTGGCATCGGTGAAGTCACGCGCTATAGCCTAGTCCCTCCTACCGCTTTCAGTAGAATCTGCCGCTTCCGATTGTGCTGCTTCGCCGCCTTCTGCCGCGCCTGTGTCGCTCTCTTCGGATTCTTCCACGAGTTCGCCCTCCAAGATCTCGGGGTCTGCATCCTCGGCCGGGGCTGCCGCTTCACGCTCGCCGCTTGCCGATGCCCCCTCGTCCTCACCATCTCCCGCGGTACTCTCCGCGTCATCGCCGTCGTCGCTGTCTTCGACGACCTCCCCTTCGATGACCTCGTCGGCGTTGTCTGCGGTTGCCGTGGATTCTGCGGCAGCGTCTTCGTCGTCGGCTGCGTCGTCCGCGTCATTCGCTGCTGACTCGGAGCCCTCACCGTCGCCAGATTCCGAATTATCCTCGTCCTCGTCCGTTTCGATCTCGTTCGGATCGGCATCAGCATCGTCGCCGTCAGCCTCGTCGGTTTCGGCCTTGTCTGCATCAGACTGCTCTGCGTCAGCGGTGCCCTCGGAAGCGGTATCTTCTGCCGACTCTGCAGCATCTTCTGAATCCTCTTCGGAGGCCTCCGCCGCCGACGACTCCGCTTCAGCTGCGCGGGTATCCCGCCAGTTCATAAGCGCAAAGGCTGCCGCAACGGCCAAGCCCACGACGGCGATCCACAGCGCGGCGAGGCCAGCAGCGGTCCACAGGTGCGGGCCGGTGTGACCGTAGTAGCCAAGCGTGCCGCTAACCAGATAGCACGCGAAAAACATGATGACCGCGGTAGCCACCGTGGCCGCGAGCACCTTCTGGAAGGACGGGCGTTTTTTATACAGGGACATCGTCGCCGCGATGAGGGGAACCACCATGAAGACGACCGCCCAGCCGGGCGAGGATGCCGGGATGCCACCGGTAATAGGCAGCGGCGGCAGCGGAACAAGGTGGGTGCTAAAGAGGCTGACCTGTGCCTCCCCCGCCGAAAACTCCGAACCAACAAGCACTGCCCCGGTGCTGACGATGGCGTTGGGAATATACAGCAAGCTCAACAGGATGAGGGTGAAAACGCCCAGCCCAGAGATGGACGGATATTCATCCATCATCTCCCCTTGGCGCGAGAAGTTCACGATGAAGACGAGCACGAAGACCACGGTCGCGCCAATGGCGAGGTAGGCGAGATAGCGCAAGGCGATAAGGGCGGCATCAACAAGCAGCGGCGGGGCACCATAGCGCTTGGCCAAGGCGCGCCACAGGCGGGTACCCATGCCGGCCGCCATCGCCGCTAGGTGCACCACGATGACCCGGGCAAGCGCAGCAGCGAGGTTCGGCGGGGATACATCGAAGACCTTGCCGGCATCCCACAGCATCACCCAGGCGATGCAGGTCAGTACCACTGGCACGCCAACCACACAGGCGACAAGAATAGCCAGGTCCTTCACGCTGACTTTGTGTTTTACCGCGGCACGCACGCGCACCGCCACCACCGTGGCGAGGATAAGCGCGGGCAAGGCTGGGAGGAACGACAGATCCACCCCGGCCGCAGATACCGGCGCGAGGTTAAAGACCATCCACGCTTCCGCCACGATGGTGGGCAGCCACGCGAGCGGTGAGCCGAAAAGCAAAAGCGTGCCGAATGCGAGCGCCACAATAATAAGGACAACAATAATATTCGGCAGCGCCGCCGACATGAATAATTGGCGGATGCGCCCGGCCTTCGTCAGCGGGGCCGGCGTGCGACGGGCCTTCGCCTTCGACCCGGCTTTGCGAGCGACGCGTTCTGCAGAATTATGTGGCTTCTGCGTCGCGGTAGCGTGCGGTGCACGAGGGGCGCGCTCTGTCTGCACTGTCCGGCCCCGCGCCTGGCTACGCGGGCGAGGCGTTGACCGAGATTGGGGGCTGGTGTTTTTGTTCATCGGCGTCCACTTTGCCACCTTTTGCGCGCGGTAGCGGGGTGGCGCGACGAGGCGCCTCCAAAATCACCGTGGACTTCTTCAGTAACTACTGTAGACATATATATGGAATAAAGTTTTCCCCCTTATTCCCCACTGGTCACAGTAATTTCACACTGGGACGCTTCCGCAACCGGCCCCTCAGGTGCACTATTACAGCCTCGGGGCTACCGCGAGGGTTTGGCTTTGAGAGATTTATATCGCACTATGCGTAAAATTCTCCAGAAGTTGCCTGCATGTAGGCTTATTCCAAACCGGCGCGAGAAAAAATTCACTTTTGGCTTGCTGTTATCTTTTTGAGACGCTACTGTTACATCTCGTTGGTAACAAGAAGGTCACAATCTCGTAACTAACCTAAAGACGCTGTAACGCTCTTTTTGAAGATTGTGAAAGACACGAAAGAAGATTTAATGCGAAGCAAAGTTCAGCGTGGCGCCGGTCGCCATCGCAAGATTGTCACCTCGCAGACCACCAAGGGTCGTATCGCTGTCATGACCGTTGCAGCCGGTGCCGTGTCCACCGCCGGCGTAGGCGGCGCAGCTGCCGCTAACGTTGAGTCCGACAACACTGCGGCTACCACCACCAAGACGCAGTCTGTTGACTACAAGCTTGCCGCTGATACTTCCGAGGTTAACAACGCCCCAGAAGGCTCCTCCGATGCTGCACCACAGATCCTCAACGTGGCTGAGGCAAAGCCGGTCACCAACTTGGTTGACCAGCTGAGCAAGTCCATCCAAGCTTCCGCTGACCGCGCCGCCGAGGACCTTGCCGCTCGCGCCCCTTCCATTGCTCGCCCCGCTGAAGGCGCCTTCACCTCTGGCTTCGGCCCGCGCTGGGGTTCGTTCCACTCGGGTGTTGACATCGCCAATGCCATTGGAACCCCCATCCTCTCCATCATGGACGGCACCGTTATCGATTCCGGCCCAGCCTCCGGCTACGGCCAGTGGATTCGTATCCTCCACGATGACGGCACCATGACCGTCTACGGCCACATGCAGACCCTCGACGTTGCCGTGGGCGAGCACGTGCACGCAGGCCAGAAGATCGCCGGCATGGGGTCCATGGGCTTCTCCACCGGTTCCCACCTCCACTTCGAGGTTCACCCGAACTCCGGTGACGCCGTTGACCCACAGGCATGGCTGGCCGAGCGAGGCATTCAGCTCTAAGAGCCTTCTTTCCTTCTTGTTAAAGCGCCGCAGATATCCTCTGCGGCGCTTTTACTATGCCTTCCGCCTCGGCACCTCCGCTAGCTCGCAATCACAATCATTCAACGCAGCGTTGCGGCTGCAGGGTCTGGGACCCGAATCCGCCAACACACCGCAAAGCGCCGAAAAGTATTCCTGCAATTTACCTATATGCCATGTGGCCGCAAGATGCGGCCCTTAAGCTGTCAGCTGTCTTTTTATCAAGCTCTCCAGCAAGGAATACCTTTATATGCGTACACGCACTCTCTCCCTCTTCACCGCCCTTAGCTGTGCCCTCGCACCCGCACCAGCTCTAGCTTCCGAAAGTGCTACCTACTACTCCACCAAGCAGCATTACCAACCACAGGGCTCAAGCTACGCCCAAGCCCCCAGTGGGTTTCACCAGATTTACACCTCAACGGTAGATCGCCACGGATCCCGCGGGCTATCAAGCTTTAAATACGATGACCTCGCGCAGCAGATGCTGGAGTATGCCCAACAACGCGATCAGCTCACCGAGCTCGGTACAAAGCTCATCCCGCAAGTAGAGGCCATGATAGCGGTAAACCGAGAGCTATCCGGTGGCCCTGGCCAAGAGGCCGGTTATGGAAATCTAACGGAAGTGGGACGAGAAGAGCTCAGGGGCATCGGCAAGCGCAATGCACAGCGCAATGCGGAACTACTGGGATCGATTGCTAACGATGACCTCAAGGTGAGCTTTACTTCCTCAGGAGAGGACCGTGCCAATGACTCTGGGTGGAATTTCGGGGAAGGTCTACTGGAACAATCCCCGGCACTGGCCGAGCAGTTGGGCGATGAAATGACAGATGGCCACGTTAACATCGCCGCACGCCCTGACTTGATGTACGCACACAAGGATAAAAAAGCTGCATCCTATGAGCGCTATACAGAGTGGAAGGACTCTCAGGCCTTACAGGAAAAAGTACAGCAGGCCTACGCCAAGCCAGAGTCGCAGCAGGCTGCACGCAGCTTGCTGGCTAAGATTTTTGCGCCAGAGTTTATCGACGGTTTAGCAGATGGTTCCGTGCACTTTTCCGCCCGAGAAAAGGACGATAAATCCGTTGAGGGCATCGTCGATGCTGCCTTACAGTTCTACAACCTTTACATCATCGCTCCAGCTCTAGAGCATGAGGAAAAGGCCCCAGCGGAGGGCTGGATCTTTGATAAGTACATGGACGATACCAGCGGACCAACCTTCGCGTACCTGCTTGACGTAGAAGACTTCTATGAGAAAGGCCCGACTATCAAGGGGCAGACGGTTGCCTACGACAACTATGAACCACTGCTTGAAGAGATGATTAGAAACGTTCAGGACCGCGCTGCTGGCGGCGACGTAGCGGCTAATTATCGCTTCGGTCACGCCGAGACCATCATCCCGCTTGCCGCGCTACTGAAGCTGCCAGGGTCCGAGCAGGGGATCCCGGAAGATGATTTATATAGCTGGGATAACTCCGCATGGCGTGGTGATTCTGTCTCACCGATGGGCGCGAATATCCAATGGGACGCATTCCAAAATGATCGCGGCGAGACCCTCGTGCGAATGCTCTACAACGAAAAGGAAATCCCGTTCCACGATGGCTGTGAGCCTATTTCCGCTGACTCAACGTTTTATACCATCGAGGAACTGGCCGAGTGCCTGCCCTTAAACTCCACCTCAGATCACTCTCAAGCCCACCTTATTAACGCTGAAGACGCTGCAGATCACCAAGCACCGGTTGATGATTCCCTCTCTTCCAAGCCGCAGTCCTGGGGGATCATCGATGCCATTGCGGGCGCACTGGCCATCGGTATAGGAATCGGTGCGGCCAACGCTTTCGGGCCACAAATTCAACAGCTACTGCAGAAATTTAGCAGCCAGCTCCCCTTCTAGTGCCGTTCGAGAGGCCCCTGCCCGACAGGGGCTCAAAACGCTTTCAGCCGAGTCCAGTACAGGGCCTTGTCGCAGGTGAATGGCAGTTTTCCACCCCGACACCGACAAGCTCAGCCCGCCACCCCCACTAGCCACCCCCAGAGCTTAAACCAGTACTTCAAACCCGCAACTTTAGCCACTTTCGTAACACGCGCAACAAGCTGGCATGTTCGAAACTTTTCGAACAATCATGGTTTCTACCAGCATTTTTCCAGATTGCGCGACACCCATGGGCAGGCTAACTTTTAACTCGTTGCCACAAGCGAACGCCAAATGGGGTATTTCCATTCCCTCGGCGTGTCGCACAGGGCAGTTGAAAGACGCCAAACCTTCAAGGTTTGCTCGCCTCGAGACCATGCACAGCCATGAAAAGGACTTAAACTTATGAAGCGCATGAACCGCGCACGCAGGAATGTAGCGCTAAGCATCATCACGCTTGGCACCGTTTTTGCTACCGGCACCTCCGCTTTTGCTGCTGATCCAGTGGCCAGCGTGGACGTTTCGAACGGCTCCTCTGAGCCACAAGCCACCAACGTTGATAACGCGGGCGTGATCGACGCCGCCGTCGGCCTCGCGAATACCGCCGTTGGTGTACTCAACGGCGATGCCACCCCGAAACTTAGCCAGAATGACTCCGGCGGGGTCAACATCGTCTTAGACCCCTCCTCCGTTCCTGGTCTGGGAGAAGCCTTCACTCCCGAGGGAGACCGCTCCGGGCTTACCCCTGAGCGTGGCAAGGACGCCGCTGGTAATACGGTGGTCTTCCCCACCTCCGGCACCTTAACCTCGGGCTTCGGTATGCGCTGGGGCGCGATGCACAACGGCATCGACGTCGCTAACCCAGTCGGCACCCCAATCCACTCCGTCATGGACGGCACGGTCATTAACTCCGGTCCGGCACAAGGCTTTGGCAACTGGATTCGCATCCAGCACGTCGATGGCAGCATCTCTGTCTACGGCCACATGCCCGCCAACTCGCTGCGCGTGAACGTGGGCGACCACGTTTCTGCGGGCGACCACATCGCGGACATCGGCAGTGAGGGACGCTCCACCGGCCCGCACCTGCACTTCGAAATTCACCCAGGCGGCGGCGCAGCCGTTGACCCAGTGGGCTGGTTCGACGAGCGCGGGATTTCGGTCTAAAGCTTTTCCATCGGCACACCGCCGATGAGCATGAGCCGCACCTTGCCGGAGGAACCGAAGTCCACGGTCACCGTGGCGCGGGCACCGGAACCGGCCGTTTCAATCACGGTTCCGAGCCCGTACTTCGCGTGGTTAACCCGGTCTCCCACAGCAAGGTTGAGGTTCTTATTCTTCGGCATGGAATTGGCTGCAGGCTGGCGAGTGCGTTGCGAAGGGGAAGACGTAGCGCGCTGGCCAAACCCAGCACCCCCACTACCGGCATAGCCACCACTAGAACCGCGGCGATAGCTCCGGCCATATTGATAATCATCGGCTCCCCAGGAACCGGTGAGGTCACTATCGGAATCCTCTCGCCGCCAGTCGATGAGATCCTCTGGGATCTCGGCGAGGAAGCGACTGGCGGGATTGGTTACCGGATTGCCCCACGCAGAGCGCAAGATGGCGCGCGTGAGGTACAACTTTTCGCGGGCACGCGTGATACCCACATACGCCAAGCGGCGCTCTTCGCTCAATTCCTTCGGGTTACCCAGTGAGCGCATGTGCGGGAATTGGCCGTCCTCCCAGCCAGCGACAAAGACGACGGGAAACTCCAAGCCCTTGGCCGTATGCAGGGTCATCATGGTCACTACCCCAGTCTCAGAATCCGGAATCTGATCCGCATCTGCGACCAGGGAGACCTTTTCCAAAAAGGCCTGCAACGAGCCCGGCGCGGCTTCGCCTTCTTCTAATAGCTCATTGGGATCGACCGCATCCGCCCCGGCAGCGGCCAGCTGGTTGGCGGCCTCCGAGGTAAATTCGCGGGCCACGGATACCAGCTCATTGAGGTTATCGAGGCGCGCGCCATCCTGCGGGTCGTTGGAGTTTTCTAACTCCGCCTTATAACCGGTGGCATCCAGGATGGCGGTGAGCAGTTCGCCCAAATCGGGCTGGCCGGTCACCTCATCGCGCATGCCTGGGATTTGTGCGCGGATGCTGTCCATCATGTCATTGAATTTGGTAACGGCATTTACGGCGCGGGTGCCAAGACCGGGGACGTCGCCCCGGGGGACATCGGCAAGCGCCTTGCCAAAGCTTATCCCCTGGTTTTCCGCGTGCAGGGCAATCTGGCCCTGGGCCTTATCGCCAATGGCGCGCTTGGGGACGTTGATGATGCGGCGCAGGCTCACCGTATCGTCCGGGTTATCCATAATGCGCAGGTAGGCCACCATATCGCGGATTTCGCGGCGTTCGTAAAAGCGCGTTCCGCCAACGACCTTATAGGGGATGCCGGAACGAATGAAGATATCCTCCAGCGCGCGGGAGGCATTATTGGTCCGGTACATCACGGCGATATCGGAATAGCTGTGGCCCTTATCCGCCAGCGCATCAATCTCTGCGGCGATAAAGCGGGCTTCATCGTGTTCGTTATCCGCCACATAGCCCACGATGGATTCGCCATCGCCATGCGCGGTCCACAGGTTTTTCTCCCGACGGTTCTCGTTTTTCGCAATCACGGCATTGGCCGCGTTCAAGATGGTCTGCGTGGAGCGGTAGTTTTGCTCCAATAAGATGGTGTGCGCCTGCGGGTAGTCGCGCTCGAATTCCTCGATATTGCGGATGGTGGCGCCGCGGAAGGCATAAATGGACTGATCGGAATCGCCCACCACGCACAGCTCTGGGGCATCGGGACCTAGCTCGCCCTTGCCCACGAGCGCCGCTACCAGCGCGTACTGGGCGTGGTTGGTGTCCTGGTACTCATCAATAAGCACGTGCTTAAACCGTCGGCGATAAAACTCCACCACCTGCTTGTGCTCGGTGAAAATGCGCACTACTTCCCCAATAAGACCGTCGAAGTCCACCGCATTGGCCGCGCGCAGGCGGCGCTGGTACTCGGCGTAGACATCCGCCACGGTGGTTTCAAAGGGGTTCTTGGTCTGCTGCGCTTTGTCGGCCGCCTCGACCGGGCCCACGAGCTCGTTTTTGTGGTTAGAGATCTGGTTTGCCAGCACGCGCGGGGTGTATTTCTTCAGATCCAGCTGCATGTCCTTGGCAATCATGGATAAAAGCCGGCGGGCATCGTCGCCATCATAAATGGTGAAGTTGGTATTAAGGCCCGGCACGAGCTGCGCGTTCTGGCGCAGGATGCGCACGCAGATGGAGTGGAAGGTGGACACCCACATGCGCTCGGCTACCGAACCCACTAAGGAGCCCACGCGCTCCTTCATCTCCGCGGCGGCCTTATTGGTAAAGGTAATGGCGAGAATTTCCCACGGGTTTACCCCGCGGTGGCGCATGAGGTACGCGATGCGGCGGGTAAGCACCGCGGTCTTGCCGGAACCCGCGCCGGCAACGATCAGCAGGGGCCTGTCGGTATGGGTGACCGCCTCTAATTGCTGCGGGTTCAGGCCTTGGGTTAAAGGATCGGATTCCGCGGGCCTGGGCGTGCTGCCAAAAGGGTTCTGCTGTTCGGGTTGGCTAGGGGCAAAGCCGCCGCGGGAGGAGGCACCAGATGCGGGTTCGCGCGGGGTGAAAGAAGGGCTAAATGGAGAGTTATTCGTCATAATGCCTACCAACCTACTAGCCCCACCGGACATGGCCCGTATTTGCGGCATACACTGCGCTTTCCAAAACCCTGACCAAGTAGCACGATGGCACCGCGAAGTGGCACAATAAAGGACCATGACCGCTGAAGATAATGAATCCATCGTTGACAATGGCTTGGATATCCGCACGCCCACCGGCACGGATGATCCCCTATCTGATGCGGAAATCCAGCAGTATCGCGAGGAAATCAACCGCCTGGATCAGATCATCTTGGATGCCGTCAAGCGCCGCACCGAGGTCTCCCGCGCGGTGGGCCGCACCCGCATGAGCTCCGGCGGCACGCGCTTGGTGCACACCCGCGAGATCGCCATCCTCAATGAGTTCCGCGCGGAACTTGGCGAGGAAGGCCCCACCATCGCCTCTGCCCTGCTGCGCATGGGGCGCGGACGCCTAGGCTGAATCCACTTTAAAAGACCCGGATTAATTACGATCTCATCCATACTATGCAGTACGCTTTCGGGGCATGAATGCAGTACTCATCGCCGTCATTATCATGCTCGCGCTCGCCCTCCTGCGGGTGCACGTGGTGGTGGCGCTTTTCATCGGCGCGATAGTCGGCGGCCTCCTATCCGGCATGGGCCTGGATGCCACCATGGTCGCCTTCCAGGACGGGCTCGGCGGCGGCGCCAAGATTGCCTTGAGTTATGCCCTCTTGGGCGCCTTTGCGATGGGTGTTGCCTCCGCCGGGCTGCCGCAGATCCTGGCCAACTTTCTCATCGCCAAGCTCGGCGGCACCGGCGAATTAGACCCCAAGGCCGCGGCCACCACCAAGTGGATGCTCATTCTTGGCCTTATCGCCATGGCCGTGATGAGCCAAAACCTCATCCCCGTCCACATCGCCTTCATCCCGCTGCTGGTCCCGCCGCTATTGGCGGTGATGAATAAGCTCAAGCTGGATCGACGCCTTATCACCACGTGCCTGACCTTCGGCCTTATCACCACCTACATGTTCATTCCGGTGGGCTTCGGGTCCATCTATTTGAACGATATCCTGCTCTTCAATATCGAAGAGGCTGGCCTGGATACCTCCGATATCAATATTATGCAGGTCATGGCCATTCCCGCCCTGGGCATGCTCACCGGCCTGCTCATCGCCATCTTTATCAGCTACCGCGCCCCGCGCGAGTACGAGGACCGGCCTATTGCCGCCGAAGAGCACCAGGAAACACCCTCGACGTATAAAATCTGGGTCTCCATCCTGGCGATTATTGCCACCTTCGCCGTCCAAATCATCATGCAGACGCTCGATTTCGAATCCGATGGCCTGCTCGTCGGCGCCCTGACCGGCCTGGGTATCTTGCTCATTTCCGGCGCGGTGGATTGGAAGCACGCCGATGACGTTTTTACCAACGGCATGAAAATGATGGCGCTTATCGGCTTTATCATGATCACCGCGCAGGGCTTTGCCTCCGTCATGACGGCCACGGAGGAGGTCGGCCCGCTTGTCGATGCCACCGCCAGCCTCTTTGGCACCAATAAGTTCCTCTCCGCAGGCGCCATGCTCTTGGTGGGCCTGGTGGTCACCATGGGCATCGGCTCATCCTTTTCCACCCTGCCGATTATCTCCGTTATCTACGTTCCCCTGTGCGCCTCGCTCGGCTTTAGCCCCGCGGCCACGGTAGCGCTCATTGGTACGGCAGGCGCGCTTGGCGATGCCGGCTCCCCCGCCTCCGATTCCACCCTCGGCCCCACCGCGGGCCTCGGCGCCGATGGCCAACACGACCACATCCGCGACTCCGTCATCCCCACGTTTATCCACTTCAATATCCCACTTCTGATCGCCGGCTGGGCGGGCGCTCTCATCCTCTAAATGCCACATTTTCACGGTGCCGTTGGCACTCATTCTCGACTACGGTGGGAGGGGTACACATTGCCAATGCGCTCGTCGCCAGAAAGGCCAATTGCCATGGATATCACCGCATCGTCCCAGTGGAAAGACCTGGTCAAGGTTTATGAAGAAAAGCAGGACCTGCGCCTGCGCGAACTCTTCGCCGCAGATGCAAACCGCGCCGAGAACTACACCTTCGACGCCGCCGGCCTGCACGTGGATTTATCCAAAAACCTCATCGATGAAGACGTCCTCCAGCACTTGGTTGAGGTAGCCCGCGCCGCCGACGTGGAAGGCCGCCGCGATGCCATGTTTGCAGGCGAGCACCTCAACAACACTGAGGATCGCGCCGTCCTGCACACTGCCTTGCGCCTGCCGGTAGAAGATGACTTGCACGTCGATGGCCAAGATGTCGCCGCCGATGTCCACGAGGTTTTGGGCCGCATGCGCGATTTCGCCACCGCCCTGCGCTCCGGTTCCTGGTTGGGGCATACCGGCCACACCATTAAAAAGGTGGTCAATATCGGCATTGGCGGTTCCGATCTCGGCCCCGCCATGGCCGCACAGGCCCTGCGTTCCTATGAAGTAGCCGGCATTTCCGCGGAGTTCGTCTCCAACGTGGATCCCGCCGATATGGCCGCCACCTTGGATGGGCTCGATGCCGGCTCCACCCTCTTTATCGTCTCCTCCAAGACCTTTACCACCCAGGAAACCCTGACCAATGCCCACGCGGCCCGCCGCTGGCTCATCGAGCAATTCAATGGCGATGAATCCGCCGTAGCCAAGCACTTCGTGGCCGTATCTACCAATGCGGAGCAGGTGGAAAAATTCGGCATCAATACGGACAACATGTTCCCGTTCTGGAATTGGGTGGGCGGGCGCTACTCCCTCGATTCCGCCATTGGCCTGTCCTTGATGTGCACCATTGGCCCGATGGATTTCATGCGCTTTTTGGAAGGCCTCCACGCCATGGATGAGCACTTCCGCACCGCCCCGCTAGAGCGCAATGTGCCCGTACTCATGGGCCTGCTGGGCATCTGGTACACCAATTTCTTTGGCGCTCAAACCCACGCCGTCCTGCCGTACTCGCAGGACCTCGGCCGCTTCCCGGCCTACCTGCAACAGCTAACCATGGAATCCAATGGCAAGTCCGTGCGCCGCGATGGCACCGCGGTCACCACTGGACAGACCGGCGAAATCTACTGGGGCGAGCCGGGCACCAATGGCCAGCACGCCTTCTACCAGCTCATGCACCAGGGAACACGCCTCATCCCGGCGGACTTCATCGGCTTTGCCCGCCCCAAGGAAGACTTCCCCACCGCAGACGGCACCGGCTCGATGCATGACCTGCTCATGGGCAATTTCTTCGCCCAAACCAAAGTGCTGGCCTTTGGCAAGACGGCCGAAGAAATCGCCGCCGAGGGCGTTGAGGAAGACCTCGTGCCGCACAAGGTAATGCCGGGCAACCGGCCCACCACCACGATTATGGCCGAGGAGCTTACCCCCTCCACCCTGGGCGCGCTCATCGCGCTCTACGAGCACATCGTCTTTACCCAAGGCATCATCTGGGATATCAACTCCTTCGACCAATGGGGCGTGGAGCAGGGCAAGCAACAGGCCAATGATTTGGCCCCTGCCGTCTCCGGCAGCCAAGAGGTAGATTCCGGCGACCAGTCCACCGATAAGCTCATCGGCTGGTACCGCGCCAACCGTTAGCTCCGGCCCGCGCCCGAGTCATGCGCCCCGCGCCTCGGGCTCTAGCGTAAAGGTGTCCACAACAACCGCGTTCTTAAAAAATCTGCCCGCAAATTCAGACAAACGCGGTTGTTGTGGACACTTTCGTGCCTAAGCACCACAGATCGCTAAAGCGCCCAGCCGCGAAGCAACATGTCGCTTCGGGCTAGGCGCTCTCAGGCTTGGTGAATTTACAGCTTCACCATGGGCTGCCAGCCGGCCGGGATTTTCTTCGAGCTGACGACCTTGCGGCCGAACGGGAAGCAGGTCACTGGAATCATCTTGAGATTGGCCCAGGCAACGGGGATACCGATGATGGTAATCGCCTGGATGACGGCGGTAACGACGTGGCCAATGGACAGCCACAGGCCTGCAATGACGAACCAGATGACATTGGAGATGGCAGACATCCCGCCGGTGCCCTTGCGGGGCTCCACCACGGAGCGGCCGAACGGCCACAGCGCGAACTGGCCCATGCGGAACGAGGCCACGCCCGCCGGAATCGTCACGATGAAGATGCAGGCGATGATGCCGAAGAGAAAGTAGCCCAGCGCAAGAACGATGCCGCCGGAGAGTAACCAGATGATATTAAATACGAGATTTAGTAGTGATCGCATGCCCGCTAGCTTAGCGCGAAAAGCGTAAAGGAACCTTAGAGCGGCTGGCAGTGCGGGCAGAACCAGATGATGCGCTCTAATTCTCCCTCATCCCCGCCGCGGTCAACGCCGCCCAGGGAATCTTTCTGAATAATGGTGCCGCAGCGCCGACAGCGCTTGCGGTTGCGCCCAAAGACATAGGTGGTCTCCCCGGCGCGGCGCACACCGGTGGTCACGCGGATGGGCGAGTTCCGGTTGGCCCACATAATGCGCTTGCCGATGTCCAGTACCTGTTCCACATCCACCTCTGCCACCGAGGTGGCCGGGTGAACGCCGGCGAGGAAGCAGATTTCGGCGCGGTATTCATTGCCAATGCCCGCCACGACCTTCTGGTCCAAAAGCGCCGTGCCGATGCTGCGCTCGGGTCGCGCGCGCAAACGGCGCACCGCTTCCTCGCGGTCCCAGTCGGGGTCCAAGATATCCGGTCCAAGGTGGTTGATGCGGCTAAAGTACTGATCCGCGTCGAAGATATCGACAAAACCCAGCCAGTGGCCCACGAGTTCAATATCGCGCGGTGAATGGGCCAATTGCAGCACGATGCGCGCGCTATGGCCGGGCTTGCGCCAGCGGTCGCCGGCGTAGTGGATGGCCCAGGTGCCCTCCATCTTTAGGTGGGTGTGCACGATGGTCTGATCGAATTGCATGAAGAGGTGCTTGCCATAGGGCCACACGCGCTCGCAGATGGTGCCGGTGAGGTTTACGGTGGCGTGCTGCGGCACGCGCACGGAACAGCCGGTAACCTCGCGCCCAGTCATAAACTGCAGGCGACGCGAAAGTTGTAGGACGGAATCGCCTTCGGGCATGGGGGCTGGCCTCCTTCCGTGGGCCTCAGACACTGTGGCCCCACCAAAATACACCTGCGGGCGCGTAGCGCTAGCGACGGTACCCGCCGCGCGGGCGGAAACCACCGGAGTTGCGGGGTGGCGGAGGCGGGGGCGGATCATCGAAGCTGAGCTCCTCGATGGCCTCAGAGGCACGTCGGCCCCCGCGAAGGCCACCCCGCGAGTCGTCGGGTGAACTACCCTGCGCCCCGTGGCGCGGGACGCGCGGCGGCGCGGCGCGACCGGCAATGCGCACGCCCTTAGGGGTGATTCCGGCGCCCAGCGAGCGCAGGATGCTAGCGGTCGGGGTGTGATGGATGGGGTTGCCATTGCACTTTTCAATCACCAGCGGCGACATGTGCCCGGCGGCGATGAGTTCTGTGAGCGCGGAAAGGAGCCGGGCGTAGACGTCGGTGGTCTCGATTCCATCGGGCAGGGCGTCGATGAACGTGGTCAGGGTCTTGCCGCCGCGGGTGAGGTGGGCAATGGGGAGGCCATCGCAGAGCACGACCAGTGCTCCGGCGGAGCGGGCGGGCCCGCCGGGAGCTTTGCCACCCGCATCATCGCGCTGCGGCCACGGCAGCGCCGCGCCGTAGGGGTTGGCGGGATCCACGGCGGCGAGCACGAAGGTCTCTGGATCGGTGGTGCCGGACGGCCAGCCGGTGACATCGGGGGAATCCGCCAGGCCGCGCAGGCGATCGATAATGGCCGGGGTGGAAAATTGCGCGGCACCGAGATCTTCGATGACATAGCCGCGCATGGCCTTGCCGGATTCCTCAAAGCCGGACAGGACCTTATAGGCCAGCGCGAAGCCGCCGAGGACGTCCTCTGCCACCACGGAACCGCGGGTGACCACACCGTAGCGATCCAGCCAGGCCTCGCCGTGCGCCACAGAGCGCGAGGTGGCGTCCTGGGCGGCGGGCACCGCCAGCGACCAGCGGCCGAGCATATCGGGTGGGGTCTGGCCGGCGCCGCCAGTGGCGTTCTGGGTCTGGGCGAACGAGGTGCGGCCCATGCGCAGCCGCGAGCGCGTGGGGCGCCGCTTGGAGCGGTGGGCGGTAGCACCGCGGCCAGCGCGGGAGGCACCGCGCCCGCCTGACGATAAGCGCGTGCGGATGGGCGCGAAGGAATCCGGGCTGGCCAGCCCCATTTCCACCAGCCCCCAGAGGGCCTCGCGGGTTTCCTCGGCGGTACCAGGGACCTCGGCGGCAATATCGGAAAAGAGGAAGCCGCCGCCGCGCTCGAGCACGCTTAAAATGGCCCGCTGCAGCATGCTCACGCCCTCCGGATCGGTTTCAGGGGCGAGCTGGGCGGCGTAATCGGTGGGCAGCAGCATCACCCAGGGGTCGGCGGCACCGGCCTTTCCGGCACCGAGGATCATCACCTCACCATTGGCGGTCAGTTCATCCAGCATGCGAGGCGAAAAATCCCCCACGCGGGCAGGCAGAATAATGGATTCCCATGCAGAAGCCGGCAGGCGCACCCCGGCGAGCTGCTCGATAGCGGAGAATACGCCATCGGCACCGCGGAGTGCCGGACGCTTCCCGGCAGGCGCGATGCCGTGCCATTCCGGGAGGAAGCGGGCGAAGGCGGCGCCAGAGACCGGCTCGGTATCCGCGCGCGCGGCTGCAAGCGAGCGCGAGCGAATGGTCTTTAGTACCTCGGCGGCGCAGTACTCTTGCTCCTCTATTCCCTGCCGGTAGTGGCCCTCCACAATCGAATCCAGGCCGGCCAGGGTGGTGTGTGCTGCGGATACGGAAATGCCGAAGGCGGCGGTTAGGTCCGCGAGCACGAACGGGCCGCGGGTGCGCGCCCAGCGGCTGACGAGCTGTGGGAGGGCATCGGCAAGCGTGGCGACCTGGGCGGGGATGCCGGGAGGAATGGGGACGCCGAGGGCATCGCGAAGCAGCGCCGCGTCCTGGGACTGGGCAAGGTGCTCGCGCCCGCCGATGCGCACCCGCATTATACGCGTGCCTAGGCTATCCAGGGCGGTAAAGGGAACGTCGGTATGCTCGCCCAGCTCCTCGACCGGGATGGGGCCCAGCATGCGCAGGAGATCCGCAACCTCCTCGGTGGTGCGCGCCCGGCGCGAGGGTGCGGTGCGTTGCAGCTGAGTATGGACCTCGTCGATGATCGCGGGATCCAGAAGCTCGCGCAGCTCCACCGTGCCCAGTAGCTTGGCCAAGAGCGCCGGGTCAAGGGCGAGGGCCGCCGCCCGCTTTTCCGCCAGCGGGGAATCGCCCTCATACATGAAGGCGCCGGTGTAATTAAACAGCAGCGAGGAGGCAAAGGGTGAGGGCTGATCCGTGGTGACCTCCGCGATGCGCACGCGGCGGTGCCCCAGATCGCGCATGACCTCCTGCAGCGCCGGCACATCGTAGACGTCCTGGACGCACTCGCGCACCGTTTCCAAAATAATGGGAAAGGACGGGTACTTGCGGGCGACATCCAAGAGCTGCTCGGCGCGCTGGCGCTGCTGCCATAGCGGGGCGCGCTTGCCGGGATTGCGGCGGGGCAAGAGCAGCGCGCGGGCCGCGCACTCGCGGAAACGGGAGGCAAAAAGGGCGGAATTGCCCACCTGCTCGGCCACGACATCGGCAATATCGTCGGCGTCAAAGGCAAAAATCGTGCCATCGGGATCGGCCTCACCCTCGGGCAGGCGCAGCACGATGCCATCATCGCCGGCCACCGCCTGCGGGTCCATGCCGGTGCGCTCCCCCACCCGCGCGCCCACTGCCAGGGCCCAGGCGGAGTTGACCGGCCGGCCAAAGGGCGTGTGCAGGACCACGCGCCAGTCCCCCAGCTCATCCTTGAAACGCTCGAGCACGAGCGTCTTTTCATCCGGAATAATCCCGGTGGCCTCCTGCTGTTCGCGCAGGTAGGACAAGATATTGCTGCGGGCATTCTCATCGGCATCCGCGAAAATGCCCGGGTCCGTATTTACCTCGCGGCGGTACTCGCCCAAAGCCTGGCCCAGCTCATAGGGGCGCCCGGCGCCATCGCCATTCCAAAACGGCAGCCGGCCCGTATGCCCCGGCGCGGGCGTGACCAGAACTTGATCGCGGGTGATCTCCTCGATGCGCCAGCTGGTCGCGCCCAGGGTGAAGACATCGCCCACGCGGGATTCATAAACCATCTCTTCATCAAGCTCGCCCACTCGCCGCGGGGCCTTGCCGGATTCGCCACCGCTATAGAGGAAGACGCCGAACATTCCCCTATCCGGGATGGTGCCGCCGCTGGTCACGGCCACGCGCTGCGCCCCCGGCCGCGGGGTCATCACGCCGGAGACGCGGTCATAGACCACGCGGGGTTTCAGCTCCGCAAAATCCGTGGACGGGTAGACGCCGCTGACCAGATCGATGACGGAATCATAAACCTCGCGGGCCAGCTCGCGGTAGGGATGGCTGCGCTTGACGATGTCATACCAGTCATCCGCGCTTAAGCCCTCCTCGCCCGCCGCGGCCACCGCCGCCACGGTCTGCTGCGCAAGCACGTCCAGCGGGTTGCGCGGGGTATGCATCTTCTCGATCATGCCGCCGCGCATGCGGGCGACCGTCAGCGTGGACTGCACCAGGTCCGCGCGGTGCTTGGGATAAAACGCGCCGTGCGAGACCGCGCCCACATGGTGCCCGGCGCGGCCCACGCGCTGCAGGCCCGAGGCCACCGAGGGCGGCGATTCCACCTGCACCACCAAATCCACCGCGCCCATGTCGATGCCCAGCTCCAGCGAGCTCGTGGCCACCACGGCTTTCAGCGTTCCTTCCTTCAGCATCGTTTCCGTCATGGCGCGCTCATCCTTGGACACCGAGCCGTGGTGGGCCCGCGCGATGACCGCCGGCGCCTTGCCCGCAACATGCGAGTGCGCCATCAGCTGGGCGGGATCGCGCCGGGTTTCCGGCGAGAGCGAATCCGGATCATATTCCTGAGCGTATAGCTCGTTAAGCCGGCTGGTCAGGCGCTCGGCGCTGCGCCGCGAATTCACAAAGACCAGCGTGGAGCGATGCGCCATGATGTCCGCGTAGAGATCCTGGGTAATAAACGGCCAGATGGAGTTCGCGGTGGGCAGCGCGGTGTCTTCTTCCCCGCCGAAGTTCTCCATGCCGAATTCTTCCCCGCCGTCGCCGCTGCCTTCCGGCCCGCCGGTAATGCCGATGGCATCATCGACGGTGAGCTCCCCAATGGTCGAGCCCGCCTCCGGCGTGGGAAGATCCGACATATCCTCTACCGGGACGCGCACGTCCAGGTCCCACTTCTTGTGGGCCTCCGGCGCCACAATTTCCACCGGGCGATTGCCGCCTAAGAAATCCGAGACGGCCGAAAGCGGGCGCACCGTGGCGGAAAGCCCAATGCGCTGAACATCGCCCGCAATTTCTTGTAGGCGCTCCAGCGTCAGGGCGAGGTGCGCGCCGCGCTTGGTGCCGGCCAGCGCGTGGATTTCATCGATGATGACGGTATCGACGGTTTTCAAAATCCCCGCCGCCTTTGACGTCAGCATCAAATACGCCGATTCCGGGGTGGTAATGAGGATATCCGGCGGCTTGCGCACCTGCCGGGAGCGCTCTGCCGAGGGCGTATCGCCCGAGCGCACGCCCACGGAAATATTCGGCACCTCCAACCCCAGCTTTTCCGCGGTGCGCGCTATGCCGGTCAGCGGGGCCCGCAAGTTATTTTCCACGTCCACGCCCAGCGCTTTGAGCGGCGAGATATACAGCACCCGCACCCCGGTAGCGGAGCCGGAAGCATTGCCTACCGGCAGGGCCAATTGGCCTTCGCGTTCCACCAGGTTATTCAGCGCCCATAAAAACGCCGCGAGCGTCTTACCAGAACCAGTGGGGGCAACCATCAGGGCGTGATCCCCGCGGGAAATCTTGTCCCAGGCCTGGGCTTGTACCGCGGTGGGAGCGGCAAAAACGTCCTGGAACCACTGCGCCACTTGGGGGCGAAAGCGCTCGAGGATGTTTTCTGGCATGACCACACTCTAGTCCCCGTTGTAATGTGGGCACCATGACCGTCGAGATTTCTGATTCCCGCCTGACCAATTCGCTCGCCCAAGGCTGCGGCGAGATTTTAAAGGGGGTGCGCAATGGTGGCCTGCTGCGGGGCCTTTCGCTTGGCGATGCCGGCGATGACGCCGCCCAAGAATGGATCGCCCGCGTATTAGAACAGCACCGGCCCGGCGATGGCGTGCTTTCTGAAGAGGCCTCCGATGATCTCGCCCGGCTAAAAAAGAAGCGCGTCTGGATCGTGGACCCACTTGACGGCACCAAGGAATTTGCCACCGGCCGCCAGGACTGGGCGGTACACATCGCCCTCGTTGAGGACGGCACCCCAGTCCACGCCGCGGTGGGACTGCCAGACTACGGCGTAACCTTCAAGTCCTCCGATGTGCGCGCCGTCGACGGCCCACTGTCTAAGAAATTCGTCATCTCCCGCAACCGCCCGCCCAAGGTGGCCGGCTATATCGCAGAACAGATGGGCTACGAAACCGAGGGCGTCGGCTCCGCCGGCGCTAAGGCCATGCACGTGCTGCTTGGTGATTATGACGGTTATATTCACGCCGGCGGCCAATACGAATGGGATCAAGCCGCCCCAGTAGGCGTTGCCTTGGCAGCCGGCTTGCATTGTTCCCGCCTCGATGGCAGCCCCATCACCTTCAATAATGAGGACACCTTCATCCCCGATCTGCTCATCTGCCGCCCCGAGCTGAAAGACGAGATTCTAGAGCACGCCGCGGCCTTTGCCGAGGAGAATGGCGGCTTCTAAACTGGTGCCTATGACTGAGACTCCTTATGAGGATCTCCTCCGCCGCGTCCTCGAAGAAGGCACGGCCAAAGGCGATCGCACCGGCACCGGAACGCGCTCCATTTTCGGCGCGCAGCTGCGCTATAACCTGGCAGAATCCTTCCCGCTGCTAACCACAAAGAAGGTCTACTTCCGCGGGGTCATCGGCGAGCTGCTGTGGTTCCTGCGCGGCGATTCCAATGTGAAATTCCTGCAGGATAATAACGTGCGCATCTGGAACGAGTGGGCCGATGAGAATGGCGATTTGGGCCCGGTCTACGGCGTGCAGTGGCGCTCTTGGCCCACCCCGGATGGGAGCCACATCGACCAAATCCAACAGGCGCTTGACACCCTGAAGAATAACCCGGATTCGCGCCGCAACTTGGTCTCTGCATGGAATGTATCGGAGCTCGACCAGATGGCACTTATGCCCTGCCACCTGCTCTTCCAGCTCTACGTGGCCAATGACACGCTGTCGTTGCAGGTCTACCAGCGCTCGGCGGATATGTTCTTGGGCGTGCCCTTTAATATCGCCTCCTATGCGGCGCTGACCCACATGTTTGCCCAGCAGGCCGGCCTCAAGGTGGGCGATCTCATCTGGACCGGCGGCGATTGCCACATCTACAACAACCACGTGGAGCAAGTCCAAGAGCAGCTTTCCCGCGAGCCGCGCGAATACCCGCAGCTCAAACTCAACAAGGCGAAGGACCTCTTCTCCTATGACTTCGCCGATTTTGAGGTGCAGGGCTACGACCCGCACCCGGCCATCAAGGCGCAGGTGTCGGTCTAATGCTCGGCGCGATCTGGGCGCAGTCCCTGGACGGCATCATCGGCGATGGCGCGCAGATGCCCTGGCATGTGCCGGAAGATCTCAAGCACTTCAAGGACGTCACCATGGGCGCGCCGGTGATCATGGGCCGCAAGACCTGGGAGTCCCTCAACCCCAAGTTCCGTCCCCTGCCCGGCCGGGAGAATTACGTGCTCTCCTCGCGCGCGCCCGGCACGTGGTCAACTGGTGCTACGGTGGGCAGGACGATGCCCGCGCTTGCCGATGCCTGGGTCATCGGCGGTGGCCAAATCTACACCGCCGCCCTGGACCAGGTGGACCGCATCGAGGTCACTCTCATGGGCGTAAACATCGGCGATATCTATGGCGAGGATGCCGTCTTTGCCCCGGATATCCCCGATACGTTTGGCTTGGCCTACAGCACGGATTGGCTCACCTCTGACAAAGGGCATTTAGAGCTTCCCGAGCAGCCGGCCAGCGAGCTACCCATGAAGTACCGCTTTTTAACTTACGATAGAAAGGACGCAGCCTAATGACTGTACAAGCACCCAAAACCAATGCCGATGTCACCATCTTCTACGCCGACTGGTGTCCATTTTGTGCCAAGCTCATTAAGAACTTGGACCGCACCGAAACCCCATACGAGCTCGTGGACGTAGAAGGCGATAACGCCGACGACATCAACGAGTGGATCAAGTCCGTCAACGACGGCAACCGCATTATCCCCACCGTCTTGTACTCCGACGGCACCCACGAGACCAACCCGCCTGCATCCTCCGTGCGCAATAAGCAGGAAGAACTGGCAGGCGCCTAAACCTCATAGCTAAGGCTGCGAGCCCGACCCGGGCTACTCGCCCACCCACACAAACGGCCGCGCACGCAGCCTTTTGGGGCGCACTCGCGCCCCACTGCTATGATGATCCGAGTTGCATACGCAACATCCCCGCCCCAGTAGCTCAGGGGATAGAGCACGGCTCTCCTAAAGCCGGTGTCGGAAGTTCGAATCTTCTCTGGGGCACGAAGCGATCTGCTTTAAGGTAACCAACACTATTGGTATCGACTCTTTAAACCATGGTGTCAGGCCGGTCTGCACCCCGCCGGGGTAGACAATTTGCTTCAATGCGTGGTCCCAATTTTGGAGAAATGACCCTATGAGTACATCCTTTCCCAGTGTGGAAATCACCGCGCATTCCCAAAAAGGAAATAGCCATGCAACAAACGAAGATTCGTGGGGTAGCTATAAAAATTTAGTTTGGGTCATCGATGGAGCTTCGAATCCCAAAACCATCTCTGACGAGGTCGTTAGCTTTGTCAATGCTCTCAATACCCAACTCAAAAATTGTGCCGCTAACAATCCTCATGCTTCTTTAGCTACCATCCTCGCAGCATCCATCTCTGCGACAGCACAGACTGAAAACGTTCGTGCAAGTGCGACCGTAGCGCTGTGCCGATTCAATGAAAAAGATTTCGATTACCTCGTCCTTGGCGATGCTGGAATCGTTTTTGCGGATGCAGATTCTGACATCAAATTGCTCCAAGACACGCGCCTACAAGAATGCGCCGTTGTGGAACGGCAACGATACCGTGAGCTTTTAAAAGCAGGCTCTGCCCAAGGTGAAATTGAAAAGGCTCATCTCGCTCTTGTTGAAGCCGAGTCTAAGCTGCGCAACACCACAGGAGGGTTCTGGGTAGCCGAAACGGAACCAAATGCGGCATGTCATGCTCTACAGGGACGCATCAAGAATGCCCAGTACCCAGTCATTCTAGGAACCGACGGGTTTATAGGGCTCGCTAAACCATCCGTACTTTTTTCACAGGCCCGTCAAGCTGAGGGTCTCCCATATAAGCTTGCAGAAATGACTGAAGCATTACTCCCACAATCTGGGAAAATTGATGATGCTACCGTAATCACAGTAAATCTTCCGACCACGTATGACCGAGTGAAATGATTGGATTCGCGACAGCTAACGTTGCTCTAACTTGGTTATCCCACTTTATTGCGCTTTCCTCAATTGCTACCGCGGGTTATCAGTGGCTCACGCGTTTTAGTTCTCGCAAGAGGGTGCAGAAGTTCTTCGGCGCCTCCAATATCACGATCGTCATTCCCATGCGGCTCTTGGAAAAGCGGAGGGTTATTGCGGAGCCTGATTTTGTAGCAGCTTCCCTTCTGGCAGAGTTTTTGAAAGCGGCAAAGATGGATGTGACATTCGATTACGTCAATCCAGACGGCTCCATCGATCTGTCCACCGAAGGATTGGTCGTTATCTGCGGACCCAAAAATTCTTCCCTAGTCGCGAAAGCAATGGACCACGATCCTTCCCTTCGCTTTCACGAAAGCGAAGGACATTGGAAGATCAGCGAAAGGCAAGGCTCCCAGGAGTTCCAGTCACTACTTGACCACGGTGAAACGGAAAGCGACACGGCGTATGTAGCACGTGCGCCACGGCGGCCAGGTTCCCGGCAAACATTTGTGTCAATCGCGGGTATCCATGCGCAAGGATCAGCAATCGCGGTTGCACACCTGACGGATAAACACAAATTCAAAAAGCTAGCCCAAAACGTTGGCGGAGACCTATTTTCGATGGTCGTTTCCGGGGATTTCTCCGATGAACCGTTGCGACCTAACGAAACCCATCAACTAGCGCTGTATACGCACGGGCCTCCTCAGGTGCATGCACCAACTGGGATAATTTCAACGAAAAGCTCGGCTCAGGGGCCCGAAAATGAGTAATGATGACTGCTTGGCCCCACGATCAATCAAGGGCGCTGCACCAGAAGAAGCCGGGATGACAAACGCACCCCTCGTCGGCCTATTCTTGAGCTAATTCAGAACTAAGCTAAAATTACCACCGTTAATTTTGCAGGTTGGCGGGTGTTTTGCACCACGCTCACACACACCATACGCCGTACAGAAAGGTACTCAGATGATTACCACTATTCTTGCTGGGCTATTGGCTGCAGGCACTGGTTTAACCGGACCCAGCACTCCAACCACAGAAGCTTCCCCTGCAGCCCAACACCAAGGACATGCGTCCACGGCTACTCCTGACCGCGATACTTCTGACGTGCAGGCGCTTATCGATGATGCCCAAGACCAAGCCGGCTACGAGTTCATTACTGTGCGCTACGAAGGAGAATTCGCGCATATCGCTTTGGATCCCGAAACCTACAATCCGGATAGCGATAGGGCGACATTTGAAGCAGTGTCCCAGTTGCTCACTGAGAAGGGTTATGAGGTCACTGCAGTTCTCTAAACCGTAAGCCCTTACTGCCCCGCAGGGGCTTTATCCTCTGTTTTGTTGCTGTTTTGTGCTACAGCACGGCGCACTCGAAGTGCACCAACAAAGCCCAGCGCAAGGAATGCGGTAGCGGCCACGAGCGACCACTGCGCGGGGTTGGTCATGCCTTCGCTTAAGGCCTGCACCACTGCCCCAGTCTGTTCACCGAATGGGCCATTTCCACCTTGCTCGCGCAATTGCGCGATGCTCGAGCCTGCGTGTCGATTTGGGGTAGTTGGTACCGTGAGTCCGCGTAGTTGGTGCCAGGGTTGCGCGTACCTGGTACTGCAAGGGTTTTCTTTCATAGTTGATGTTGGCGACACCACGATTCGTTGGTGTCACATCAACTTCTACTTGGAAAGAAGCTCATTGTTGTGGCTAACTTCAAACAAATTCTTACGATATGCCTTGACGGTGCTAGCTATACGCAGATCGCACATACATTGGGGTGGGGCCTAACCCCCGACGTGTCCATTTTCCGGGGGTCAGGCCCTCACTCGTAAGCCGTCTCAACAACGGCTACCGAATCCGCATAGGAGACTTTGACATGCGCAAAGCTACATCCCCAATAGGACCGGACAAATAGAGCAAAAGCCGGGCCGACTCAGTCGGGCCGCCCCGGTACCAACTACCCAGAACACGGCAGTACCGAGTCCCCAGAACACCGGTACCAAAAACTCGCATCTGACACCTGCGGATTGACGGATAGCTTCGGCAATGCTGTCGGCGCCGGGCCCGGTGATTGCGGCATCGTCAAGCGCCTTCGGCAGTGTGAGCGCTAGGGCGGCCGATAAGACCGAACCGGATACGGCGGTGCCCAGTGAGGAACCAATCTGGCGCACGGTGCTCTGTGATGCGGAGGCTTGCCCGGAGTCATCGACGGGAATATCCCGCAGCACCGTGCCGGTCAGCTGCGCGGAGGCGAACCCAAGCCCTAAACCGTATAGGGTCAGCGGGGCGGCGATGATCCAACCATTCGTGTCCGGCCCCATAAGCAGGACGAGGATTAGGACACCGACGACTTCCAAGCCGAGCCCGATGAGCACGGTGCCAGGCGCCCCGAACCGGGCCGCGACGTGGCGGGCTGCCGCACCGGAGAAGAATGCACCGATTGCCATGGCGGCCAGCAAAAGGTCCGCCGACATCGTGCTTAGATCCAATGCATTAATCAGGTACAGCGGCAGCACGAAAATGATGGCGAGCTCACCGATTGCTACCGCGCCTGCGGTGATATTGCCCCACGAGAACGTGGAATAAGAAAACAATCCAAGGTTCAACAGCGCCGAGCGTTGACCCCGCTCGCGGTGCTTTTCCCACCGAATAAACAGCGCGAACCCCACAGCCGAAATCGCGAGCGCCACCGGCAAGCGGTCCGACCGCTGCTTCGCCGGAAATCACCGCGCTCCGCCCACCAAAGGCTGCGGCGCGGTACTTGCCGCGAAACACGGCATTAACGGTCGAAAGCACGGACGACATGATGAACGCAGCACCGATTTCCTGTACTGCGCACGCGGAGATCAGCGTGGCGGCGGAGGTAGAAAATCCCGCCAATACGCTGCCTGCCACAAATATTGTCAAGCCGATGAGGAAGGCGCGCTTGCGTCCCCAGGTATCAGCGATCTTGCCCGTTGACAGCAGCAGCGCAGCTAATAGCACCGCATAGAGTCTATTGACCCACTGCGCCTGCGTCAGGTTAAGCTGCAGGTCAGTGATGATCGAGGGCAATGCCACGCCGACGATAGTGCCATCTAGAACAATGACACCCAGCCCGACGGAAAGAACCGCCAAGCTTATCCAATCGCGGCGAGTAGGCGCCGTAACGATTTCTTGTGCGCTGTGCTCTCGCTCATAGTTAGGCGTTCACCGAAGCATTGGCGCTGCCTGCATCTGGCTCCTTGATGGCCCGGCCCAAATTCACGAGAAAGACCGTCAGCCCCACCGTGATAAAGATGTGGCCCAGCCCGGCGATGCCCGAAATCATCTCATTGGATTCCTTGCCCAACACCGTCAATATGCCGTGTGAAATTTGCATGCCGACGGTGAGTACCACGCCTACGTTGTAGAGCCAGAAGAACGAGTTGAACAGCTGGTGGTGCCGCGACAGTGCAAAGACCTTTTCCAACGCCAAGAAGATAAGGAATAGCATGAAGCCTAGCGCCAGCAAGTGGGTGTGAGCCACGCTTAGCTGCGTATATTCGCCTTCCGGGAAATCTTGTAGCTTCGTAAACTCCCGATAAAACAAGCCGGCGACCAAGCCCAAGACGAGGTAGAAAATCGCTGCCCTGTACAAAGCCTTCATATCATTACTCCTTCCCAGTCATCGCTGTGACTGGATAGCCGAGGGGATCAAGTTCTCTAAATACATATCTTGCCCCGACTTGTCCGGCTTTGAATCGCAGAGGCGGTTGAAACTTCAATCAACCAGTAGGTTGATTGGAGGCTTGTTCCCCTCGTGTCCACCAATCAGGGGTCGGGTCCCTTTTCTCGCTCGCGGGAGTTGACGTTGACAGCGGTGGTACTGCTCAGATGATCGTTGCTGCATGGGGTACGCTCTCCAGCCAGCCCGCGGCCGTGAAACTCGGCCAAGAAAACTCCAAGGAGCAGCTCAAGCGCTCTAAGCGGTTCAAGGCAGAAGCAACGCGTGCAATTTTTAGCGGCATCGAACAGCGCAAGCAGCGCGATGCTCTAGTGTCCAGCGATAAAAACGTGCTGGATAGCTTGGTGGATGCCTTGGCCAATATTATGGCCTCCGCAAAAGAAACTGGCCAGCTAGAAAGCTAAAATCCCAGGTTCACACACCGCAGCAAAAGCCCTAGGCCTCCAGTCTTCTGTGGAGGCCTGGGGCGCTGGTGCGTTGGAGCCTTAAATAGCCTTCTCGCCTCGCTCGCCGGTGCGAACGCGGATGACGTCTTCGACGGGTGCGATCCAAATCTTGCCGTCGCCGATTTCGCCGGTGCAGGCGGCGTCGACGATGGCATCGACAATCGCTTCGGCGTCATCGTCTGCCACGATGAGCTCGATTTTGGCCTTGGGCACAAAGGAGGTGGCGAATTGGGCACCGCGGTAGATTTCCTTGTTACCGCGTTGCTGGCCAAAGCCTTCGATTTCGGTGACCGTCATGCCCGGTGAGCCGAGTTTTTGTAGTGCTTGCTGGATATCATCAAGCGTAAAGGGCTTGACCACGGCTGTTACGAGTTTCATTGTTGCTCCTAGGTATCGCTGGGCGTTTTAGTTGCGGCTGGTGGTACCGCGCATAGCGCGGCCGCCAATGTCATAGCCGGTCTCACGGTGACCACCAAAGTCAATGCCGTCGGTTTCAATCTGGTCGGTCACGCGCCAGCCGATGGTCGCCTTCAAAATCACCGCAATGATGGCGGTAATGACTGCGGCGAAGGCCACGGCGATTGCGGCGATGAGGATCTGTACGATGAGCAGCTTCCAGCCCTCGGCGCCGCCACCGGTGAAGATGCCGCGGTCATTGGCAAAGAAAGCAACCGCCACGGTGCCCCACAGGCCGGCGACCAGGTGGACGCCCACGACGTCGAGAGAGTCATCGAAGCCGAAGCGGAACTTCAGGCCCACGCCCAGGCAGCCCAGCATGCCGCCGAGGGCACCCATGATGAGCGAGGTCACTGGGTTCAGGTCGCCCGCAGCTGGGGTAATGGTGACAAGTCCTGCGACCACACCGGAGGCTGCACCCAGGGAGGTGCAGTAGTTATCGCGCAGCTTTTCCACGAGCAACCAGCCCAGGATTGCCGCAGCCGTTGCGGCGGTGGTGTTGACCCAGGCCAGGCCGGCGAGGCCATCGGCTGCGAAGGCGGAACCACCGTTGAAGCCGAACCAACCAAACCACAGCAGGCCGGCACCGAGCATGACCATGGGCAGGTTGTGGGGGCGCTGCACGCTCTTCGGGAAGCCTTGGCGCTTGCCCACGACAATCGCGAGGACCAGTGCGGCCGTACCGGCGGAAATGTGGACGACGGTACCACCGGCAAAGTCAATGGGGGCCACAAGCGCTTCCCCGCCTTCGCTGCCAAAGATCCAGCTGGTGACGCTGCTTTCGCCCTCACCCAGGATGCCGCCGCCCCAGACCATGTGAGCCAGCGGGAAGTAGACAAAGGTTGCCCACAGGCCGCTGAATACCATCCAGGTACCGAACTTCACACGGCCGGCGAGTGCACCGGAGATAATCGCGGTGGAAATAACGGCGAAGGTGAGCTGGAAGCCGATATCAATGATATTGGCGTAGCCTTCCGCGCCTTCGAGGTATTCACCATTGGCATCAAAGATGGAATCCTTCAGCCCGAAGAACTCGAAGGGGTTGGCAACGATGCCGCCCCAGGACTCCGTGCCGTAGCTCATCGACCAGCCCCAGAGGACATAAATGATGCTGACTACCGCTAGTGAGCCGAAGGACATCAACATCATATTGAGCACGCCGCGGCGCTCTGTCATGCCTCCGTAAAAAAGTGCCAGGGCTGGGGTCATGAGAAGCACGAGAGCCGCGCTCATGAGCATCCAGCTCGCATTGCCTGCGATCACCGAATCCATTGTTTCTCCTTGTAGGGTTCCTTCATTGCTTTTCATAACGGTAGTACTACAGGTATACAAATATCTATTGAGCTATAGGTTAACCCCCAATGTGGGGCTACTTCGAGCTTGTCACCTCGTGGTTTCCCGCTTTTTAGCGCTAACCGCTGCCCACTCGAGCGAGGCTCCTTGGCCACACCTCCACGACATCCGCCCAGGAGCTCAAAGAATTTACTGTGCGTTCACACCTATCCCAAGTTGCCTTAACTTCGGCGCAGTTAGATAGACGTTCCTGTTAACTACTCTCTCTGGAGGACCTTCCCCAATGAAGCCGAAGCACTCTTCTCTCGCTGCCCTAGCCCTTGCTTCAACCGTTCTTCTTAGTTCGTGCGGTGAGCCTGCGACCGACAATGACGATACGCAGGTCGCAAGCGATTCAACCACTATTACCGTCTATACCTCCGAGCCGGAAGAGAAGGTCGATGAAATCAATGCGGCCTTCAATGAAGAAAACCCCGATATCGAGGTCAAGGTATACCGCGCTGGTACCGGCGATTTGAACGCGCGCATTTCTTCGGAGAAGCAATCTGGCGACATTGAAGCAGATGTTTTCTGGGCGGCCGATGCTCCTACCTTTGAAAATTACGCCGAGGACGGTGACCTCATCGAGCTTGCCGATGTCGATTCCGACGACATCATCGACGAGGCCAAGGACGACGAGAATTTTTATGTCGGCACGCGCATCATCCCTACGGTCATTGCTTATAACACCGATGAAATCGCAGAAGTTGATGCCCCGACCTCGTGGGCAGATCTCACCGATCCGAAGTACAAGGACAAACTCGTCATGCCTAACCCGGCGGTCTCTGGTGCGGCGGCCTTCAATGCCTCAGCATGGAAGAACAATTCAGACCTCGGTGAAGCGTGGATCGAAGACCTAGGCAAGAATTCCCCGATGATCGCAGAGTCCAATGGCCCTACTTCCCAAGAAACCGCCTCCGGTTCTAGGCCCGTCGGCGTGGTCGTCGATTACTTAGTCCGCGACCTCGCGGATAAGGGATCCCCGGTTGCCCTCGCCTACCCCACCGAGGGATCACCGTATATTTCTGAGCCCGCGGGCGTATTCAAAGACTCCAAGGAACAAGAAGCAGCACAAAAATACATCAACTTCTTGCTTTCGAAGAAGGCACAAGAAATTGCCGTCGATCAGTCGTACCTCCCGGTGCGCGAAGACGTGGGAACCCCAGCAGCCACCCCTGAACTCGCAGACATTGAGTTGATGGACCAAGACCTAGAAAAAATCACCAAGGATAAAGACGCCGCCGTCGAGGTTTTCCAGAAGGCAGTTTCTTCCTAGTTCTTGATGGCTCCCTTGTTGAAAAATCCCTCCGTATCCGCGCTGCGCGTTGGCGTGTGGCTCATTGCCATCGGCCTGTTCATCGCGCCTTTAGCCCTTGTTGTCTCCCTTGCACTGGGCGGAAACCAAATTCCCGTCCTGCTAGAGCAAGGTCTCGGCATCGCCACATGGAATTCGCTTTTTACCACGGCGCTTTCGGCGCTCGCCGCCGTCATCATCGGCACCGTTATAGCCATCGCGCTAGACCGCACGGATATCTACGGTTCTTCGGTGCTGCGCCTATTCCTGCTTTCCCCGCTCTTGGTTCCACCATTTATCGGAGCGATCGCCTGGATTCAACTCTTCGGCCCGAATCAGGGATTAAATAAGCTCTTTGGGTTCGAAATATGGAATATCTACGGCGCAGACGGGGTCATAGCGCTGATGACTATCCACTCTTTTCCCACGGCATACGTCATCATTTCTTCAAGCCTGCGCTCCATCTCCCCTGATTTTGAACTGGCCGCCCGGGTATCGGGCGCTTCCGTGGTGACAGTTCTGCGCACGGTCACCCTTCCGCTCCTGCGCCCTGCATTGTTGTCCGCGTTTACCCTCACGGCAATTGCTAATCTGGCTGACTTTGGGATTCCCGCCATTATCGGCTCACCTGCTCGGTTCGAAACCCTTGCGACGATGATTTACCGCTTCATTGATTCCGGCACCGTATCCAATCCTTTGCAGGTGGTCTCTACCATCGGCGTTGTCCTCTTATTCTTGGGAATCGGCGCCGTCATTTTGGACTATCTCACCTCCCTGAAAAACTCGTCTTCTACCCATAACTCCGGAAGCCCGGCGCGCTTTGCGCTGCATTCAGCGCGTTGGCCGGTCACGATCATCATGTGGGTGTGCGGACTCGCCATTTCCATTGGCCCGATCCTCGGTTTGGCCTACCGCGCGTTGCTGCCAGCCCCTGGGGTTCCATTTACTCTTGAAACCATTTCGCTGGCGAACTTTAGCGCTGCTTTATCCAACCCGCGCGTTATCGACGGCCTAACCAATTCCGCATTTTTGTCGATAACCGCCGCGATAATCTGCGGGATTCTCGGCTGGGTCATCGGAATTCTAGTGACTCGGACCCAGGCGCGGGGAAATACGCTTTTAACACTTTCTGCGCTGCTACCGAGCGCGCTGCCTGGGCTCATCATCGGCGTCGCCTGGCTGATTGCCGGGCGCTATACCGGGCTGTATAACACCATTTGGATAATCCTTATCGCCTATGTCTGCGCTTTTACCGCACTCGTTGTCCAATCCGTGCGTGCACCGCTCATTAGCACCCCGGTCACCGTGGAAGAAGCAGCGCGTATTTCTGGCGCCACACCGCTTAAGGCGCTATTTACTACCACCGGCGCGATGACCATTCCGGCGGCCATCTCCGGCGCGGTACTGGTCGCGGTGACCGCGATTCGAGAACTTACTATTTCCGTACTCCTCGTCGCCCCCGGAACCACAACACTGGGTGTCCAAGTATTCAATCTGCAACAGGCAGGAGATTATAACCAGGCATCAGCACTCGCCCTGCTCTTCGCGCTGCTGGGCATCATTGCCCTCGCACTGACTATCCGCGCTCCTAAGGTAAGGACATAATAATGGCGAAAATTGCAGCTTCCCACCTCACGGTCACTTTTCCAGATGGAACCACCGGCCTGCGCGATATCAGCCTCTCCATCGAACCCGGAGAACTCATCGCGCTCGTTGGCCCGTCAGGCTCCGGTAAAACCACGCTTTTGCGCACCATCGCTGGTTTTATTTCTCCATCGTCAGGTGAGCTTTACATAGATGGCCGGCAGATGACTGATATTCCGCCGGAGAAACGCGGCATCGGCATGGTCTTCCAACAGCACGCGATCTGGCCGCACATGTCTGTGAAGGACAACGTTGGCTACCCGCTGCGCCAGGCAAAAGTAGCTAAGGCAGAGCGCGAAGTGCGCATTTCTGAGACCTTAGCTCTCGTGGGCCTGCCGGGATTCGAGGAGCGTATACCGGACAGCCTTTCTGGCGGGCAGCGCCAGCGCGTTGCTTTGGCCCGGGCGATCGTCGCTAATCCCACAGTTTTATTGCTGGATGAGGCTCTTTCGGCCCTCGATGAACCACTGCGCGATAATTTGCGCCGCGAATTGGTAGCCCTGACACAAAAACAACGCCTAACCACGGTGCACGTCAACCACGATCGCGCCGAGGCGCTGGCAATTGCAGATAGAGTCGTGGTTCTAGACGGCGGCGAAATCCAGCAGATTGCTACCCCGCAACAATTACTGGAAAATCCCGCTAACCCGGTGGTCGCGGGATTTATTTCGGATGCCACGATTGTCCAGGCCTCTATTTCAGGTGACAGCGTCGAGTGCCCTGCTCTTGGCATCTCTTGGCCATTGAGCGAAGTAACCGTGCGAGGCGAAGGCACTAAAGCCGCCATCTTGCCGCGCCACGCCAAAATCGTGGAGGAAGACCAACCAGGTGCCACGGTTCCAGCGGTAGTTGACTCAGCCATTTTCGAAGCCGGGCACTACTCCGTTACCGCCTCCCATGAATCTGGGGTCACGTTCCGGACTACCGCAGCTCATAAACCAGCCCTTGGACAATCGGTGCGTATCCGCTTCTCGCCGCCCTTGATTTATTAATTCACCGCATCGCGCGAGCTTTTGCCTGTTCAGCACTTGTCCAGCACCCCCTTTTACTGCAACGGTTGCACCCGCTTTCCGGCGGGCCTAATGTGCTTCCACGCTGGACTTTAAGTTTTCCACTATCGGACTTTCAGCCCACTCGTTTCAATTAAGCACCACCAACAAGGAACGCGTATATGTCCGACTCCGCATCCCCCTCCCCCACTCCCGTGGAAGAACAGTCGTCTCTTTCTCTAGAGCAGCAGACAGAGCAGTTGCCCGCTGAGGTTTCGAAGAAGCGCCGCTTTAGCGATGGCTGGAAACTCTTTGTGTGCATCGTCATCGTTCTCGTCGGTGGGTTGGGCTCATCCCTGGTACAAACCGATGGCGGCAAAATTCAGGTCACTGACCTCAAAATCGCCGGCAAGCACGGCGCTACGGTCACCGCAGATCTCTTCCGGCCGAAGGACGCGACGCCGGAGAATAAAGCGCCGATGGTCATCGTCTCGCCCGGTTTCCAGCGCACTAAGGAAACCCAGGTCTCCAACTCGTTGGAATTGGCCCGGCGCGGCTTTGTCACCCTGGTGGTTGACCCGTATAACCAGGGCGAGTCCAGCTCGCAACACCCAGACGATAGTGATTCCGCCGTGGTGACCGCCATTGATTACGTCACAGACCACCTGGATACGTTTAATTACGTCGATGAGGATCGCATCGGCATTACCGGCCACTCCGCCGGTGGTACTGCGGTGCGCACCGCAGCCAATAAGTACGGCAAGAAGGTAGACGATGCCCTCGAAGCTGCCAAGGACCCGAATAGCGAAGGCGGCACCACCATCACAGATGGCGAGCGCAAGCGCGCCGAGGACCTAGATAAGATCTCCGCGGTCTTTATCTCTGGCTGGCTCAAGAACTTAAACGATAAGAAGTTTGCCCACGTGCACTCAAATATGGCGCTGGGCTATGCCCGCTTCGATGAAGGCGGCTACCGAAATATCAACGGCGATGGCGATCTGCGCGATGCCCCAGAGGCTCTGTCCATGGTCAACTCTGGGCTCAAGAAACAAGACCAGGTGGACCACATTGAGATCGGCCGGGGCTACGGGGACATCGACAAGGGCACGTACCGCGTTGCCTATAACGATGAAACGCTGCACCCGCTGCAGCCGCTCACACCTAGTGCCATCGGCAGCATTCTCGAGTTCTTCGATGACACCCTGGATGCCCCAGTGAAGATGGATTCCGGCAACCAGACGTGGTGGCTGAAAGAAGTCTTTAACCTCATTTCCCTCATCGGCGGCATCGCCATGCTCTTCCCGCTGACCCGAATGCTCCTGCGCACCCGCTACTTTGCGCCAGTAGCCCAGGCGCTCCCAACCGTACCGAAGCGTCCGCGGGGCAAAGAAGCCGCGAAGTTCTGGGGCTTTTTCGTGTTAACCGCAGCCATCGCCTTTTTCACGTTCATGCCGCTGGCGAACCTTTCGCAGGACGTCTTCTACGATGCCGCGAATAAGGTCAGCACCTGGTTCTTCCCGGCGCGCATGGTCAACTCGGTGGTCTTGTGGGCCATCGTCAACGGCATCGTCGGGCTTATCTTGTTCTATATCACCCGGGATAAGTCCACCTATGCCCGCGGCGAGCGCGCCCGCGCGTGGGGCATCACGATGAGCTGGCGCACCTTTGGGCGCACGCTACTGCTGGCCTTCATCTTGCTCTTTGTGTACTTCTCCGTGCTATCCATTGTGTATCTTGCCTTCCACAATGATTACCGTTTCTTGGTCGTGGCCTCGCGCCCGCTGACGCTGCGCTGGTTCCTGGTGGCGCTGATGTACGTACCTGCGATGTTCATCTTCTATCTGGCCAACTCCATTCGCGCCGGCGTGGGCACGCGTTATAGCGATACGCCCAAGTGGCAGACCTACCTCATCGCGGCGCTGGCGAACTCTGTCGGCTTGGCGATGATCTTCGTTATCCAATATTCCGTCTTCGCCGCCACCGGCACGGTGCACTGGACCGATGACTGGCTGTATGTGAACATGCTGCAGTCCATCTTGCCCATGATGATCCTGCTGCCCATCTTGAACAAGATGTTTTATGCCAATACCGGCCGCGTATGGCTCGGCCCCCTGGTTATCGCGCCCATCTTTATCACCATGTCCTTGGGCGGCAGCGTGGCCTATATCCCGAGCCTGGCTTAAGCTCTAAGCCATGAGTGAAATCATCAAGCAGTATTCCGTTGACCTTAACCGCGTAGAAAATTCGGTGTACCGGGCCACCAATGCGGATGGGGCCAGCATCGAATTTGGCCGCGGGGAGGGCCTGTTGTCGCCGGTAGAGCTCCTGCTGGCCGCCGTCGCTGGGTGCACCGCGGTGGATGTGGATGTCGTAACCTCCCGGCGCACCGAGCCGGAGTCTTTCCAGGTGCGCGCAGAGGGCGACCGCGTGGATGAGGATGGCGCTTCGCGGCTTTCCGATGTCCGCGTTTCCTTCGACCTCGCCTTCCCCTCCACCCCAGATGGCGATAAGGCCCGCGCGCTCGTGGATAACCTGATCCGCATCTCCCACGAGAAGGATTGCACGGTATCGCGCACCGTAGAACACGCCACGAACGTGGAATTTAGCAACGAGTCAAAATAAACACGATTCCCCCACCGTCTCCTGCTATGGTGCATTTGTTAACTATTGTGACTAATGCAATCACCGCAGGAGTTATTCATGTCGCCGTCTCTATCTCGTCGCGGCCTCTTGAAGGCAAGCGCCCTTGCCCTTACCGCCGGCGCCATTGGTGCGGCCGCACCCTCTGCCGCCGCCCTCGGCCCGGTGCGCGGCACCATTATCGATTTTTCCTCCGGCATCCCCTCCCCCGCCGCCATCAAGCGTGCGGGCCATATCGGTGCCATTCGCTACGTTTCCAATAAGCGCCCCGGCGCGGCCTGGATGACCGGCAAGCCGGTCACACTCCAAGAGACTGCCGCCAATGCCGCCGCCGGCCTACCCACGGCTTCGGTCTATCAATTCGGCCGCGCCGAAACCGCCGATTGGAAGCAGGGCGCGGCGGGCGCCGCCATCCACGCCCCGCAGGCCATTTCGCTGCACAAGGCCGCCGGTGGACCCACGCACCGCCCCATTTATATCGCCATCGACGATAACCCCACCCGCGAGCACTACACCCAGTTCATCCGGCCATACCTGCAAGCGTTTTCCAAGGCCCTGTCCGTGGCCGGCTACCAGACCGGCGTCTACGGCAACTACAACACCATCGAGTGGGCCAGCCGCGATGGGATTGGCACGTTCTACTGGATGCACGACTGGGGCTCCAACGGGAAAATCCATCCCAAGACCACCATTCACCAGCTTCCGCAGTCGCGCCAGCAGACCATCGAGAACGTCATCGTCGATGTCAACGAGGTCTACGCCAGCGACTGGGGTCAATGGACGCCCGGGTCCAAGCAGCCAGGCATCCAGGATCTCAGCTCCACCCTGGACAAGGCCATCCCGAATATGCCGGAGCTGCCGCAGGTCACCGCGGATGGGGTGAGCTTTAAGGGGTCATCGCTAAGCAACGAGCAAATCCGCGGGCTTGCCGATGCCGCCCAGGACATCGCCAAGGCCATTAAGTAGGCCTATTTCCCCTTGGGCTCGGAGGACTTCTTTTCGTCCTTTTTGTCCTTGTCCTTCTTCTCGCTCGAGGTCGGCTTCTTTGAGGTTGTCTCGATGGGCGGGACGTCCTCGCCGTCCTTGTACTTCAGAAACCGCTCGGTGGCCTTGCCCAGGTTCTCACCATTGATCTCACTCTTGACGTAGTCCGTGAGGTCATCGGCAGAGCCATTAATGGAGGCCGCGGCGACGAAGTTTTTACCAAAGGACACCGAGGAATTGATGGACTTATCGTTGGACCAGCCCCACTTGCTGCCCACGACATTAGAAAGCTTCGCGGTGCCATAATCCTGGTCATAACCATCTTCTGAGACTGGATCCGCGTGCGACATCGCCACCAGCACGGGATGGGTTTCATCGCGCTTGATGAGCTGCGAGATAAAGCTGGCCACGTCATAGGTGGAGGTTTCCGAATAGCCCCAGGTCTCGCCCGCCTTGGTGGATTCCAGATCGTATTCCTTGGCAATCTTATCGATGGAATCCGGGTACTTCTTAAACAGCTCCTCGGCGCTCTTATCAGAAGAGCTGGCGATCATGCCGAGCGCCTCGTACTTGTCTTCGTACTCACCCTGTTCAATGACGTAGGTGGCGATGTAGAGCTTGATGAGGCTAAGCGCCGGGCGGGGATCGTGTTCTGCCGCAGAGCCCATATACATGCCATCGTGCAGGCGAATATAGCTAATGGAATGGTCCTCATCCCCCTTGAGGAACTCATTGATGCGCGGGGGCACCTTTGCCGCCCTATGCGCGGTAATCGTGGTGTCTTCGGCTTTGGCGGTGCTATCTCGCTCGCTATTGCTGCACCCAGCAACCGTAGAGCAGGCAAGCATGCACACGGCAAGGGCGGCACCAGCCTTTACTGATGCCGCCGCGTTGAGAGAGGACGGATTAAACACGTCGAACCATATTACCGGTAATTGCTACCTTTCGGGCAATTAGTGCTGGACTGGGGCCTCGACGCCCACACCGGTCAAGGAACGAACCTCCATCTCTGCCGCCAACTCGTCCAAGTTGTCCGGCTTGGTCACGATGGATACGAACCAACCGACGAAGAAGGACAGCGGGATACTGACCAGACCCGGCGAGGTCAGCGGGAAGATCGCCCAGTCCGCGTTCGGGAACATGGCGCTTTCGGTGCCGGATACCGCTGGAGAGAAGAAGATGAGGACCAAGCAGGAGACAACACCGGTATACATGGAGGCCACGGCACCCGCGGTGTTGAAGCGGCGCCAGTACAGCGAGTACAGGATGGTCGGCAGGTTAGCCGATGCCGCCACTGCGAAGGCCAGGGAGACCAGGAAGGCCACGTTCTGGGTCATCGCCAAGATGCCCAAGATAATGGAGACGATACCCAGCACCACCACGGTAGCCTGCGAGACGCGCACCTGCTCTGCCTCGGTGGACTCACCGTTGCGAATAACCGCGTGGTAGATATCGTGCGCAATGGAGGCGGAGGCGGTAATCGCCAGGCCCGCCACCACGGCGAGCACGGTAGCAAAGGCCACGGCGGAAATAATGGCCATGAAGATGGAGCCACCGATTTCCAGTGCCAGCAGCGGTGCCGCGGCGTTCGCGCCACCCGGTGCGTTCAGGATGCGGTCCGGGCCAACCAGTGCGGCTGCACCGTAGCCCAGAATCAGGGTCATCAGGTAGAAGGCACCGATGATAACGATGGCCCAGGTCACGGAGCGACGAGCCTCAACGGCGGTGGGCACGGTGTAGAAGCGCATCAGAACGTGTGGCAAGCCGCCCACACCCAGCACGAGGGACATACCCAAGGAGATGAAGTCCAGCTTAGCGGCGGTAGAGCCACCGTACTTCAGGCCCGGCTCCATGATTTCCTTAGCCTCATAGCCCTTTTCATGGAGGTAATCAGACGACGCGTGCATATCAATAGCGGTGCTGAACATGTTGCTGAAGCCACCGCGCAGTGAGACAAACACCATGATGCACATGATGACCACACCGGTCACCAGCAAGACGGCCTTAATCATCTGCACGTAGGTCGTGCCCTTCATGCCGCCGACCAAGACATAGAGGATCATCAGCACGCCGACGATGCCAACGACGACTGCCTGCCACTTAAAGTCATGGATGTTCAGCAGCACGGCCACCAGCGAACCGGCGCCGGCCATCTGGGCAATGAGGTAGAATAGCGTCACGAAGAGCGTGGCAATGGACGCGGCCACGCGCACCGGCTTTTGCTTCAGGCGGAAGGACAAAACGTCCGCCATGGTAAAGCGGCCCACGTTACGCATCGGCTCGGCCACGAGCATCAGGGCCACGAGCCAGGCGACGAAGAAGCCGACGGAGTACAAAAATCCGTCGTAGCCGTTAAGCGCCACCGCACCGACGATGCCGAGGAAGGATGCCGCAGAAAGGTAGTCACCGGAGATAGCCAAGCCATTCTGGCGGCCGGAGAACGAGCCACCACCGGTATAGAAGTCAGACGCCTTCTTCGTGGACTTGCCGGCGCGCAACACGACGGCCATGGTAACCACGAGGAAGATGCCGAAGATGGAGATATTCAGAATCGGGTTACCGGCAGAAGTTTCTTGTGCAAGGTAAGTGGTAGTCATTTACTTGGCCTCCAACTTCTCGCGAATAGCAACCGATTTAGGCTGAATATTCTTATTGGCGTATTTCACGTAAATCCAGGTAATGATGAACGTGGTCAGGAACTGGGCCAGGCCGAAGACGAGGCCGACGTTCCAGCCGCCATCGCCAAGCTCAATGGCCATAAAATCAGGCGCAAACACGGCGGTGAGCACGTAGACGATGTACCACACGAAAAACGCGACGGTCATGGGAAAAGTGAAACTACGATAAGCGCTGCGCAACTCGCCAAACTCTTCGCTATCGCGCATTTCTATGTAGTCGGCTGCCGTAAGCTCACGACGCTCGACTGGAGCAGTTGTATCACTCATAGAAGGGTTGTCTCCTTGGGTGAGAGAGGTTCTGTACAAACGAGGCGCAATGTGTTGTTCATCACTACCCGCGTTGATATGTAAGATACAGAACAATCTTTGCAAAGCAGTAAATATTGCCAATACATCCCACAAAAACTCCCCCCCCTTTTAGCCCGATAGGTTCCGGTGAACTGGGCTAATATTCTATGCAAATCACCCCCTCCATCCCAGGTTTAACGCGTTCGCAAATTTTGTTAACCAGACGTTAACTAATCAGTGAAGGCGGCGCGAAAGGAACCACCTATCAGCGAGGTGAGTGCCTTAACCAGCACGTACTCGCCCACTCAGCCATCCTGCACAGCAAAAGCCACCGACGACGCCGTCGCCGGTGGCTCCTTCGCCCGAGAGTGCTTTCTTAGCCCTCCGCGCCCGGGAATTCACGGGGATCATTAAACATGCGGCCAAAACCTTCTTGACCTTCCAAGGAGTCAATCGCCGTGATTTCATCCTTGCCCAGCTCCAGCTCCGCGGCGGCCAGGTTCTCCTTGAGCCGCTCACTGCGGGCAGACTTCGGAATAACGGAAATGCCCTTGGCCATCAGGTACGCCAGTACTACCTGCCCCTCGGTAGCCTCATGCGCGGCGGCAATCTTTTCAATCTCCGGGTTATTAAGCACCACACCGCGCGCCAGCGGAGACCACGCCTCGGTCACGATGCCGTGCTTGTGGTGGAACTCGCGCAGCTCCGGCTGGGTGAACCCAGGGTGCAGCTCCACTTGGTTGAGCACCGGGGTAATGCCGGTCTTGTCAATAAGGTCCTCGAGGACCTCTTCGTAGAAATTAGCGACACCGATGGAAGCGATTTGCCCCATCCCCTGCAGGCGGGCAATGGATTCGAAAGTCTCCACATACAGCCCACCCTGTCGCCACGGCCAGTGGATGAGGTACAGGTCCAAGTAATCCAGCTTCAGCTTCTCCATGGATTCCTGGAAGGCCTGTTCCGCCTTCTGCGCGCCGTGGTGAGAGTGCCAGACCTTGGAGGTAATAAACAGGTCCTCGCGGGTGACGTCGCCCGCGTCAATGGCTTGTTTGAGCGCAGTACCCAATGCCTCTTCGTTCTTGTACAGCGTCGCCGTATCAAAGTGGCGGTAGCCCAAGTCAATGGCTTCGCGGACTACGCGAATGCACTCATCGTCATTGAGTTTGTAGGTGCCCAGTCCAAGCTGGGGCATCTCGCGGTCATCATTGAATGAAATAGTTGGCACAGTCATAATTCCCATTGTGCCCCAGTTTCTCGTCTTATGCGGCCCCTTGCGGGAACTGACTGCCACTACACAACGAAAAACCGGCTCCCTTTAAGGAGAGCCGGTTCAACGATTTTTAGCGCAGCTTAGTCGGCGCGGATGAGGTCAATGATAAAGACCAAGGTGCGGCCGGACAGCGGGTGCGCACCGCCGGCGGGGCCGTAGGCCTTTTCCGGCGGGATGATGAGTTGACGGCGACCGCCTACCTTCATTCCCGGGATGCCCTCTTGCCAGCCGGCAATGAGACCGGTCAGTGGGAACTCGATGGACTGGCCACGGTCCCACGAGGAATCGAATTCTTGGTTGGTCTCATATTCGGCGCCAACGTAGTGGACCTCCACTACGCCACCAGGCTTGGCTTCAGCGCCATCGCCTACGACGATGTCCTCGATGACGAGGTCGGTCGGCGCTGGGCCAGACTGGGCTTCAATAACAGGTTTATCCATGGGGATTAGTCTCCTTGGGAAATCTAGTTTGTTCGTGCGGTCGCAATGAAACCGAACCGAGCTGCACCAATTATAGTGCTCAAGCCCGATTCGGTTGAATTGGGGCGACCAAAAGCGCTATTTAGCGCTCGCTGCGAGGGGTAACCTTGCGCAGGGTTTCACCGGTGTAAATCTGGCGAGGACGGTTGATCTTGGTGTTCATCTCCAGCTGCTCGCGGTACTGAGCGATCCAGCCCGGCAGGCGGCCGATGGCGAAGAGGACGGTGAAGAAGTCCGTCGGGAAGCCCATGGCGCGGTAGATGAGGCCGGTGTAGAAGTCCACGTTCGGGTAGAGCTTGCGGGAGACGAAGTAGTCATCGTTCAACGCAATCTCTTCCAGCTTCATGGCCAGGTCCAGCATCGGGTCGCCGCCCAGGTGATCGATGATCTCGTGTGCGGTTTCCTTGACGATGGCCGCGCGTGGGTCGTAGTTCTTGTACACGCGGTGGCCGAAGCCCATCAGGCGAACACCCTTTTCCTTGTTCTTCACGCGGTTCATGAAGTCGGTAGCGTCGCCGCCGTTGTTCTTCTCGATGTCCTCGAGCATCTCCAGCACGGCCTGGTTAGCGCCGCCGTGCAGCGGACCGGACAGGGCGTTGATGCCGCCAGCGATGGAGACGAACATGTTGGCCTGTGCGGAACCAATCATGCGGACGGTGGAGGTGGAGCAGTTCTGCTCGTGGTCAGCGTGCAAAATGAGCAGCTTGTCCAGCGCCTTGGAGACAACCGGGTCAACCTCGTACTCCTCGGTGGGGTAACCGAACATCATGCGCAGGAAGTTCTCGCGCGCGTTCAGGTTGTTATCCGGGTACATATAAGGCTTGCCCTGGGATGCGCGGTAAGCGTAAGCGGCCAGCATCGGCACCTTAGCCAGCAGGCGAACGGTGGCCTTGTCCAGCTGCTCCTCATCCAGCGGGTCCAGCTGGTCCTGGTAGTAGCTGGAGAGAATGTTCACGGAGGACGCAAGCACGGCCATCGGGTGTGCATCGCGCGGGAAGATGTTGAACTGCGCCTTAAAGTCCTCATCCAAGAGGGTGTGGTGGCGGATGGCGTTATTGAACTCCGACAGTTCCTGCTCGTCCGGCAGGTGGCCCTTAATCAGCAGGTAGGAAACCTCATTGAAGGTGGCGTTATTTGCCAATTCCGCAATATCGTAGCCGCGGTAGCGAAGGATGCCCTCCTCACCGTTAATAAAGGTAATCTTGGACTCGGTGGAGCCGGTGGAGGTGTAGCCGGGGTCGAAGGTAACAAGCCCGGTTTCCTTGCGGAGCTTGGAGATATCGAAGCCGGAATCGCCCTCAGTGGACTGCTTGATGTCCATCTCGTACTCGTTGCCGGCGTGCTTGAGTACTACCTTGTTTTCTTCAGTAGACACGGAATTTCCTTTCCCTGTTAAAGAGTTCTTTAAGGCACTAACTTATTCAAGTCAGCCTTATACCTATTCACACTCTAGCAAACTTTGTGATACTGCCAACAAGTTTACGGGCATCAAAATACCTGCCATCCAACCGGAACTGTTCTACACTAGCGGCATGAGTACTCCAGAAATCACACTGCCAGCAGATCTCTTGCCTTCCGATGGCCGCTTTGGCTGCGGACCCTCCAAGGTGCGCCCCGCCCAGATCGAGGCTATTGACCCCGCTATCGTGGGCACCTCGCACCGCCAGCCGGCGGTGAAAAACCTCGTCGGTTCCGTACGCGAGGGCTTAAGCGATCTCTTCTCGCTCCCTGAGGGATACGAAATTGTCCTGTCCCTGGGCGGCGCCACCGCCTTTTGGGATTCAGCTACCTTCGGCCTCATCGAGCGTCAGTCGGCCCACCTTACCTTCGGCGAGTTCTCCACCAAGTTTGCCAAGGCCTCTTCCAAGGCCCCGTGGCTCGATGCCCCAGCGCTCACCGAATCCCCCGTCGGCACCGCCCCGGATCCGCGCGAGCTTGCCGCCGATGCCGATGTCGCCGCCTGGGCCCACAATGAGACCTCGACCGGTGCGATGACGGAGGTTGTCCGCCCCCACCCCCACAACGACCAGCAGCTCGTGCTTGTCGATGCCACCTCTGGCGCCGGCGGCCTCCCCGTCAATATCGCAGAGACCGACGTGTACTACTTCTCGCCGCAGAAGTGCTTTGCTTCCGACGGCGGACTCTGGCTCGCCGCCATGTCCCCAGCCGCGCTGGAGCGCATCGAAAAGATCAATAACTCCGACCGTTTCATTCCGGAGTTTTTGAACCTGCAGACCGCGGTGAATAACTCCCGCAAGAACCAGACCTATAACACCCCGGCGATCGCCACCCTGCTCATGCTGGATAACCAGATTCAGTGGATGAATGACAATGGCGGCCTCGACGGCATGGTCAAGCGCACCACCGAATCCTCCTCCACGCTGTACAACTGGGCCGAATCCTGCCCAGAGGCCACTCCGTTTGTTAGCGAACCGGCAGCGCGCTCGCTAGTCGTGGGTACCATCGACTTCGACGACTCCGTCGATGCCGCCCACCTTGCCGCCACCCTGCGCGCCAACGGCATCCTCGATGTCGAGCCGTACCGCAAGCTGGGCCGCAACCAGCTGCGCGTGGGCATGTTCCCGGCGATTGAGCCTGGGGACATCGCCAAGCTCACGCAGTGCATCGACTACGTGCTGGATGCCAACTAAGTGATCAACATGCCCCGCCGCCTCGCATGGCGCGGGGCCTTTTCGCGTTATAGTTGACTGCATCACAGATCCGTCCTTCCGTCGATAGGCAAAGGAGCGCCACACTATGCGCGAGCTGTTTCTCGTTGACAGCGAATCGAGCGAAGACTCATTGGTGCTACGCACCGAAGAAGGCGAAGAGTTTTCCCTTCCCATCACCGATGAGCTGCGTTCCGCCCTCACGCCCACCGCTAGCAAGCCGGAGCCGCCAAAGCTAGCGCCGATGCCCAAGCCCTCCCACGAAGAGGAAGAAAAGCAGATCCGGCCGGCAGAGATCCAAAACCGCATTCGTGCCGGTGCCTCCACCGCGGAGCTCGCGGAAGAGATGCACGTCGATGAATCGCGCATCGAGCCCTTTGCCTACCCAGTCATGCTGGAGCGCAACCGCATTTCTGAGGTGTCCAAGCAGGCCCACCCGGTGCGCGAAGACGGCCCGGCCAAGCTCACCCTGTGGGAGGTACTGGCAAGCTCCTTTGCCGCCCGTGGCCACTCCCTCTCGGAGTCCACGTGGGATGCCTACCGCCACCAAGGCGAGCCGTGGGTTGTGCGCGTGACCTGGAAGGCGGGCCTTTCTGAAAACGAGGCGGAGTGGACCTTCAAGCAGTCCATGTCCTCGCCCGCTACGGTTGAGGCCCGCAACTCGGTCGCGGCAGACCTTACGGACCCGGACTTCGTACAGCCGGTGCGCTCGCTAACCTCATTGGGCAGCGGCCGCTATGACGAAGCCATTGACGGCGATCAGCCCGCCAATGTCACCGATATTTCCGGTTCCAGCGAGGAGACGGAAGAAGAGGAATTCCTGCAGAATCCGTCCTCCGAATCCAAGCCCTCGAAGCGCCGCCGCAAGGCCGTGACCCCGCACTGGGAGGACGTGCTTTTGGGCGTTCGCTCCAATACCAAGCGCCCGAGGGACTAAACAGTGGACATCTCTCATGCCGTTCTCACGCTGTGGTACATCTCCAAGCCCGGCGCCGAAGAGGTTCTCAAAACCGAGCCCAAGGCGGACCGCGGGTTCGGCCGCAAGTTCCTAGCCCAGCTCAACCCCAAGTTCCCGGTCACCCCGATTGGGCAATTCCCCCTCAACCGCTCCGCGCAGACGGATCCGAATGAATACTACATCGGCGGCTACCCGGGCATTACTGTGGTGCAAACGGTCTGCGAGGGCGAGTCCGTCCTGCTCTCCCAACTGCCGAACGACCTCTTAAACGCAGTCCCCGCCCAGCGGGTTATCGCGCTTGTTAGCAACGCGGACGAGGACTATGCGGGCTTCGCGCTGTGGGAAGGCGGCGAGCTCAAGCGCAGCCTGTGCGCCACCCGTGACCGCCTGTACGAGGACACCGGCCTGCCCGAGCCCTTCGAGGCGCCGTTTTGGGCCGGCGAAAAGGACGAATCCCTCGGCGGCATTTCCCTGCCATTTCGGCCCCACAGCATCATGGAGGCCGGCCAGGAACACTGGTTGGGCATCACCGTGGGGCGGGAAGGCCCAGACCTGGACGTCGTGGGTTATGCCGTGGACGGGCGCCCAGAACCCAAGATCGATCCGCCCAAGCCAAAGCAGCCGGTCAGCGAGTTCGCCGCGCAATCCGCGAATAGGCTGGGCCTAAACGACTATGACGACTACGAGGATCACGATGCCGAGCCGGATTCCACCGGCGATGAGATCCTTTCCACCGCCAAACACCTCGGCTCGTTGATTGGCAACTGGCTGCGTCAGACGTTCAAGTCGCTTAAGGAGCGCTGGCGCTCATAAAAGGAAATGGCGGCCGCGGTCGCAACATTTAGAGAATCGGTACCAGGGGCCATCGGTATCCGCGCGCGGATATCTGTGGCCTTCATTGCGTGCTCGGTAAGCCCGGGGCCCTCCGCGCCAACGAGCATGGCCACCTTGTCTTGCCCGTGCATGGCCTCTGCCAGGTGCACCGCCTGGGGGTTGGGGGTTAAGGAAATGAGGGTAAAGGAGGCATCGGCAAGCGCCTGCAGCGAGCGCTGCCACGTGGTGAAACCGCCCTCTAAATGTGCGAAGGGCACGCGCAGCACATGGCCCATGGATACGCGCACCGAGCGGCGATAGAGCGGATCCGCAGCGCCGGAGCCGAGCAATACCGCATCCACGTTCATGCCCGCCGCGTGGCGGAAAATGGCGCCGATATTTTCATGATCCCCCACGCCCTCCAGCACGGCGATGGTGCGGGCCTGCTCCAGGATCTCACCCACCTCCGACTCTGGGGCGCGGTCCGCTGCGGCAACCAGCCCGCGGTGCATATCGAAGCCCGCGACCTCCGCCAGGGTCTCGCGAGAGACCTCGTAGACGGGGCACTCGGGCTCGCCGTACTCGGCAAAGAAGGCCTCCAGCTTCTGGGGAAAGCCCACAAGGCAGCGCATGGGGAACCGCGATTCCATGAGGCGGGCTGCCACCAAGGGGCCTTCTGCAATGACCAAACCCTCGCCGGATTTATCGGATTTGTTGAGGTTCCGAATATCGTCCAGGCGAGGGTCACGGGGATCAGAGATATGCATGCCTTCCAGGCTAGCCGATGGCCTCCGAAATCGGATCGATGCCAAAGTAAATGACGAACAAGCCAGCAAGCAGCCACATGATCCAGTGCACCTGCTTGGCCTTACCAGCAAAGGTGGACATGAGCGCGAAGGTAATAAAGCCCACGCCGATGCCATTGGCGATCGAATAAGTAAACGGCATGACCACGATGGTTAAAAAGGCCGGGATGGCCACCTCCATGCGCGTCCACGGGATATCCGTGAGCTGCGCGGCCATCATCACGCCCACGATGACCAGGACGGGTGCGGCGGCCTCGATGGGCACGATCTCATAGAGCGGGGTGAAAAACATGGCGGCGATAAATAGCAGGCCGGTCATGATATTGGCCAGGCCGGTGCGCGCGCCATCGGCAATGCCGGCAGAGGAATCCGCAAAGACGGTATTCGAGGACGCCGAGCCCAAGCCACCGGCCACCGCGCCGGCGCCTTCCACGACCAGCGCCTTCTTCATGCCCGGCAGGTTGCCGTTGTCATCCACGAGCTTGGCCTGCTTGCCCAGCCCGGTCATGGTGCCCATGGCATCAAAGAAGTTGGTCAGCAGCAGGGTGAAGATGAGCAGGACCGTGGAGATCACGCCGATATTGGCAAAGGCGCCGACCAGGTTCACATCGCCCACGATGGACAGATCCGGCAGCCCACCCAGCGCATCTGGGGCCTCTGGGGCGGCCATGCCCCAGTCCTCGGAGTCCGTGAGCGCCTGGACAATGAAGGCAATCACCGTGTTGAGGATGATGGCGATAAATAGCCCGCCCGGCACATTGCGGATGACCATGAAAGCACAAATAATAAGGCCGATGACGAAGACCACCGCCGGCCAGGTGGCAATCGAGCCATTAATGCCCAGCCCCACCGGCACGGTGGTCTGTGCGGCATCGGGCACGCGGGTAACGAACCCGCCATCCACGAAACCGATCATGGCGATGAACATGCCAATGCCCACGCCCATCGCGGCCTTCATGGGCTGCGGGATGGCGTCAAATACCGCGGTACGGAATCCGGACACGGCGAGCAGGACAATGATAAGGCCCTCGATTACCACGAGACCCATGGCTTCTTGCCAGGTCAGCCCGCTGGTAGCGACCATGCTGACGGCGACGAAGGTATTCATGCCCAGGCCCGCGGCCATGGCGAAGGGGTACTTCGCAATCGCACCGAAGGCAATGGACATCACGCCGGCGACCAGCGCAGTGGCGGCCGCAACCTGCGGCACGCCTAAGGTATAGCCCTCCGCGTCCGGGCTCGTGCCCAGGATCAGCGGGTTGAGCAAAATGATATATGCCATGGCGAAGAACGAGACCGTTCCCGCGCGTAGCTCGGTTCCGATGGTGGAACCGCGTTCAGAAATGTGGAAATAGCGATCGAGAGTGGCTTTCACGCCGTGCCCTTTCACGTAGAGCGGTATTTTTACGCCCTAAGTGTGCTGCTTTAATCCTCAAAATCAAAATCTTGGTAAATGGGCTTTTCATCATCGAAGGCCGCGGCCGGCGCCTTCTCCTCGCTCACCCGCGTCTGCGAATGCGCACCGCAACCGTAGCGCGCGTGCACCACGCGGCCATCAGCGGAATACTCGTTGGCGCATACCCCAAAGTTATCCATGAGCTGCATATAAAAAGCGCACGTGCGGCACTGCAGGTGCGCCTTGGCCGCCATCTCCGAGTTTGGACCATATTCCTCTTGCCAGCGATGCTTGGCATCCGCCAGGCCCTTGGCGGAAAGCTCATTTCCGTTCAGGCGCTCATCATCGATGGCCGGCGGCATGAGGTCTCCCGGGCCCAAATCCCCCGGCAGCACGCGGTCCTCATACGGCACCCATTCCGGGGCCTGCAGCGCCTCCCCGCCAGGCACCAGCGCCACCTCGTTGACGGTGACGTAGCGCGAACCTTCCGCGCACGCGAGCACGGCCTGCCATTCCCATCCTGGGTAGCCCGGCATATCCGCCGCAAAGCGATGGGTGACAACATTGCGGCCCATTCCAGCGACGCCCCTATGCTTGCCGATGCCCCCTTCCCCCACCTCTTCCAATGCCTCACGCGCAATGCGTACGGCGCGGGAATCGATCAACGGATTTGCTTTTCGCTTACTCACGCCCCTCATTATTCATGATGGCCCGCCAACAGTGGTACATATGGTGCATGTCGTTTCTCCGCCGCGCCGCGCTCATTGCCGTGCCCTGCTGCGCCTTAACCGCCTGCTCTTCTGATAATTCTGAATCTTCCTCCCCCGAGCACCTATCAGTGGAAGTCCTCGATACCGCGCCGCTGCCAGAGAACTCCTTTACGCAAGGCCTCGAAGAAGACGGCGAGGGCAACCTCCTGCTCGGCACCGGGCAATGGGGCGAATCCAAACTCATCCGCTTCTCCCCTGAAACCGGCGAGGTCCTCCAAAACCACGCCCTGGATGACTCGCTTTTTGGGGAGGGCATTACCCAATACGGCGATTCCATCTGGCAGTTGACTTGGAAGCGCGGGCAGGCCCTGCGCTATGACGGCGACTTCCAGCGTACGGACACCGCCACCTATGCCGGCGAAGGCTGGGGGCTCTGCGCCAACCAGGACGAGCTCATCATGTCCGATGGCACCTCTACCCTGCGCCACATGGATCCAGAAACCTTTGCGGAGCACTCCACCACCGAGGTCACCCTCGAGGGCTCGCCCGTGGAAGATCTCAATGAGCTGGAATGCGTGGACGGTGATGTCTACGCCAATGTGTGGGGAAGTGAAGATATCTACCGCATAGATCCCTCCTCCGGCGAGGTCACCGCGGTGATTTCTACCGATGCCATCGATAAATCGAAATACACCGATCCCGATGATGTCTTAAACGGCATCGCGCATATCAAGGGCACCGATGAATTCTGGCTTACCGGCAAGCGGTGGGATGAGCTCTACCGCGTTCGAGTAAAGTAATGGGCCATGGCAACCCGTAAGGAAGCAAGGAAAAAGTCGCTGCTGCAGATCCTCGCGCTCATCGTGGTCGTGGCGGTCATCGTCGCCTCCGTGGTGATCTTTCAAAGCTGGCGCAATTCGCGCCCAGGCCCAGAGCCGAGCGAGATTGCTATTACCGCCTCCGTGGGGGATAACACCAAGGAGGTCACACCCTACCTCGTGTGCGAGCCGGGAACCGATTGCCCCGAAGGCGATGTTCCCCAGCTAACCGTGGGCGAAGATGACACCTTGCATCTGGACATCCCCGAAGAGATTTCTAATCACGAATGGAAGGTACTGTCCATTTATGATGATCCCGCCGCCAATGACGAAACCTCTCACGGTGCGAATGAAACGACCGAGGTGGATATCCCCGGTTCGGTAGACCCCATCGAGGCATCGACTGGCGAGCGCCCCCGGCTCATGGTGGTGGAGGTCTCCTCCCTCATGATTGGCACCGACGACGATGGCGAAGAAACCCCCCTCGCCACCGTGTGGTCCCTATCCACCATGGATGATTAACTATCTAAATCCTTCGCAATCGCGCGGAGGATTTCTGCTACTTGGCGCCCGGTCTTGCGCTCGGGGTAACGCCCCGAGTTCAGCACCGGCTGCACCTGGGATTCCAGCAGGGTCATGACATCAGAGACCATGCTGCCGAGCTCTTCCGGCTTGCGCGCCGGCGCGCGCCGGCGCGGCTTATCCAGCACGCGCACCCGCAGCGCCTGCGGCCCGCGGCGCCCCGCCGCGAAATCGAATTCGATGCGCTGGCCCGGAAAGATTTCTTCTATTCCCTTGGGCAGGACATTCCGGCCGACGTAGACGTCTTCATCGCCCGGGTTGCTAACGAAACCGAAACCTTTCTCGGCGTCATACCACTTCACTTTGCCAATGGGCATAGGTATCCACCTCTTCTCTTGGGTAAATTCTTAAGTTTAGCTGGAAGTTATACAGAACAGAAGTTCCACGCGTCGTGTGACATAGTTCACAACGCCGCAATTACCTGCGGAAACTTTGCTGACGGAACCACAATAGTCTCAATTCTTTCCCGTTTAGTGCCCAGAACGTGACTATTTCGTTATAAACCGCTACGCTGGCCCCCAGTGTCGCCGCAAAGAAGGTTTCCCTGCCCATCCTTTCTTCTAGGCGCAATACATTTACACGAAAACGGGCACCACGGAAAGGACTACTTTTATGGGACGCCACTCCGCTAAGACTAACCACTTTGCCGCCAAGTTCACCGCGGGCACCGTTGCCTTGGGCGCAGCCGCCGCCATCATGGCGCCGAACGCCGCCGCTGCCCCTGACTCCGACTGGGACCGCCTCGCACAGTGCGAGTCCGGCGGCGACTGGCACATCAACACCGGCAATGGTTACCACGGCGGCCTGCAGTTCAACGCGCAGACCTGGCAGGCATACGGCGGCGGTGAGTTCGCCCCTACCGCTAACCAGGCAACCCGCGAGCAGCAGATTGTCATCGCTGAGCGCACCCTGGCTAACCAGGGCTGGGGCGCATGGCCCGCATGCTCGGCCTCCCTTGGCCTAAACTCCGCGCCAACCGAGCGCACCGCACCTTCCGCACCCGCTGAGGCACCACAGCCAGTGCAGCAGGCAGTAGAAAACAAGTCCGATGAGCTCGCCGTAGACGCCGTCTACAACCTTGTTAAGGACACCGCTAATGCTTACGGCCTGCAGCTGCCGGCGCAGTTCACCGACTTCTACCACGCAAACCGCCACGACTTTAACGCGTTCTACTCCGCGAACCGCAACGTCATCGACCCGGTTGCGCAGCTGGTTGAGAACTTCAGCCGCTAAATAAGCACATAAAAATTCCCCTCGCCGTCCGCGGCAAGGGGAATTTTTTTAGCGATTGATGCGGGTATAAGGGTGAACGTAGTTCAACTTCTCTGCCGGCATCGGCAGCACCAGATCGTCGCCGTAGGGGCTGGAAGCACCAGCAAAAGGCGCAGACATTTCCGTAATTGCATGCTCGCGGTGTTCATTGTCCGGCCAAGCCGGGGAAACAAAGCCATTCTTTTCATTCGACATAGCCTTATTATTTCAAACCTCGGGCAAAAACGTAACTCAATCCGGCGCTAAAATTGTGATTTATCATGACTCAGTCCTCCCACCTCCCGCATTTTCGCACCTGGCTTAATTCTCTTTCGGAAGAGGAACTGGCCACCATCCTTCGCCACCGCCCCGATGTTTTAACCCCGCTGCCGCCCTCCATCGCGGCGCTGGCCACGCGCCTCCTCTTGCGCACCTCTATCGCCCGGGCGCTAGCGGAGTGTAACGCGCAGCAGTTGGCGGTGCTGGAGGGCATCGCCAAGCGCGGCGGCGAGCTTGCAGAGGTAGAAGACCACAACCCCGAAATTACCCGCGAGCTGAAGGAGCGCGGCCTCGCCTTCGGCGCGGTGCAAATCCCGCCGGAGGTCATGCCCGCGCTGCCCACGGGCTGGTCGCTACTCAACCAGCTCGAGGTATCGCCCGCGACAATCGATGCCCTCGCCGAAGACGAACGCCACGTGCTTGCCACCCTGGCGCGCTCCAATGGCATCGGTACCACCCGCGAGACCAATCCGGCCCACCCCGTGCCGCGGCTGATTGCCAAGCAACTCTTGCAGCGCGTTGACTCCCAGACCGTTCGCCTCCCGCGCGAGGTTCATCGCGCGATGAAGGGGCACACCGTCCCACACATCCCTACTGAGCCCTCCGCGCGCCGCGGCCAGCCCACCGCTGACCGCAAGGCCGATGACGCCGGCACCGCCGCAGGCCTGTCGGTAGTGCGCGGCATGCAACAGCTGATTTCTGCCCTCGGCGCCCGGCCGATCGAGCTGCTCAAGGATAAAACCGTCGGCGTGCGTCCCCTTGCCCAGCTCAGCAAGCAGCTGGACATCGCGGAACCAGAGCTGCGCCGCCTGATTACGCTTGGCCTGTCTGCGCGACTTATCAACCGCGGCGAGCCGTCCGGGTACGAAGGGAACTTCCTCGCACCCACCGACTCCGCCCAAGAGTGGCTCGATGCAGAACTAGCCGCGCAGTGGCGCGTGCTCCTCTCGGCCTGGGAATACTCCCCTTGGACCCCGTGGGAATCCGGCCGGGTGCTCTCTGCCAGCACCGACCGCCTACCCAAATTTCGCCGGCACATCCTCGATGTCTACCTCCACTCCGCGCAGCCGCTGTCCGCGGCCGAATTTCAAGAGGATCTGCATTTTTCCTTCCCGCTTTTTGCCACGCATACCTCCCCGGAGACCATCGAGGAGCTGCACCGCGAGGCCGAATGGATAGGCGCCATCGCGCTCGGGCGAGCCACCAGCGTGCTTATCGATGGCTTCGATGCCGCCGATACCCTCACACCCGACACCATCGATTATTTCCTGGTCCAGGCGGATATGACCGTGCTCGTGCCAGGGCCCCTCGAGCCCGCGGCCCACCACACCCTGGAGTCCCTCGCGGACTTGGAATCACCTGGACTCGCCAGCGTCTACCGCATTAGCGATGCCTCCCTCCGCCGCGGCCTCGACCGCGGGATGACAGGCACGGAGATCCGCGATTTCTTCGCCGCGCATGGCGATGTCCCGCATACGCTGGCGTTCCACATCGAGGACATCGCCAAGCGCCACGGCACCCTGCGCTCCGGCCCTGCCCTGTCCTACCTGCGCAGCGAGGACCCAGCCCTCTTGCAGATCGCCGCGAAGGCCACCCCGCTGCGCCTGCTGGCCCCCACGGTCGCGATTTCCCAGCTGCGCGTCAGCGAGCTGTTGGAACTCCTGCGCGAGCACGGCCTCTCCCCCGCCGCCGAGGACGAAACCGGCGCTAGCCTGTCCATCGCGCCCGAGCCCGCGACACTTCCCACGCCCAGCCCTCGCGCTCAAGCCGCGCCGCCGGATATCGCGCGTGCGCTGCGCAACCTCACCACTGGCGAGGCCCCGAGCCTGCCCAACCTGGATCTGGTCCACGCCGCCGCGCGCACCGCACGCCCCATCACCATTGGCTACGCCGATAAAAATGGCAATACCAAGACCCGCACCGTTACCCCACTGACCGTCGCCGGTGGCCAAATCGATGCCCGCGCCGCCGATGGCTCCACCATCCGGTTTCCCTTGCACCGCATCACCTCCGTTACCCTAGACGCATGAACGGACCACTGATTGTGCAGTCGGATAAGACCGTCTTGCTGGAAGTCGATCATCCAGATTCCGGCGCTGCGCGCACCGCCCTCGCGCCGTTCGCGGAACTGGAACGCGCCCCCGAGCACGTGCACACCTACCGCATCACTTCCCTGGCATTGTGGAATGCCCGCGCCGCCGGCCACGACGCCGAGCAGGTCGTCGATGTCCTAGAAACCTACTCCCGGTTCCCGGTCCCGCAATCGCTGCTTGTCGATGTCGCCGAGACCATGTCCCGCTACGGCCGCGTCCGCCTCCAGGCGCACCCCGCCCACGGGCTCATCCTCGAATCTGAAGAACCCGCCATCCTCACCGAGCTCTCCCGCAGCAAGGTAGGAAAACTGCTGGGTTCGCGCATCGATGACAACACCATCGCCGTGGCGCCCTCAGAACGCGGCCGCCTCAAGCAAGAACTCCTCAAGGCCGGCTGGCCCGCCGAAGATCTCGCCGGCTATATCGACGGCGAATCCCACCCCATCGCGCTGAACGAGGACGGCTGGCACCTGCGCGATTACCAGGAATACGCCACCGATGCCTTCTGGTCCGGCGGTTCCGGCGTCGTCGTGCTGCCCTGCGGTGCCGGCAAAACCATCGTAGGTGCTGCCGCCATGGCCAAGGCGCAATCCACTACCCTCATCTTGGTTACCAATACCGTTGCCGGCCGCCAGTGGCGCGACGAACTTTTGCGCCGCACGACGCTTTCTCCAAACGATATCGGCGAATACTCCGGTGAGAAGAAGGAAATCAAGCCGATTACCATCGCCACCTACCAAGTGGTCACCCGGAAAACCAAGGGTGAGTACCGCGCCCTCGAGCTCTTCGACTCCCGCGACTGGGGGCTTATCATCTACGACGAGGTCCACCTGCTTCCCGCACCCGTATTCCGCATGACCTCGGACCTGCAATCGCGGCGCCGGCTAGGACTTACCGCCACCCTCGTGCGCGAGGATGGCCGCGAAGGCGATGTCTTCTCCCTCATCGGCCCGAAGCGTTACGACGCGCCGTGGAAAGAGCTGGAAATGGCCGGCTATATCGCCACCGCGGAGTGCATCGAAGTCCGCGTGGATATGGATCCGGAAGAACGCATGCTCTATGCCACCGCGCAGCCGCGCGATCGCTACCGCATCGCTGCACAAGCCTCGGCCAAGCTCCGGGCTGTCGATAAGATCCTTGCCTCCCATGACCAACAAGCGCTCATCATCGGCGGATATGTGGATCAACTGCGCGAATTAGGCGCGCACCTCGATGCCCCCGTCATCGATGGCACCACCTCTACCGCCAAGCGCGAAAAACTCTTCCAGCAATTCCGCGAGGGCGAGCTGGCCATCCTCGTCGTATCCAAAGTGGCCAACTTCTCCATCGACCTGCCCGAAGCGGCACTGGCCATCCAGGTCTCCGGCACCTTTGGCTCCCGCCAAGAAGAGGCACAACGCCTTGGCCGCCTGCTGCGCCCGAAGGAAACCGAGGCGCTCTTTTATACCCTGGTCACCCGCGACAGCCTAGATGCGGACTACGCCATGCACCGCCAACGCTTCCTCGCCGAGCAAGGATATGCCTACCGGCTCATGGACGCAGTAGACTTAGGCCAATGAAGATCTTTAAGTTCGACGTTGACGAGTCCTTTGCCAAGGCCAATAACGAGTTATTGCGCGATTCCAACCGGCTTCGCGTATCCGGGCTTATCTTCGGCCTCATCCTGATCATCGCCGGCGCCGCCGTCTGGTGGAACTTTTCCTGGGGAATCACCCTGGGCTTAGGGCTCATCCTCTTTGGCATCGTCGTTGCCATCGTCGGCGTCGCCGCTGCAAGCAAGGTGGGAACGGCCCAATCCCTCTATGACTCTTATCCGCTCGCTCCCGCCGTCATCGCGCAGGTCAACGAGCGAGACATGATCCTTCTTGCCTTGGTAAATACCAATGTGGATCCGTCCCTTCCCCCACGCTGGGGCGCGTGCCTGCGCACGGTGTCCTCCATTCCCGGCGTCCAACGCACCGTTGGCACCAAGGTTCCAGTCGCCGCCGTGTCCGGTCAGCGTTCTACTTCCGATAAAGAGCATTGGCAGCAGATATCCCCCATGCCCATTGCTTGGGGAACCCCCGATGCTGAAACCGTCACCATCGCCCGGAAATCCATCCCCCAGGAACAATGGCAGCGCTTAGAGCGCGCCCGCAAGCGGCTTTCCGATGTCAAAGCCACCCGCTATGACCTGCTCGTTCTCTAGGCAGGACCCTCAAGCACCAGATTGTTTCTGGTGCTTTTTCTTTTTGTGGTCCAAGAATTTCCTCCAGGTATAGTGCCAGTGTGTGTTGTGGGTGGTCAGTGGTCCTTTGGGGTGGTCTACTTGGTAGGTACGGTGCCGGTGACCGGGTCCATGATGTAGTGGATGCGTTGGTCGGTTTTGATGTTGTGTGACGCGCGACGCTATTTAGTACCGGTAGGGCGGTATCGAGTACCGACCGGTGCGGATATCGGGTACCGGGGGTA